>JAYVGI010000378.1:0-14960 GCA_043772355.1 Polaromonas sp.
GGTCAGATCAAAATTCAGGAAGACCCTCTGTTCGGAGCGCGCAACGCCCCAACGAAATTTTGCTCTGACCCCTTTTGCGGACTTTGCCTCGCACCAGACGCTCTCCCGAGCCCAGCTTCACCCGCACAACCCTCACAGCCCCCGCCTGCGAATGGGCCGCGTGGAAATACGACAACTCCTTAAATAGTAGCACTCCGTCTATGCAGGCCAGTGGGGTACACAGGGTAAAGCCCATATTTTGTCGCACAGTACGGTTTGGAGCCGTTGCGAAGCCTCTGGCGACTTGAGCATCGGCTGAGAAGCATGAGTTTGCTGCTTGGAGCGCCGCCATTTTTAGATCACTATATGCCTGCAGCCCTTTAAAGTAAATTGGAAGACGCTATGGAATAAGTAGTGCCACCTGGAACAGAAATGCGTTGCAAGAAGCCTGTCTGGCCGGTTTTCGGCAAAAAGTGGCTGCCCTACGTACACGGCACCCTATTTTTATGCTTTACCCATTTACCCCATTGATTTGCTTGGATGGAGTGCTACTATTTAATGGCTAATGATGTTGTCAAGTGACCCGCCAACCCAGACCGCCTGATGCATCTGGATGCGCCCATCAAGGTCAAGTAGCCCGTCGGCTGATGTCCCCACCACGGCGCAAGCCACGGCAAATCACATAGACCGATTTACTATGCCAATCCAACTCTAGATCACTAAAATTTTGCTGGAGCAGCTACTGAATCAGGAGTTGCAGACAATCAATCCGCCCCAGTGATGTGATACGTGCCCTGATGCGCTTGCTTTTTTAACCCGCCCGATGCCCGCCTACAGTAGCAGGCGTGAGCGTGATTTGAAATTATTATGCGTACTACGGACCCCTGCACTCACCCGTGACTTTCAATTCCCCCAATGTGCGCAAACGCACAGACAATGCGGTTTGATTCGCCCAGTATGCGTATCCATTCTTACTCAGTGATTTACTTAAACAGCGAGAGTCCAGTTCCATGGCATTACAACACTCTGAATCCGGCACCATCATCGGTGTGCGGCCGCTGGGCGCTGATTTGCAAAGCACCACCACACATACCCTTTTGAAGGCTGCACAGCTTGAATTGATACGCATCGTGTTACTGGCTGGCAAAGAGATGCGCGAGCACAAAGTTCCCGGTGAAATCACCGTGCAGTGTATTGAAGGGTGTATCGAGTTTCGCGCACTAGGAGAAAATTTGACTCTTAAGTCTGGCGACTTGGTGCACCTGCAAGGCAACCAGTTGCATGCGCTTAAAGCGATCGAAGATTCGTCTGTCTTACTCACCATCAAGCTTCAAAAATGAAGGGTTGATCCAAGCTGCGGTAGGGGTCTGATGAGGTTCAATCTCTTATCAACGCAATCGCCACAGGAGGCAACTCAAAGGAATCTAGCGGGTCATATAGCCCATCCGGAGCCCGTAAGTGAGCGAGAAAATAGCCAGTAAAACAAACGCTGCCAGCGTGATGACCACACCCGTGCGAACAAAGTCGCGCGCACCGAAGCTGTCGGTGCCGTATGCAATCATGTTTTGCGGGGCCTTGACGGGCAGGATAAAGCCAAAGCTCACCACAAACTGCAGCAGCATGGTCGCGCCTATCAGGTTGATACCGGGGCCGCTAGTTTGCCCAGCTTTCACCGCCAGCAGCACACTGATGATGACCAGTACCATGGTCGAGGCCAGAGCCGTGGCACTGGCAACACACAGGTGAATAAAGATTAAAAACAGCGACAACAACATCAAAATTGCAAATACGCTGGCTTGCTGCAGGCCCAGGTTCAACACAATCACATTCGCCAGCCAGCCAGCGGCATTGGTTTTAAGCAAGGCCGTACCGATACTAATGCCCACCGCAAACAGCACCACTGTGCCCCAGAGGAATCCTTTTTGCGATGGCTTCCAGTCCATCACACCGATGCGGGGCAGTAGCGCTGAAAACGGTGCGCCTGAGATAAACCATCACCCCCAAGTGATAGTGGTTTGAAACTGCTTTTCAATAAACCCGATGGCCACCATGTTTTGAGCCGCCGCCGTTTTGATGCCGACGTTCCAGACGCTGGCGGTTTGCGCCGCAGTGATGACCAGCGAACCAGCAAACCAGCCAGGCGGCCAGCGCAAGCAGCGCAGCGATCAAATCGATAAGTTTGACGTGATTCCCCGTGCCTTGAGGTGCAGTTGACGAAGGCAATGGAGCAGGTGCTGGCTGGGCAACTGGAGTGAGTGATGTTGATGGAGGCATTTTTTGAATCAAGATTGGCGCAACATAAGGTTGCACGCGCTGTAGCGCGCGGCCCAGCCAATGCTCTGTGTGCGGTAGATCTCCAAGTACTGGTTTAGCTTGCACCGACGCATTGCCTCACGGTATCAGCGACGGGTCAAGCGCTGTTGATTTAGATCAAGGATCATGCTGATCGCCAGCGGTATGAACACACCCATACAGATAGCTGCCAACACGTCGGTTGGCCAATGCACACCCAACACCAGACGAGACAGGCCCATCAGAACAATCCATACCATCGCCAGAGGTAAGGTTGTATAGCGAGAAGGAGGCCAGATCTGTGTCAAACACAGCGCCAGTGCTGTTGCGAACGCTGCCGTGTTCAAGGTGTGTCCGCTCGGAAAACTCGAACCCCAATACCAAGTGGTATTCCACAGTTCGGGTCGGCTGCGGCCGATCAAGGTTTTCAACCCATAAGTCAAAAGCATAGCGCAGACCATGGAAGCCGACAGCAGTATGGCTTGACGTCTTTGCTTGAAGATGAAGAAAATCGCAGCCAGCAACACTGTGCCTGGTGTCAAAAAAACTCCTACCCCGCTGAGCGTGACCATCTGGAAAAATCCCATCATCGCGGGCGGCATGTTTTGCCTGATAAACCATAGGACCGCCGTATCGACCGGGCCGGATTCTTTGGCAATCACATCTTCAAATATTTTGATGCCAACGACCAGAAGTGTGATGAGTGCCAACACAGCAAAGCGCTTGGCCGCAAACAACGAACGCCAGCCGATCTGGGCGTGCTGCGCGTAGGCCTTGATCGCCAGATAGCCGAAGGCTATGTAAAGCGCTAACTTGATGAAGTCAAAGTAAAACGCGCTGGTAATCATGACATACAAGCGCTAAAGGCGACTGAAATCACTGTGCGTGGCCGCATTGGGTTTGTCTGAATCTATCCGCCCATCTACCAGCTCAATAATCCTGTCACAGCGCTTGGCCAGGCGCGGGTCGTGGGTAACGATTAAAAATGTGGTGCCACTGGTTCGGCTCACGCTGCGCATCAAATCAAAAATCGTATCTGCCGACTGCGTGTCCAGGTTGCCAGTCGGCTCATCGGCCAGCACCAGTGCGGGCTGCATCACCAGCGCCCGCGCAATCGCTACGCGCTGCTGCTGGCCTCCTGATAAATCATTGGCCAGATGGTGTCCCCAAGGTTTTAAGCCCACCTTGTCGATCAAATCTTCAGCGCGCTTGCGCATCTCCTGGTCTGGCTTGCCGCGCATGGCCAGCAGCGGCAGCATGACGTTCTCGACGGCCGTAAAGGCTGGTAGCAAGTTGTGGAACTGAAATACAAAGCCGATGGCATCACCCCTCAAACGGGTCAACACTTTGTCGGGCAAGTTTTCAGCTTCTTGCCCGGTTAAAAACAGCTTGCCTGCACTCGGTTTGTCCAGCAGGCCAATGATGTTGAGCAGGGTGCTTTTGCCTGAGCCTGATGGCCCAATCAGAGCCGCAAATTCGCCGCGTGCCAAACTCAAATCAATGCCGTGCAGAACCTCAGTCTCATGTGCGGTGCCCGTGTCGTACGACTTGTGAATGCCCTCCAACCGCAACGTGGGCCCATCCGGTGGTGGCGCTTGTTTGTCAGCCACGGATGGCCACCGCTGGGTCGAGCCGGGCGGCGCGCTGGGCTGGGAATAAGGCGGACAGAGTGCCTACCAGCGTGGCACCCGCAGCCACGTACAGATACAGGCTAGGCCCCGCTTCAAGCACGAAGAATGGCACGCCATCATCGTTGACGGCAAAGCCGCGCCAAGCCACCAGAAAAAGCCATCCCATGAACGAGCCAAACAGCGAACCCAACAAGCCCAAAATAGCGCCTTGCAGTAAAAAAACGCCCAGTATCTGACCACGCGTGGTGCCTGTGGCTCGCAAAATTCCAATCTCTTTGGACTTTTGCACCACCGAAACCACCAGGACGCTGGCAATGCCCAGAGCAGCCGTCAAGCCGACAAACAAACGGATCACAAAGAAAGACATAGTTTGACCTGACAGCGCCTTAAAGAATTCGGCATTGGTTTCAATCCAGCTTTCCACTTTGATCCCTGGTTGCGCTGCAATTTGCTGCGCAGTGGTCTCAGCCTCAAACGGTACCGCCACCTTAACCCATAAGCTGGTCACACCGCCAGGCAAGCCCAAAAGGCTTTGGGCGGTGCGCAGCGCCACATAGACGGCACCGGAGTTCTGACCTCGGTTACCGAAGTCAAAAATGCCCGATACAAACAACACAATGGAGACGCCTAAGGCGGCCTTCAAGTTCAGCTTGTCGCCGACAGAGAGGCCCAAATCTTTGGCCAGGTCGCTGCCAATCAGCACGTCGGTGCTGCTCAGATTGGCATCGCCTGCAATGATTTTTTCTTTCAGCGCGATCAGCCGCAAATAGCTTTCTGGCTCGATACCGCGCACGCCGACACCGATATTGGCATCGCCACGGACGATAAATGCCGCCCCCTCGATCACCGGTGTCACCACCACCACACCGGGAGTGGATTGTGTCGTGTCGCGCACCTTTTGCCACTGGTCCAGTGACCGCTCGCGCTGCGCGCCTGGCTGCACCGTCGCGGCAAATTCAGTGCCTGGCTCTTGCCGCAAGCTGCGCGGCGCTTCGTCGGGCGACTTGATGACGATTTGCGCCTGATAGTCCAGCAGCGTACTGAAAATGCTGGCTTGCAGCCCGGTAAGCAACGCCGACATAAACACAATCACCGACACGCCCAGCGCCACGCCGGCGACGATGAACAGCGTTTGCAGCAAGCCTTCGCGCAAAAATCGGGTGGCCAGCACCCACTCAAAAGGTAGCAGCGGGTTCATGGCTTCAGCGCATCGGCGGCCCGGCTTTGGCGCTAGCCTGCGCGCTCGGCGGCGGCTCAGGCGTCACGGTGACGCGCACACGCTGACCTGCTTTCACTCCCGTTTTAGACACTGGCACCACACCCTCGCCTGCGGCGATGCCGGTAAGCACCTCCACCCGCCTGTCACCGCGCAGGCCCAGCGTGACAAACTGCTTGACGGCGCGTTTTTCCCGTACCACCAGCACCCAAGGTTGGTCGCTTGCTGCGTCATTGAGGGTGCTGGTGGGCACCACTACGCTGGCTGTGCGGCGGGCGGTTTCAATGTCAATCGATACCGTCATGTCCTGGCGCAAATACGCAGGCGGTTGGTTCACATTCAGCTTGACATCCACCGAGCCGCGTGCAGCGTCCACGCCAGGGTTGATGTAGACCACCACCGCATCAAATCGTTGGCTGGCAAACGCGTCAGCCGAGCCCAGGGCTTTTTGTCCCAGTGCGATTTTTGACAGATTCTTTTCATCAATCTGCACCAGCACCTGGGTGTGCCCGCTTGCTGCCAACACCATCAACGCCTTGCCCGGTTGCACGATGTCGCCCACCTCCACATCGCGCGAGATCAACACGCCGCCGCTGGGTGCCAGCACCTGCCCTTGCGCCAGTTTGACGCTAGCCAGTTGTTGCCCCGCTACCGCCTGGGCCAGCGCGGCATGGGCCAGCGCGGCGTCGCTGCCGCTCGGTGTATTGGTTGCTGCTTGTGCTTGGGCGCTGGCCACCTGGCTGTCGGCCACAGCCACCGCGCGCTGCGCGTCGTCCAGCGCGGCCTGGCTGATAAAGCCTTGCGCCATCAGCTCCCGGTTGCGCGCCAGCGCCTTGCGCGCTAGCAGCGCCGTAGCTTGGGCCTGCGCCAGCGCTTGCGCTGCCACCGGCTGGCCCAACTCGCGCAGTTGCCGCACACGGGCCTGGGCTTGGCCGACTCCGGCTCGCGCTTGGGCCAGGCTGGCGCGGGCGTCGCTGTTGTCCAGCTCAATCAGCAGTTGCCCTCGCTCCACGGTTTGGCCTTCGGCCACCGCCACGCGCAACACCCGGCCCGGGCCTTGCAGCGCCACCATCACCCGCTGCGGCGAGACCACCCGACCACTGGCCACCACGGTTTGCACCAGCTGCCCGCTGGTGGCGGCATACACCGGGGTGGGCGTGCCCAGCAGCACATTGCGCAGCAAATACAACCCAGCGGCTACTGCCAGCACCACACCCAGGGCGATCAACAACCAGCTACGCAGGCTGCGAGGCGTACCTTTTTTTTCGTCCTGCGCGGGCACTGCAGGCGCAGGCGCGCCGGGCTTTGCTGGCGGGCTTACGGGCTGGGCGGGCGCGCTGGTTGGCGGCGCGATCACGAGCTCATTTTGCGGCATGCTGCGGCGCAATCGCGACAAGCCTGCGCGCAGCGCTTGCAGTGATCCATGTCGTGTGCGCCACACTCTTTGGCGCACCAGTCGCAAATGTCCGCGCACAGATTGCAAAGTTGCTTGGCAAATGGGCTGTTGCGGGCGATAGCGTCGGCACACAAGCGGCACATCGCCGCACATTCAATGCAACATGCCGGACACGCATTGACGCTGTCCTTGCCGACCATGTGCGAGAAGCAGTTGCCGCACTCCGTGGCGCAATGGTTGCAGGTGTCGATGCAGTTTTTGGCGTTTTGGTCTATGTGATGGCTCATGGCGAAATTCCTTGATCTAGCTGGTGGATGGAAAATCACGGTCACCACCGCACAACCGCAAACCAGATCATCTTCACTATCGAATAACTTTTCGGTGCGTTAGCGCACATAGCGCTTTTCGACGCTCCACTTGGGCACGCATTCTGTTGACGCCCGCTGTGGTCACTGCGACAGGAAATCCAGCAACACTTCATTGAACGCTGTGGTGTGTGACAGGTTCAACCCGTGCGGCGCACCCTTGACCGTCACCAGCTTGCTGTGGGCGATGGCGCGATGGGTGCGCTGGCCCGAGCCTTCGATGGGCACGATCGCGTCTGCGTCGCCGTGCACCACCAAGGTAGGCACGGTCACCTTTTTCAGGTCTTCCCGGAAGTCGGTGGTGGCAAACGCGTCCATGCACGCCAGCGCCGCATGCTGCGCCGACTGTTGGCACAGCGCAATGGCCGCGCTTCGCTGTGCCTCGGTGACCCGCAGCGCACCATGGGCCGAAAAAAAATTCCTGGTGAATTCATCGAAGTAGGCAGCACGGTCTTGCTCGAACGCAGCCTTCTTTTGTTGCGCCTTCTCGGGCGTGAGCAGGCCGTCGGGGTTGTCGGCCGTCTTCATCAGGAAGGGCGGCACCGCCGCGGCAAACACCACGCTGCGCAGCCGCGATTCGCCGTAACGCGTGACATAGCGCGCCACCTCGCCCCCGCCCATCGAAAAGCCTACCAGTGTCACGTTCTGCAGTTCGCACTGATCCAGCACACGCTGCAAGTCGTCGGCCAGCACGTCGTAGCTATAGCCTGATTCCGGCTTGTCCGAGCGGCCAAAGCCCCTGCGGTCATAGGCCACCACGCGATAACCGGCTCCACGCAATGCCGACACCTGCGGCTCCCAAGCCTGGGCCGACAGCGGCCAGCCATGGATCAACACCACAGCGCGGCCACTGCCACCGCTGTCTTCGATGTGTAGTCGCACGGCGACGGCTGGCGCTGCGCCACCGCTGCTCGAATTGTCCAGATTCACGTTGGCTCCCACAGCCGCACCGCCCAGTGCGCCGGACAACGCCCCCAGCGCAGCGCCTGCCACCACGCCCACAGGGCCAGCTACCATGGCACCAATAGCTGTGCCCGCGGCCACACCGGCCAACATGCCGCCGCCTGCCAGCAGAGTCTGCGCAGCGGGATTGGGGTCCTGCGACGGGATGCCATGGCCGGGGCGGGCCTGCGTGGCCATATCCCCGTCGGCGGGTGCGCTCTTGGCAGGCAGGTTGGAGGATGGCATGGTGTGGTTCTCCTGAGTGACTTGATGATGGGGTGGGCACGCGACTCGCGCCGGGAACTGGCGCGGCATCGTAAATCCGCGATGGCGGGCGCGTCTGTGCGACAGCGAACAGACCGGCGTAGAGCGCCCGCCCAGAATCGGCGATGCTCCCTCTGATAGAAGGCATCGTACGCACCATGACCCGCACCGAATCCGACAGCTTCGGCACCATCGAAGTGCCCGCTGATGCGCTGTGGGCGGCACAAACCGAACGCAGTCGGCAGTTCTTTGCCATTGGCAAACAACGCATGCCCATCGAAATCATCCACGCGCTGGCACAGATCAAGCGCGCCGCAGCTGAAGTCAACGGGCAGCTCGGTCTTCTGGCTCCCGACAAGGCGCGAGCCATTGCGATGGCGGCGGCGCGTGTGGCTGCGGGCGAGTTCGATAGCGCGTTTCCACTGTCCGTTTGGCAAACCGGTTCGGGGACGCAAAGCAATATGAACGTGAACGAGGTGCTTGCCCACCTCGCAACGCTTGCGAACGACGGCCAAAAAGTCCACCCCAATGACGACGTGAACCAAGGCCAGTCCTCCAACGACGTGTTCCCGACCGCCATGCATGTAGCTGTGGTGTTGATGATGCGGCCCTTGCGCAAGTCGCTGGCGCGGCTGCGCGCGGCGCTTGCGGCCAAGGCAACGGAGTTTGCGGGCACGGTCAAGATTGGGCGCACCCACCTGCAAGACGCCACGCCTGTCGCACTGGGGCAGGAGTTTGGCGGCTACGAGGCGCAGCTGGCCTTGGCCGAGGCGGCGCTGCGGCACGCCTTGCCGGCAGTGCACGCCCTGGCCATCGGCGGCACGGCGGTCGGCACCGGCATGAACACGCACCCGGAGTTTGGTAGGCGCGTGGCGCAGGTGCTGGCAGATCGCCTGGGCGAGCCCTTCGTCGTCGCGCCGAACCTGTTCGCAGCCATGGCCGGCCACGAGCCACTGGTCATTCTGCACGGCGCGCTCAAAACCTTGGCGGTGGCGCTGACCAAGATCGCGGGGGACATCCGCTTGATGGGCAGCGGTCCGCGCGCCGGCATCGGTGAGCTGCGCCTGCCGGCCAACGAGCCAGGCTCGTCCATCATGCCGGGTAAAGTGAACCCCACCCAAGTTGAAGCGCTGACCATGGTGTGCGCCCAGGTGATGGGACACGATGTGGCCATCGGCATTGCGGCCAGCCAGGGCCACTTTGAGCTGAATGTGTACAAGCCCTTGATCGCCTATGACGTACTCGACAGTTTGACGCTATTGAGCGACGCCATGGCGAGCTTCGCAGTGCATTGCGTCGAAGGCATCGAAGTGGACGCGCAGCGAACCGCTGAGCTACTGAGCCGATCGCTGATGCTGGTGACGGCGCTTTCGCCGCACATCGGCTACGACCGCGCGGCACAAATCGCCAAGCATGCCCACGCCAACGGTTGCAGCCTGAGACAGGCAGCGTTGAGCCAAGGCGGTGTTTCTGCGGCAGATTTCGACCGTTGGGTTGTGCCAGAGGCCATGGTGTGGCCGAGTCGGTAGCAGCGCAACGCGCCGCGCCATTTGCCCATTCTGCATCGTTATCAAGGCCCTGTTAGGTATTCAGAAATCTATCAAACACCAGCTTGCCTGCAACGGCTGCGGTGGCGCTGACCAATGTGCCCCAGAACATGTCGATCAGAGCCAGGCTTGCGGGGTAGTTCTTCAGGGTTGCCAAGTTGGTTAGATCGTAGGTCGCATACGTAAAAAAACCAAACATGGCACCCAGCATGGCTGATTTTTGCCACCCTTCCATGGCCGCTTGCGGTGTGATGGCAAACACCATCAAACCCACGGGAAACAGCGCATAGAAAACGACAGCGGCAGCGATATTGGGTTGCTCCGCCATCAAGTGGCCAATACCCTGCTGGTACAGTGGTTTGGCTATCACCCCCAACCAAACCAGGTCAATGACAATCATCACTACGGCGGTAGTGAGGTAAGCAGCTATAAATTTCATCATGATTTTCTCAAAGCCAGTATTCCCACATGCGGGCGAAAAATTCTTTAAAGCGCAAGTCTAAAGTACGGCGCTCCCATTGCGCTAGCAAGACCTCATCCGACGAAGCCAAGTCTCTGTCAAACATGGCTTGCACTCGGCTTCCAAACTCTGCACCCAGCACCACAGCATCCAGCTCCTGGTTATGCAAAAAGCTGCGCCAGTCGAGATTGGTGGATCCCACAGTCGCCCACACGCCATCAATCAGCGCAGTCTTGGAATGCAAGATGGCACCTTTAAGTTGGAAAATTTTGATCCCTGCCTTCAGTAGCCGGGTGTAGTAGCCGCGTCCTGCATGAAATACCAACCATGAATCGGTTTGACTGGGCAGGATCAGTTTCACATCCACACCGCGGGCAACAGCCGCCGCCAATGCGGCCAGCAACTGAGGGTCTGGTGCGAAATAGGCGTTGGTGAGGTAGACGCTGGTCTCGGCGTTGCCTATGGCGGACAACAGCGCTGCGTAAATTTGGCTATAGGGTTCGTCGGGCGTGCTGCCTATGGCGCGCACCACCGTTTGACCCACACTTTTGGCGGGTGGAAAGTAATTTCTTTGAGGCAGTGGCCCGCCCTTTTGCTTTTCCCACGTTCCCAGAAAGAGTTTTTGCAGCTCAGCCACTACAGGGCCTTCCAATTGCAGGTCGGTATCCCGCCAGGCCAAAGTCCCATCTTTACGGTTACGCGCACCCTTGCCAAACGAGCCACTCGAATAGACACTGCTGATATTGATCCCACCCAAAAACGCCTTGCTGCCATCGACTATCAACAGCTTGCGGTGGTCACGCCGATTGGGTGACCATGCCGTGCCCGCCACGAGCGGATTGATGGGATTGAATTCGACGACCTTGATGCCTTTGTCAATGAGTGCTTGAAAAAACTCTGAGGGAGTTCCCAAAGTACCCACGCTGTCACGGATAAGATTGACCTGCACACCCTGCATTTGCTTGTCCACCAATGCCTTGGCGAAATTTCGGCCTACGTCATCGTCGTCCATGATGTAGGTTTCCATATTGACATGGTCTTTGGCGCTGGCAATAGCGGACAGCATCGCCTCGTAGGTGGCGGGGCCGTCCAGAAGCAACTGCACCTTATTGCCCGTGTTGAGCGGACTACCAGTCATCGCCTCTTCCAGCGCTAGATGGCGATCAAAGATGTTGCTGTCTGGGCTGCTGCTCCTTAGCCGATCCAGGATCACCTTGCTTTGAGTGGGCGAGAGCGGGCCGCGCGCTCCCTCCAGATTGACAGGTATGGTTGAACTGGGCGCAGCACCGGGCGCTATGTCCGGTAAGCTAGCGCAACCTACTGTACAAAGCAGGCATAAATACAAGCCAAATATCCAACGCCGGTGGGCCATTCAACCCCCGTCGATTATGTTTTGTTGGCAGCGACGGCTGTCACACGCCAAATCACGTTGCCTACGTCGTCCGCCACCAGCAGTGCACCCTTCTTGTCGATGGCGACACCTACTGGGCGACCGTATGCATTGCCCTCGGGGCTAAGAAAGCCGGTCAACACATCAATAGGAGCGCTATTGACAGGTTTGCTGCCTTCGAAGGGCACAAAGATCACCTTGTAGCCACTGTGCGGGCGGCGATTCCACGAGCCATGCTGCCCAATAAACATGCCACTGGCGAAAGCAGCGGGCAATGTAGTTCCGATGGAAGACACCAACCCCAGTGGCGCAGTGTGCGGGCCCAAGGCGTAATCTGGGACAACCGCTTTCGCCACCAATTCAGGACGTTGTGGTTTGACTCGATCATCCACGTGTTGCCCATAATAGCTATATGGCCAACCGTAAAAAGCGCCATCCCGCACGGATGTCAAATAGTCTGGCACCAAATCGCTGCCCAGTTCATCGCGCTCGTTCACTACCGTCCACAATGCTGCGCTTTGGGGCTCCCAGGCCATGCCGTTAGGGTTACGCAGCCCAGAGGCAAACACACGGTGTGCGCCGCTTTGGATGTCCACTTCCCAAATGGCGGCGCGTTCAAATTCTGCGGCCATGCCACGCTCGGCCACATTGCTATTGGAGCCAACGGTCACGTACAACCTGCGACCGTCCAGGCTGGCGATGATGTTTTTAGTCCAATGGTGGTTGATAGGGCCTGCCGGCAGCGTCGTCAGCACGGTACCGGGTGCGGTGATGCGCGTCTGGCCCGGCGCATAGGGGAATCGCACCACAGCGTCAGAGTTGGCTACGTACAGGTCGCCGCCCACCAAGGCCATGCCAAAGGGTGAATTCAGGCCATCCAGAAACACGGTTTTGAGGTCTGCGACTCCGTCTCCATCTGCGTCGCGTAACAAGGTAATGCGGTTGGCGCTGGGTGTCTTGGCGCCAGCTCTTTTCATCACCATACCCATCACCCAGCCTTTGATGCCTTTTGCATCGTCAGGTTTAGGCGGTGCATTGGTCTCAGCGATAAGTACATCCCCATTGGGCAGTGTCAGTAACCAACGGGGATGGTCTAGACCGCTTGCGAAGGCGACTACCCGGGTACCAGGTGCCGCCACAGGCGTTGTGCCTGTAGGCCAGCCCACGGCAGGCGCAATGTTCACCGTGGGAATCAGGGTGCGCTTGGCAGCCGGAAGCGTGGGTTGTGGGCCTGTGCCTGCGGACACCTGCAGCAAAGCGGTATCGCCGCAGGCCGCTAGAAGCAAAGCGGTAAAACTGGCCATCGTGAACCTTTCACACCTTTCGCGCAGCCTGATGGCGTCGCCGGCTGCGCGCATCAAATTTTGCCCATCAGCAGCAAAATGATGATGATGACAACGACCAGCCCTAGCCCGCCACTGGGGCCGTAGCCCCAGCCCTTGCTGTGCGGCCAGCTGGGGAATACGCCTATCAGCAGCAAAATCAAGATGATCAAAAGAATGGTACCTAAGCTCATGATGATCTCCTTACATTAAATGCCGGTTGGCTTAGTTGGTGGGTGTAGAAGCAGGTGGAATCACAATGATGGTGGAAGCGTCGCCCGTTTTTCCAGTAGCGCCGGTGTTGCCGGTGTTGCCGGTGTTGCCGGTAATTCCGGTGTTGCCTTGGTTACCCTGATTGCCTGGAGCGCCTTGTGGGCCCATGGGGCCAGGCACGCTGACGGGCGGTGAGGGTACGTTCACCACCACCGGTTTTTCGCAGGCTGCGAGGAACAGGGTTGCGAATACTGTTGAAATAGCTAATAAGCGGTTCATATAGGTCCTTTACCGGGTTAAGAAAATCAAGGGGGGTTTTTGGACTTTTGGGTCCAGTTGGGCAACATGACAGAGTGGTCATTTGCCTGCCCGGGCAGCGGCATGGCCGCCGACTGGTCAGCTTTGCTCATTTCAGATTTCACTGGTGACGTGGTGGCCGGTGCCTCTTTGGTCGGCCCGGCTGGTACCATGCCAATCGGGCTGGAGAGTGGGGTGAACGTTGTGGTGGATGCAGCGACGGGTACTTGTAGAGGTGCTGCTACAGGTACAGGTGCAAAATAGGAGTAGTCCTTACACCCGGTAGTTAACAGTGTCCAGGCCAAAGCGGCGAGCATCGCTATGGCAAGAGGGGTACTGTGGGTTGTTTTCATGGTTGGCTACCGTGCACTTAAAGTCAGGACAGTTTGGTCAACGTGTCGTGCTCACCCATGCCCACAGGTTTGCCCGACACGATCGACGCCGCGATAGCAAACATGCGCACCATCTTGCTGTGGGGTGCATCCCAATACTCTGCGGCATTGGGTACAAACTTCAACAATGCAAGGTTGGGTGAATTCGGGCCATCTGGAAACCAGGGTTTGGCAAACGGCGTCCATAAACGCTGGATGTGCTCGCGGTTGGTGTGCATCACACCGTGGCCTGATATGGACACGTAGGTGCCATGGTCAGCATGGATGAAGCTGAGGTTTGCAGTTTCCAAGTGCTGGGTTTTAGCAGAATTTTTTTCTGTAAAAAACCAGATCGCGCCGTCGCCATCCATTTCTTGCGGCGCCATCGGGCGGCTCATTAATGCGCCATCATCGTCTGCCGTAGTGAGCATTGCCACAGACATATCTTCAATGAGTTCACCAAGCTGAATCAGCTCTGGACTGTGTTGTGGATCGATTTTCATAAAGAGCTTTGGTATAAGTGGAGTGCTCTGATCATGAACCCGATGCGGGTACGGCAGTGTCAGTGGGCGACGACATAGCTTGTAGGAAAACACCCTTTCCATCTTCGTTAAAAATGTGGTTATGTTGGGCAACGCACAGACGGATGCGCGAGGAAAAAATTAGTATTTTTCTTTTGTCCCACCTCTTCAACTATTTTGGTAAGACCTCCATGACCGACATTCGCACAGGCCAAGCACCCACCCCGATGACACGTGTGCAGTTCAACGCACGGTTCTTGGCGTCTTTCGTAGACCCTGCCTATCGCGGCGAAGACCAGTCCATTGCACGCCTGGAGGAGATTGCATGGCAGGCCTATACCGAAGGCCGCAAAGCGCCCTTTACGCAAAAGGCAGGTCTTGGCTATGCCAACCCAGACTACGATCTGTCTACAGAGTGGATTGCGACCAAAAAACGTATTGGCGATGCGCAGCTGGCATGGGCTGACCCGGCCAGCCCCTCCAAGGTATTGCTCGTTTGCGGTAGCGCACGCAACGATGGCACTTGCCCGGGGGAAATGTCCAAAACATTTCGGCTGCTTGAACTTGCGCGCGACACGCTAGCGCTGTGTGATGTTCAACCCGATGTGCTCGACCTCAGCTTACTGACCTCGGAATACGATCTGAACATCCATCCCTGCAAAGGCTGCGCATCTACCGCCATGCCCCTGTGCCATTGGCCTTGTAGCTGCTACCCTAACCATGCCCTGCACCAAACCAACGATTGGATGGCAGA
>JAYVGI010000379.1:0-24367 GCA_043772355.1 Polaromonas sp.
GGTCAGATCAAAATTCAGGAAGACCCTCTGTTCGGAGCGCGCAACGCCCCAACGAAATTTTGCTCTGACCCCTTTTGCGGACTTTGCCTCGCACCAGACCCTCCCCCGCGCCCAGCTTCACCCGCACAACCCTCACAGCCCCCGCCTGCGAATGGGTCGCTTGGAAAACCACTTACTCCTCAAACAGTAGCACTTCGTCTAAGCAGGCCAGTGGGGTACACAGGGTAACGCCCATATTTTGTCGCGCGGTACGGTTTGGAGCGTTGCGAAGCCTCTGGCGGTTTTTGAATCGGCCGAAAACCGTGAATTTGCTGCTTGGAACGCCGCTAGTTTAGATAGATATCCGCCTGTAGCCCTCTAGAATAAAGCGGGAAGAGCTATGAAATAGAGAGTGCTATTCGTTTTAAAAATGCGCTGCAGGAAGCCTTTCTGGCTGGTTTTCGGCAAACAGCGGCTAGCCAAGGTACAGGATGCCTATTTTTAACTTTTACCCATGTACCCCACTGCCCTGCATAGACAGAGTGCTACTATTTAGTGAGTAACGATGTTTTCTAGCAAGCCGCCAACCCAGACCAGCAGAGGCATCTGGATGCGCGGGTCAAGGTGAGGCAGTCCGCCCCCTGATGTCCCCACCACGGCGCAACCCACGGCAAATCACACGGACCCAAAATAAGGGCGGCAGAGAGGATCGGTCAACGGGAACTTGGTTTTTTCCATCTCCCTTACATCGCACTCTCTGCTAGGCTCTAGGTTCGCCTTGTCTGTTAACGATGATGGTTGCACCCGGTTGGGTAGTCATCTGTATGCGATGCTCGATGCCTCTAAAGTTGTAAGTCACGTCCCAGTATTCTGGCGGCGCTCTGCTTGGCTCAGTCACGCAGCGTTCAACATTCTGCTCGTACGGCTGCTGTCTACGCCCATCACGGCCCACATTGGAACCCACCACCGCGCCACCTACCGCGCCGCCAGCAGTGGCAATGTCCTGTCCCCGGCCACCGCCGACTTGGTGGCCTAATACACCGCCGATGATGGCCCCCACAATGGCCCCTGGCACGTTGCTATTGTTGCTGCCACGATCCTGCATTATCTGTTCACGCTCCATCCAGCATCGCCGCTCTGGCGGCCCTACCACTGCACGTGCTGAGGTGACATTTGCTTCGAACAGTCTCTCATTATTGCGCCTGCGGTTGTCGTAGACTGGCGCTGTAGGCGGTGCATAACGGTCGTCGTCTATCCGGGCATTGCGACTTACGGTGCGCACTGACGAGACCCGGTCATTCAAACCCATTGCCGCAAGAGAAGGGTACCGTCCCGGGCGCAACACAGCGCAGCGGCCACCGAAACGGGCATCTTCGCAAACCTCCCAACGGTCACTCATCACGACCACTGAAGACGCTCGATCATTAAACCCATATTCCTGAAAATTTCGAACCTGTCTGTCAGTGGTGAATGTCCGGCCAGAGTAGCCTTCGTTTTCGTAGAACACCACTTGTGCCGCGACTTGATTGGCAATTGCAATAGCGACTACCGCTAATGCCGTTTTAAAAAATTGGCTCATATTCATCTCCAACGTGAAAAGATTAATCCATGCGGGTTGCCATTTGCACGCGACCCTCAAGAGATATGTCGTGGGTGTTTTTGAATTCACAACGTGTAAACGATCTCAGGATAGGGTCTTAGTCAATGTGCGTCTGTGCGATGGCGAACTTAACTGAACTCAATTCACACAAGCGGCCTGTTGCGCTGTTTTACATATACAGCCGAGGCTGGGGCTTGAAATCTACATTGCATAGATATAAACTGTGCCTCGTACTATCTTTGGCGCCGCTATGTTCTATAGCGCACATACAGGCATCGATAGCTCCCTATACTTAGGCGCTAAGCCAAATTGACGCGATTTTGACTGTCGAAATCTTGGTAAGGAGAGTTTGGATGGACGCACGCTACAGCATAAAATCAGTCGGCCCCAGAAATAACCATCTTCTGGCAGCATTGCCAGAGCCGGAGTGGCTCCGATGGCATCCCAGGCTGCAGCTGGTGGATATGCCCTTGGGTCAGGTGCTGTATGAGTCGGGAACGACCATGCACTATGTGTACTTTCCCACCACCTCTATCGTCTCCATGCTGTACGTCACACAAAGCGGCGCATCGGCTGAACTGGCTGTCGTTGGCAATGAGGGAGTTGTGGGTATCTCACTGTTCATGGGGGGCGGCTCCACACCCAGTCGCGCGGTCGTACAAAGCGCTGGCGCGGGCTATAGGCTGGATGCCGGCGCAATGAAAATGGAATTTGACAGAGCAGGTCCCGTACTGCATTTGCTACTTCGCTACACGCAGGCATTGATTACGCAGATGACCCAGACCGCAGTGTGCAACCGCCATCACACACTGGACCAGCAGCTATGCCGCTGGCTGTTACTCAGTATGGATCGATTACAAGGCAGTGAGCTGGTAATGACGCAAGAGTTGATAGCCAATATGCTGGGTGTAAGACGTGAAGGCGTCACAGAAGGGGCATTAAAACTGCAAAAGCTGGGTCTGATCAGCTATGTCCGAGGACATATCACGGTGCTAGACCGCAAAGGCCTGGAAAAACGCAGTTGCGAGTGCTACGCCGTGGTGAAGAAGGAGTACGACAGATTGCTGCCGGATAAAGTTGCTGGCTAACTGCCGCGTTAAGCCCTGGGCTCGCCACGCCGATTCACGGTGACAGTTGCGCCTGGAGGAATTGCAGTTTGAATGTGGTGCTCGATACCCCGGAAGGTATAGGTCACGTCCCAATACCGTGGAACGCCTCTGCTTGGCCCAGTGGTGCACTTCTCCACAGTTCGGTCTAATGGCTGTCTTTTGCCGATTTGGTGGCTCAAAACACCACCTATTAGCGCACCCACCATAGCGGATGGAATACTGTGGTCACCGCGCTCTTGAATAGCTTGCTCTCGCTCGATCCAGCATCTGCGGTCAGGTGGCCCCACCACTGCGTGCAAAGTGGTAACGTTAGCTTCATACACACGTTCGTTTTGGCGCCGGTGATTATCGTATATAGGTTCTGTGGGAGGCGCATAACGGTCGCTATGGATACGTGTATTCCGATTCACAGAACGTACCGATGAAGCGCTGTTGTTTAAACCCATGGCCGAAAGTGACGGGTAGCGTCCGGGGCGTAGCACGGTGCACCTACCTCTGTACCGTGCATCTTCGCAAACTTCCCAAAGATCACGCAGCACCGCTACGGAAGACGCTCGGTCATTGAAACCAAACTCCTGAAGATTGGCGACTTGCCCCTGCGTGTTGAAACTGCGGCCCGTGTAGCCTTCGTTTTCATAAAATATGACTTGTGCTGACGCTTGCGCGCCCATTGCGATAGCAATTATCGCAAGTACGTTTTTTAATGTTCTACACATACTGATTTCCAAAATGTTGAATTCGTCTGTTTTTGGTTAACACGCACTATTCAAAAATGCATCCAAGTATTCCCGACTGACAGCGCGTAAAGACAGGCAGCATAAGTTGTCGATACAGATTCGTCTGTGCGTTGGCGCACTGTACTTGCCTGCCAAGTCATTTAGAGTGGGCTACCGACCACACTGCATTCGACAGCGGGAAACTTCGAATTTACCCTTTTTGATTGAGGGACACTGAAAGTATCGCAGGGCCACCATGATCACTGTCGTCAACCATCTTATTGAATCACTCCCGCGTAAAGACCGTTTGCACTTTATGAGCGCATGCCAGCCAGTCGAATTGACATTGGCGCAGGTGCTGTATGAACGCAGCAAACCAACTGCCTATGTTTACTTTCCAACCGATGGATTCATTTCACTGATAGCCACGGTCGATGGCAGTCCAGGGGTCGAGGTGGGTATGGTGGGACGTGAGGGTATGTTAGGTGCCCAGCTGGCTTTGGGCGTGCTGACAACGCCATTGCATGCAGTCGTGCAAGGTGCTGGCACCGCCTTACGCCTGAGCGCGCGTACATTCCGTATCGAAATCGACCACAGCCCAGCGCTGGCGCGGGTGCTTAACCGATACCTCTATGTGTTGATGGCCCAGTTAGCCGAGTCAGCGGCTTGCTTGCGTTTCCACCAGATCGAGCCTCGGCTCGCGCGTTGGTTACTGATGAGCCAAGACCGGGCGAAGTCTGACACATTCCATGTCACGCAAGAATTTTTGGCTTACATGCTGGGCGTACGCAGGGTTGGAATTACAGCCGCAGCAGGGGATTTACAGCGCAACGGGCTTATCGGCTATAGCCGCGGTGAACTTACCGTGATAGACCGCAGTGGTTTGGAGGCTGCGGCGTGCAGCTGCTACAAAACAGATCAAAAAGTGTATTCTGAAATACTGGGTTGAATGGTATTGATTCAACTCTGAAATTCATCTGAATTTCGGTCTCCAGCCCAGGAAAATAATGCGGTAGCAGCTACTGTTTTTATAGTTAATGCACCATGCTGATGCATTAATTCCGTACCAAAACTCATTGACTTTATTTTTTGGTGCGCATTGGTTTTTTGACCCACGCTGAGCTGGCGTTGTCCCACATGTGGGTTCGCACAAACTGCATGGTTTCCATTTTTCGCACTTCGGGTGACACGGTACTCATATTGCGCCGTGTCTCCACCATCGGCGTGAAATCATCATTCGCCTCGTCCCAGCGATGGGTGCTCAGAAACTTGTCGCGAGCGACTTTGACATCGGCACGCGAGTACTCGCTTTTGAAGGGTGTATTGGGTGTCCAATCACTGTTAGTCTCGTCATACTTATGGGTTTTGAGAAACTCGTCTCGCTCCATGCGAACTTCTGCGCGGGTTGCGGGTGTAGATGGTTTGCTCGTGGTTTGGGCACATACCGTAGAGGAGATGGAAATCAGCACTGCGCTGAAAATCAAACTTGCAAAGTAAGTGGGTTTGGTCATAAAAATTCCTGTGTGCGATGAAAATGGAAAGAGGCGCAAGCTTATATGTATGCGTGGCTTATGTCTGTGCGATGGCGCACGCAAGCTGGACGCATACGTATTGGTTTTTTTCAATGCCATATAGGATCAGGCCACCGAAGTAGGCGCGCATAAGTTATTCAGCATCGGATTCTGATTTTGATGGGTTAATGTGAACTCACATTTGATATTCATCAAATTGAAAGCACATTTCTGGCGTTAATCTCGCCACCGTGAGATGCAGCCTTCTCCCAATTTGCAAGGACAACCATGAGCGTACGCAACCTCGAATCACTGTTCCTTCCCACCTCTGTCGCACTCATCGGTGCGTCTGATCGGGAGGGTAGTTTGGGGTCATTGGTGCTGCGCAATCTCAAAATGGGAGGCTTCAAAGGCCCGATATGGCCAGTGAACCATCGCCATGCAACAGTAGATGGTCAGCAGGCTTGGCCCTCCGTTCCGGCGCTGCCGCAGGTACCGGATTTGGCGATCATCTGTACGCCCGCTAGTACAGTGCCAGATATCGTCGCGGCGCTGGGGCACAAGGGCACGCGCGCAGCCATTGTGGTCACGGCTGGGTTGAAGCAGCATTCCAGCATCGGTACGCTGACGCTGGAGCAGTGCATGCTGGACGCTGCCAAGCCACACTTGCTGCGAATCTTGGGACCCAATTGCATTGGGCTGTTGGTACCCAGCCTGGGCTTGAATGCCAGCTTTGCCCCTTCCCATGCCCTGCCAGGAAAGCTCGCTTTTGTGACGCAATCGGGTGCACTGGCTACGGCCATGCTGGACTGGGCCAACAGCCACAGCATCGGCTTTTCACACTTCATCTCATTGGGTGACAGTGCCGATGTGGATTTTGGTGATGTGCTGGACTACCTGGCCAGCGACGCGGGTACCCGGGCTATTCTTATCTACGCAGAATCCATCCAGTCCGCACGCAAGTTCATGTCGGCCGCACGCGCTGCGGCGCGCAACAAGCCGGTGATTATGGTGAAGGCCGGGCGCGCCCCTGACGGTGCCAGAGCCGCTGCGTCGCACACCGGCGCATTGGCAGGATCTGATAAGGTGCTGGATGCCGCCATACGGCGAGCCGGTATATTGCGGGTAGACACATTGGAGTGTTTGTTCGATGCCGCTGAAACACTGGCCCATGTGCGGCCATTGCATGGTGAGAGGCTGGCCATTCTTACCAATGGCGGAGGAGCCGGTGTGCTGGCAGCAGACGCTCTTCAAATGGGCGGCGGAAAGCTGGCCGAACTGAGTGCCCAAACGTTGGCTTCTTTCAACCACTGCCTGCCCGACACGTGGTCACGCGGCAATCCTGTCGACATCATTGGCGATGCTCCCGTGGGCCGTTACCAAGATGCGCTAAGGGTGTTGTTGACAGCATCCGAGGTAGATGCCGTGTTGTTCATGCATGCACCTACCGCGATTGTTCCGGCGGGTGATATTGCAGCCGCTTGCCTGCCTTTGATGCTGGAATCATCCAAACCCATGCTGACTTGCTGGTTGGGTGACAACGCAGTGGCCTCAGCGCGCGCCGCCTCCACCCACGCGGGCATTGCCAGCTACAACACGCCCGAGCGCGCGGCAGCAGCGTGGATGCAGTTAGTGAGCTATGCACGTAACCAAGCTGCCTTACAGCAAATTCCTGCGTCTACCCAGGACGACTTTCAACCGAATTTGGAAAAAGCCCAGGCGCTGCACCGCACCGCACTGCGTGAAGGCCGCGAGTGGCTAGATGGCGCCAATGCCCAAGAACTTTTGCAGGCCTATGGGATCCCCACCGTTCAAAGCCTCAAGGTGAGTGATGTGGAACATGCTATTGCCGCCGCCAGCCAGATCGGTTATCCCGTAGCGCTCAAGGTCATATCGGCGCAGATCATCCACAAGTCAGATGTGGGCGGCGTGGCGTTGGGCCTGGCATCGGCCGAAGAAGTCAGACTGGCCGCAGTCAAGATGTGCCACACGGTAGCGCACTTGTTGCCACAGTCGGTGGTGACTGGTTTTACCGTGCAGGCGATGGCCCAGCGTCCCGGTGCGTTGGAGCTGATTGTGGGTGTTGCGACCGATGCGGTGTTTGGCCCGGTGCTGCTGCTGGGTGAAGGCGGTACAGCGGTAGAGCTGCGGACAAACCATGCTGTGGCACTGCCACCGCTGAACGACAACTTGGCGCGCGACATGCTGGAGCGCAGCAACCTGGCACCTTTGCTGGCAGGCTACCGAGGCAGAGCGCCTGCAGACCAGCAGGCGCTACTGGCAACCTTGCAAAAAGTATCGCAAATGGCTTGCGATCTTCCTTGGTTGGGCGAACTCGACATTAACCCGCTGCTGGTGGATGCGCAGGGAGTGCTGGCGCTGGATGCACGCATCAAGCTGCGCACGGTAGCCAAAGGCCAGCCCTGCCGGTTGGCTATTCGCCCCTATCCGTCTGCGCTGGAGGAGCGCGTCGAACTTGCAGGCCAACAATTGTTTATACGCCCCATTCGACCAGAGGATGGTCAACGCCTGATGGCTTTCTATGCCACGGCTTCGCCCGCTGACATGCGGCTACGGTTTTTTATGTCGCGGCGAGAGGTGCCACGCTCTGAGCTTGCACGCTACAGCCAGATAGACTATGACCGCGAGATGACTTTCATTGCACTCACGCCGCTGGCGGCTGGCGATCAGGCCATGGTGGCAGAAGTCAGAGCCGTTTGCGATCCAGACAATATCAAAGCAGAGTTTGCTATACAGGTAGCCTCTGACTGGCAGGGAAAAGGGCTAGGCCACTTGCTACTCCATAAGCTCACCAGCTATCTGCGTGAGCGCGGTACGGCCGAAGTAGTGGGGCAGTGCTTGCGGGAAAATACAGCCATGGCATCGCTTGCGAAAAGTGTAGGCTTTGAAGTCGCAGCACAAGCGTCGCAGGGCACCATGGCGATGCGTCTTCTCCTACGGTAGATACACGTGTCGCAAAGCCCACGATTGACTTGCCAATCCACTACCCGGAAAAAAGCAGCCACGGGTACCAAAGCAAAGACGCATTACCTAGCCTGGAACTTGCGTGCCGCCTAATGGTTTGCTATCAAAAGGATCGCTTTTGACCGATCCTTTCCAGTGAAAATGCACATCGCTTTTACTGTTACGGCCAAGGGTCACATTGCGCGTTTGAGTCTGGCCGTCGTGTATCGCCGTAACGCGGTATGCTCCCGGAGGCAGCTGCACATAAGTTAAGGGGCCTGCACTATCGAGTTGCAGCATCGTCGCGCTGCTCTTATCGGTAATTTGCAAATTAACGCCCGCGACAAACTCATTGGCCTTGAGTTGTGAAAACATGATGCGCATCGGCCAATTTCCAGCTATGGACTTCATGTATACGGTTTGGCCATCACCAATACCGCCGTTCACATATTTCGCCGCTTGCCCCTGCTGCTCTTCCACGCCAAAGTTCTGCGCGTTGGCAGGCCCGGACGATAGGAACATCAAGGAGGCACATAGCGATGTCAGCAATACAAATTTATTTTTCAACATAGATATCCTTTCGGTAGTTTCACAGCACATCGGCACTGTTTAACCGGAAGATAGTCCAATTCAAATTGCATGTCTGTGCGCTACCCAACCCAGACTCCTACCAACTGAGACAAAGAAGGTATATACGTAATCAATACACCGAATGACTATTGAGCGTAAACGTCGCGACGAGTTAAAGGCAGCAAAGGGTTGGCACCACTTTTCGAGGCCAGTATTTGATAGATACCGGTACCCCCCTCCTCAAACTCCAAAGCACAGGCCGCCATGTACAAGCGCCAAACACGGTAAGTTGTTTCATCTACTTCATGCAAGGCATCCTCCCGCTTCGCTTCCAGGCTTCGCACCCAATGTCGCAGCGTCAGTGCATAGTGCCTGCGAAGCGCTTCCACATCCTGTATTTCAAACCCAGCGCGCTCCATGCCCAGCTGGATATTGCTAACGCAATCGAATTCACCATCAGGAAATACGTACCTGTTAATAAACTCTGTAGCTACCGTTTGATTCCAGCCTTCCTCATCATGCGTAATACCATGGTTGAGGAATAACCCGTCAGGACACAGCATACGCTGCACATTGGCAAGGTAAGCCTGCATATTGCTCAAACCAACATGTTCAAACATGCCTATGCTTGAAATTTTTTCATACACAGCTTCCCCTTGCAAATCACGATAATCTCTAAGCTCTACAGTCACAAGGTCTTGCAAACCGTCTGCCCTGATCCGCTGCTGGGCGTAAGCTAGCTGTTGCTCACTTAAGGTGATACCATGCGCCCGCACACCGTAGTATTTAGCCGCCCAGCACGCCAACGCACCCCATCCGCAGCCAATGTCCAACAAGCGCTCACCAGGTTGTAGGCGTAATTTACGGCAGATATGGTCCAGCTTGTTACGCTGTGCCTGGTCCAGTGAGTCCTGCGCAGACTCAAAATAGGCACACGAATACACCATTTCCGTACCCAGCCAAAGGGCATAAAAAGCATTGGACACATCGTAGTGAAATGCAATCGCAGCGTGGTCAGAGTGACGCGAGTGCTGATGCGAGAAACTGCGCGCAATTCGCCTTGCCATCGTCGTGGCTGGCATCGACTCAGACTGAACATGGGAAGGCAATCGCCATGCATCCAATAGCAAAGACAATTTGTCGCGCCAAGGCAGGGAGATGGATTCAAAGTGCGTTTTGAGCGCCAAGGCGCTGTACAAGTCGCCTTCCAAATCCAATTGCCCCCGGAAATACGCATCAGCCAACACAACAGGGCTGGGTGCAGTGATCAACCTGCGCAAAAGCAGAGGATCCCGCAGAACCAATGTGAATGTTGGCACACCTGTACCCAACGTATGCAAGCGGTCATTCCACAGGCGAAGCGCAGCGCTGCCGCTAAAGCCAAGCAGCAGCCGTTTCACGATACGCAGGGCGGCGTCGGTGTGCTCTGTAGAACTGTCTGGCAATGGATTGGCATTGATGAGGAATGACATAAGGGTATCCTTTGCATAGGAAGTTGCTAATATTGATACGGCGCATTCATGTTTGCATTGGGTATTTGCAAACCGGACCATATCGCGTCAAGTAGTTTTTTCTATCCCATGCAATATCTGCAACTTGTCCAGTAGCGCATTACCTGCTGGCCGTGAGGACGCTGGGTTTTGCCCCGTAATCAGCAGACCGTCGGTAATGACATAGGACTGCCAATCGGCGCCTTTTGAGTAAAGCGCACCGCTTTGTTTCAGCATGTCTTCCACAAGGAATGGAACGACCTTAGCTAATCCGACCGCATCTTCTTCGGAGTTTGAAAATCCAGTGACGGCCTTGCCGCTTACCACGAGTTGCCCATCGGGTAGCTTTACATGGCGCAGCACACCGGGGGCATGGCACACTGCGGCAACGGGTTTGCCGGTTGCCAGCATGGTTTCAATTAGTTTGATGGAGTAAGCGTTCTCAGCCAAATCCCACAGAGGCCCATGCCCACCAGGATAAAACACCGCGTCAAAGTAACTGGCCGCAACGCCGCCAAGCCTGATCGTGCTGCCCAGCTTGGCCTGCGCCGTAGTATCCGATTTGAATCGACGCGTTGCATGAGTCTGTGCCGCTGGCACATCGCTGCTGGGATCCAGGGGCGGTTGACCGCCCAGGGGCGAAGCCAGTGTGACCTCGGCCCCGGCGTCAATGAAGTGGTAGTAAGGTGCCGCAAATTCTTCTAACCAAAATCCGGTTTTTTTGCCTGTGGAACCCAACTTATCGTGTGATGTAAGCACCATGAGTATTTTCATAATTGATCCAATTCAGTTCTTTACCTTGTCCACGTGTTTCTCAACCCATGCAACGTATCTGTCCATCCAGCTTTGAAGAAAGACTTTGCTCGCATCGCCAAGACTGCCCCCAGAGTCAAAGAATCCTTCTTTTGCATGAATGAACACTTCGGCTTGGCCCAAGGTAGGTGCGTCGAGATACGCCAGGATATTGCGTAAATGCTGTTGCGCCATGCAGGTTCCGGTTGCGCCAATCGATGCCCCTATTACCCCCGCTGGTTTTCCCGCCCAGACACTTTGCCCATAGGGGCGTGAAGCATGGTCAATCGCGTTTTTCAGTACTCCTGGAATAGATCTGTTGTATTCTGGAGTGACAAACAGAAGGCCCGACGACTGCAGGATCTCATTTTTGAGGCGCTTGACGCACTCTGCGGGATTGTCGTCATCGTCTTGGTTATAAAGTGGCAGGTCATCTATCACTACACGATTGAAGCTAAAGTGTTTTGGGCCGAGCGCCACAACAGCATCAGCCAGTTTGCTGTTGATTGAGTGTGCTCGTAGGCTGCCCACGATGACCGCGATGGAGTAACGCGACATAACGATTTCCAATCCAACATAGTTTCAAAAAATGGAACCACCAGCATACAAGTTGGACAATTGTTAGTCTGTGCGCTAGATAACTTAGCGCACACCGATATTGAAGTAGTCACTGCTACAGTAGATTGACCTGGAGGGCATCTGCGCTTTGAGCGACTGAACTTGCCGCTCCAAAACATCGATGCGGTTCAGCTTGCCAGGCATGTACATTCTCCAGACTGAAAAACAATTAAAATTTTCTCCATCACGTTATGTACACCCGGCGTGCTCCATGCGGAATGGGTGGCGAGCTCTTTGTCAGCCCAGCTATGCACCGTGCCCGTTAAGGTCACATCAGAGCCATTGACATCAATAGATACTTTTTGGGCATCGGCTGTTGCGCGCCGCTCCAATGCGGCCGCAAAATCCGCCTTCACATCGCCCAGTGAAACTGATGACGTCAAGGTAATGTGGTCGCTGAAACCTGTATATGTCCCCGTCTGGACTGTCAAGGTCACCGCTTCCTCAGTGACCTCGACGCCCATACCTTCTGCATGTACCGATCATTCCCATTCCGGTTCAACCATGACATCACCTTCAATGTGTGAATCTGGTTTCATAT
The DNA here is from genome assembly GCA_043772355.1 of Polaromonas sp. Taxonomy (GTDB): domain Bacteria; phylum Pseudomonadota; class Gammaproteobacteria; order Burkholderiales; family Burkholderiaceae_C; genus JAAFIP01. Next base: position 11,891 of record JAYVGI010000379.1, read on the forward strand.
GCTTCTTTCCAAAATTGAGATATTTGCCAGGAATACTCCGCACTTCGCCGTCCAAATGCCTATTCCTTTTTCGCAAGCACAGGCAAATGCAATGTAGGTTTGACGGTCGTGGGCAATTCTGACGCGGCACTGGACGACAGCACCTTTCTGCGATCGCCTGGGGAAAATGGCTTTGCCAGTGTTGAGCTTGGAGGCAGGTGTCTCTCGGTAGGAGCTTTCGTTGAAGCTTCTGACGCTAGTGTGATCATGTTGAAAATCCTTGGTGGTTAGACGGACTGAATACCACGGCATCTGGGGAGATACCGCGCAACTTCTTAAGATGCTGTCGAGCACCTCGATTCATTTATAGATGCAATTGGAAAGTCGGTCTGTGCGGCAGCGAACAGTGAAATACCCCAACAGCGGGTACGCCAACGCACAGACGACTTTTGTGCAATCAGGAAAAATACGTCAGCCAAGACTACCTTGATATTCGCTTACTCAGCCAGGCATGGTCGCACCACCACGAATTTGAAAGGACTGAAGATGCCCTATACACAGCAACACAAGGAATATGACCCCATCATTGGCAGCCTGCCCAGTGACGAAGGATTTATTTCCATGCTTGATAAATACAGACCCACTGGCGGTATCGCAAATCCCGCTGAACTTGTCCAACGGCAACCGGGCGGCAAAAAGCCGGACATCAATGCGCTAGCCAAACTAATCCTTGTCGGTGAAATATTCAGTTTTGAATGGCAAGGAAAGTTCTGGATACCCTTATTTCAATTCAAGGCCAACGAGTTGACTGGCAGGCATTGCGTACGCCAAGTACTTGGCGAGTTGACCAACGTATTTGACGGCTGGACGTTGGCTGTTTGGTTTGTACAAGCCAACGCCTGGCTTGAAAACAAAAAACCCATTGACCTACTGGACAGCGGCTTATCAAGCGTACTTCATGCTGCCCGGGCAGACCGCTACATTGCCCTGGGTTAATGTTCCAGTAGGAAAAGAACTACACGAACATGAGGCTTCGTCTGCTTACGCGATGTCTGTACGACGGGCATATTAAGGCATTCTCCTCATTCAACACTATCAAGGAATACGACATGTTGCTATCTCATTATCTAAAGCCAATCTTCATTTGCGCCGCCGCGCTTGTCAGTACATATTCATTTGCTGAAGCCATGACCAGAAGTGAGTTCTCCGCGGCCAAGGCAGTCATCAAAGCCGACTACAAGATAGACAAGACCGCATGCGCCAACTCTAAAGGTAACGCAAAAGATATTTGCAAAGAAGAAGCCAAAGGCAAAGAAAAAGTAGCGCTCGCCGGGCTGGATTTTCGCCGGTCAGGAACCGACAGCGACAACAACAAAATCGCTGTAGCCAAAGCGCATAGCGTGTATGCGGTGGCCAAAGAAGTATGTGACGACCAAAGCGGAGAGCCTAAAACCTTATGCCGAACCGAAGCCAAATCGACGCATACCAAGGCCTTAGCCGAGGCCAAGATGGTAAAAAAAGTTGGCGAAGCCAAAGCGGACGAAAAACAAGATGTCAACAAGGCTAACTACAAAGTAGCCATAGAGAAGTGCGAAAGCGCGGGCGGAGATGTCAAGACGGCTTGCATTGCCAGCGCCAAAACAAAGTACAACAAAAACTAGAACAACGGTTCAGCATTTCTCCACTCAAAAGCCAATTTCCACAATTTTTTAAATGCGAATATGAACTACACCCCTACAACCCTTGCCATCGCCACAGCCTTGGCAGCCTGTGCCCAGTCTGGCATCGCTATCGCGCAGAACTACAATTACAACCCTTCAGCCTACATAGCACCGAGCATCAATCTGACCCGTCCAGATGGAGACTTCGGCACGGACAGGCGGATCACCGGAGGTGGCTTGCGGTTCGGCAAACCTGTTACTCCAAGCTGGGATTTACAGCTGGGCCTCAATCTTGCCAGAGCGAATGATGGTGCAAACCGTTTTGAGCAAACCACGCTTGGCGTGGATGGTTTGTACATGTTTTCGCGTTCACGTCTTCGCCCCTTCCTGCTGGTGGGCGTAGGCGCAGAGTACGACAAATTCACATCACCCGCCCGCACCTCCAACAGTACTTCTCCTTTTGTGGGTGCTGGCGTCGGCTTCCAGTTTTCGTTTAATGACCAGTGGGGCATGCAAGCCGACTTGCGGCGAAACCGTGCTTACCTTCGCGGTAACGACTTTAACTTCAAGCATGCCAATAACGACGTAGCCACCATGGCTATTACTTACGCTTTTGAAAAGACCGCAGCCCCGATCGTTCGTTCGGCTCCAGCACCGGTTTATGTAGCACCCCCGCCTGTTGCTGCACCACCACCTCCGGTAGCTGCTGCGCCACCGCCCCCACCGCCTCCACCGCCGCCACCGGCTCCTGCGCCACCTCCACCACCTCCACCACCTCCACCGCCTCCACCGCCTCCAGCTCCGAAGTTTGAACGCTACACACTGTCCGCCACCGAGCTATTTGGCTTTGACAGTTCGCAATTGCGCATGCCGCAGAAGAAATTGGATGAAATTGCAGATGCTCTGGGGCGCAACAACGACGTTGGCAATGTCGTTATCACAGGCTACACAGACCGCCTGGGTACCGACAAATACAATCAGAGCCTGTCTGAGCGCCGCGCTAACGCAGTTAAATCGTATTTGACCAACAAGGGTATTTCGGCAGGCAGACTCTCGGCCGTCGGCAAAGGCGAAAGCAATCCTGTGGTTACCTGCACAGACAAGAATATGGCAGCCTTGATTCAATGCCTGGAGCCAAACCGTCGCGTAGAAGTAGAAAACATTGTGATTGAACGTCGCGTTCAATAATCCACCCGCATCTTTCTCTGTCCCCCTTTAGCCAACCGAAAGGTTGGCTTTTTTTTGAACATTCCGCATTCCAGCGCCCATCTTCATAGCTGGAATAGCTTCTTCATCGCCAGATAAAAATGGGTGATCCACCGTGAATAAAATGGGCAACTTTTTTAACTTGCGTCTTTGGTTGCACGCCGTGCTGGCGCCCGCGAGTGACTTGACAGGCGCTGACCCGCAAGCGCACGGCCTGGTTGCGCAAGCCGTTCGCATACCTACAGCGCAGGGATTGAGGCTTTTTGCTTGGTTTGTACCGAGCGTTGGCGTTCAGCCATGGCAAGTAGCCAGTCCCGCCGTCGTGCTGTTACACGGCTGGGGTGGCAATGCAAGCAATCTTTTACCCGCAGCCCAGGCGCTGCATGGGGCTGGCTACGCCGTACTTCTGCTGGAGTCACGCAACCACGGCCGAAGTGACGCGGACGATCACAGCTCGTTACCGCGTTTTGCCGAAGACTTAGACCGCGCGTTAGACTGGTTGAGAACGCAAAAGTGCGTCGATGCGCAGCGTTTGGTTGCCTTGGGCCATTCTGTCGGCGGTGCGGCGGTGTTGCTATGCGCCTCTCGGCGTCATGATCTGTGCGCGGCCATCAGCGTAGCGGCCTTCGCCCACCCTGAGCAACTCATGCGGCGCTGGTTTGCTTCCAGGCGCGTGCCGTACTGGCCAATGGGTTGGCTGATTAACCGTTATCTGGAGCGTGTGATTGGCGCACGCTTTGACGATATCGCGCCAGTGAACACCTTGGCCAAAACACATTGCCCTGTCCTGCTGGTTCATGGGCTGCAAGACGATACGGTCCCCGTTGATGATGCCCGCCGCATTTTGCAGAACCGGCAACGCTGCGACGTCACGCTGATGGAGTGTGGCGGCACACACGATGCATTTGACGATCCCAGAGAGGTTATAGCGCACATTATTTCGTTCCTATCTCCATTGCATCGCTCCCCCACACCCATAAATGTTTGACTATCGTTGCCCATATGTTCGCCAACAGACAGACAGCGACAGGGAGAAAGCGCAGCATTGGTTTATTCACATCTATTTCAATGCGCGCTTGCGCCCGCGCGCGCCACTGAGTCTGATTTTCTGGATGAAAAGGAATGGAAATGAAAACACTTGCAGCACATCGCAAACCACTGTTCTGGATTTCTGCACTATTGCTGGTTGCAACCATGGGTGCCTGTGGCGGGGACGATGCAGTCAGTACCAGCACACCAACGGGGTCTGGTGCGGGCACAGGCTATGGCGGCTTGGGGCGTGGCCCGGCACCCGTAGACTTAGGCGCGGCGGTCAACTTTGTAGTCTTGGCCGAGTCAGCAATTACCAACGTTCCCACGTCCGTCATTACCGGCGATGTTGGCTTGAGCCCAGCCACTGGTGCCGGCATAGGCCTAAGCTGCGCTCAAGTATCGGGCGTTATTTACGACGTCAACGATACCGGGCCTTTGCCGTGCACGGTGGCGGATCCGTTTCGATTGACTGCTGCCATAAGGTCTAAATCCATCGCCTATATTGACGCCAACTCGCGCGCGCCTGACTACACTGAGCTGGGCGCTGGCAACATAGGTGGGCTCACGCTTGGGCCAGCTACCTATAAATGGGGCACTGGTGTCGTAATCCCCACCAATGTCACCCTGTCAGGCGGCCCCAATGATGTCTGGATATTTCAGATTGCGCAAGGCCTTACCGTCAGCTCAGGCGTGCAGGTTATTTTGGCGGGCGGCGCTTTGCCCAAGAACGTATTCTGGGCCACATTTGCCGCAGCCGACCTTGGCACCACTTCAAAATTCAAAGGTGTCATTATTTCGCAGACATCCATCACCATGAAAACTGGCGCGACGACAGACGGCAGACTGCTGGCAGGAACTGCCATTAATTTTGACAAAAACGTCGTGACGCGGCCAGCGCTGTAAATTCTCTTGTCAAATTGAAATGACCACACTCGCCACGCTTCGTCAAGCACTGTCCTGGCTCTTTGCCTCGCTATGGTTCGCGAGCATGGCAGGATGTGAAGCGGACGATGCTGTCAACTCCTCTACACCCACAGGGGGCAACACAACCCTGCCAGTGGGCCCCAATGATGTTTGAATGGTTCAGGATTGCCAAAGGCCCGCAGGTCAGCCCATGGCTACACCACATTCGTACATCAACGCTCCCAATTTTCATCCCCATGAAAATGGCATGATCCGATCAATCATTGCTTCTTGTATGCGCCAGATCCCGATCAACTCTGGGAGATCACTTTGTTCCACATGGGTGACTCTGTTATTTAACCAGAAAGAAATACCATGAAATATCTACACATCATTGCAGCGGCTGTGCTAACGGTCACATTGGGCGCATGCGTGAACCTGCCTGCAGGGCCAGCCGGGCCGCAAGGTGCCACTGGCGACACTGGCGCGAGAGGCAACACTGGCTACACGGGCGCTACCGGCGGTGCAGGCGCCACTGGAAACACCGGTGCCACCGGTGCCACCGGCTACACGGGCGCGACTGGTAACACAGGTAACACAGGTGCCGCCGGGGGCGCAGGCGCAACGGGCAACACTGGCTCCATGGGTGAGACGGGCGCTACAGGTAACACCGGCGCTACAGGCAACACCGGCGCTACTGGTAACACCGGTGCAACGGGCGGTAACATCATCATCGTCCCAAAGCGCTAGTCAGTCACCGCAGTTTGTAAGTGCCCACTGGGCTCAATACCAGCCAAGTGGGCCATGCGCATGGGCGGGCCATCCATGCGTGCCCGCCAATATTTAAGCACCAAACAAGGCTCCAACCCAATAGAATATTGCGGGAACAGCTACGGTATTGATAGTGATATACCCGCCAATCTGCCCGCCCTGGCAACGCCCAAAACCTTGCTTGGGTACCCTTTGGTACTTTTGATGCACTTATGTACGGTAGCGCACATACAAGCATTTTGAAGGCGTTGATGATACATAGTCTGTCGAAAAGTACCTATGATCCTCAAACGCCTCAAAACCGCTACCAACTCCCGCCACGCGGCTTTGGAGCGTCAGCTACCGCTGCTCGACCCCAGCTTTTCGCGCCCGGCGTACCGCCAGTTTACGCGCAGGTTTTATGGCTACTATGCGCCGCTAGAGTCCCAGCTGATCGCCCTGCCATGGTGGGACAGCATCGGTTTCGACTACCTGCGGCGGCAAAAGACACCGCATTTGGTGCAAGATTTGACCGCAATGGGTGACACCACAGAGACATTGGCCCAACTGCCGCGTTGCAAAAACCTGCCTGCCACTGACAATTTGGCCCGCCTCTTGGGTTGCCTCTACGTTATAGAAGGTGCCACCCTGGGCGGGCAGATCATCACCAAACACTTGCAAACCCGCTTGGGTGTGACACCCAGCTGCGGGGGCGCATTTTTTAACGGTTACGGCACCACCACCGGGCCCAACTGGCTGGCGTTTGGCAAGATGCTGATGATGCACGCGCAGGGCACAGGTAACGGGGACGACATTATTGAAAGCGCCAACCAGACGTTTGCCACGCTCGACCAGTGGCTGTTTCCCACGGCACAAGAAGAGCACCCCTTATGACCAGCCAGCCACCCGCCGTACACCCATTGCCCTGGGCAAATGGTCCCTACAGCATCAAGCGCCACGGCCTGAGCTTGACCTACTGCGCCAGCGAACCCGTGCAAACGCCCGGTTGCATACAAGACCATGGTGCCCTGCTGGTGCTGCGACTGGCAGATTTGACGATTTTGCAAGCCAGCGAAAATACCCTGCAATATTTTGGCAAAGCTCCCCAGGATTTACTCACACAAAGCGTAGCGGTAGTGGTAGCTGCCACCGGCATGGCGCGGCTGCGCGAGATGCTGCAACACGACAGTTTGGAAAGCAGCGCCCTCTACGCCTTTACGTTGCCAGCGCAGCACGGCGTAGCCGCGCTGGACGTGTGCATACACACCAATGAGGGCGTGGTGATTTTGGAGTTTGAACCCACCGGCAGACTCGATGAATCCAACGGCAACGACGCATTTTCATTGGTCAAAGCCGCCATCAACCGCATGCAAACTGCCGGCAATCTTCGCGATTTTTGCCAAAACGTGGCCCGCGAGGTGCGCAGCATGACGGGGCTAGACCGGGTCATGGTGTACCGCTTTCACGCCGATCTGCATGGCGAGGTATTTGCTGAAAATAAACGGGATGATCTGCCAGGATGGCTAGGCCTGCACTACCCGGAGAGTGACATACCCCAACCTGCCCGCGACATTTTCAAACGCATCTGGATCAGGCCCATCCCTCACGTTGCCGGCGCAATGGTAGAGCTGGTTCCCCTGGCCAACCCAGACACTGGCAGGGCGGTCAACATGACCTATTGCGCACTGCGCGGTACGTCCATCATGCATACCGAGTATCTGTCAAACATGGGCGTAGCCGCTTCGCTCACCCTGTCGATTTTGGTGGACGGCGAACTGTGGGGCTTGATCGCTTGTCACCATTACACCCCCATGCATTTCTCCTACCGAGTGCGGTCCGCCTGCGAACTGCTGGCCCAGGTAGCCTCGCTGCAACTCAAAGCCGCGGTGCACAGCGAGCAGCTAAGGTACCGCCTCAGGTTAGACAACGTTCACCAGCAGCTGGTAAGCAAAGCCGCTTCGGTCGGTGATTTGCTGGTTCTATCGGACGGCGAGCCCACTTTGCTAGACGCCATGGATGCCGAGGGCGCAGCGTTGTTTCATCTAGACCGCTGGTGGTGTTTGGGCCGAACACCCAATGTAGCGCAGCTTGATGCCCTGGCGATATGGCTGCACGAACGCCTCGAGTTTGAATCTAGCACCCGGCCCGTGTTTGCCACTGACAAACTGGCCAGTATGTACCCAGCCGGTGCTGACATGGCCGACGTCGCCAGCGGCGTGCTGGCGGTGCGGGTGTCGCGCCTGCGCAAAGACCTGATCGTGTGGTTTCGCCCAGAAACGGTTCAAACGGTGCAGTGGGCTGGTAACCCGAACGACAAGCCCATGGTATCCGGGCCCAACGGGCCACGCCTGAGTCCGCGTGGCTCGTTTGCGCTGTTTGTCGAGCAGGTAAAACAACGCTCCGTGCCATGGTCTCCCACAGAAGTAGAGTCCGCTTTGCGATTGCAGCTGTTGGTGATGGAAATGGTGATCAGCCGCGCCGAGCGGCTGGCCGAGGTGAACCTGGACTTAACCCGCAGCAACGAAGAGCTGGACGCTTTTGCCTATGTAGCCTCTCACGACCTGAAGGAGCCGCTGCGGGGCATTCACCGCTACGCGCACCAACTGCTCGAAAGCAGCCAAGCGCAGGACACCGAGAACCGCAAGCGGGTAGAAAGCCTGATGCGCCTGACAGTGCGCATGGACAGCCTGCTCGACTCCCTGCTGCACTTCTCCCGCGTAGGCCGAACCAATCTTGAATACCAAACCGTCGATTTGAACGAAGTGGTGGAGGAGGCACTGGAGATGATTGGTGTGCGCCGGGTGGAAAACCATTGCACGGTGGATTTGCCGCGCCCACTGCCTACGGTGCTGTGCGACCGGGTACGTGTGCGGGAGATTTTCAGCAACCTGCTGAGTAACGCCATAAAGTACACCAGCCAGATTCACCCGCTTATAGAAATTGGCTATGTGGCACCGCAGGAGCATGGCGCGCCAGCGCTTGCACCGCTTGAGGCCGCTGGACACACTGTGCTTTACGTGCGCGATGATGGCATAGGCATTGCACCCCAGCATTTTGGGCAAGTGTTTCGCATGTTCAAACGGCTGCACGGCCGAGATGAATTCAGCGGCGGGGTGGGCGCGGGCCTGACCATTGTTGAAAAACTGGTGCAGCGCCATGGCGGCGTGGTTTGGCTCGATTCCCTGGAAGGTGCGGGCAGCACGTTTTATTTCACCCTGCCCAGCGCTGAAGGGGCAACCACATGATCCGAGCCCGCCCTATTTTGGTTTTGGAAGACTCCGATGAAGACTACCAAACGGTGTTGGATGCAGCAAAGCAGTACGCGGTGCCCAACGACATTCAACGCGCCACCTCGGGCGACGCTTGCATCGACATGCTACGCGCCCTGGCCGATACCCCCCAGAGCTTGCCCGCATTGGTGCTGCTCGATCTGAACACCTCGCAAAGTGACGGCAGAGAGGCCCTGCTACAAATCAAACAAGATGTTCGCCTGCGGGCCATTCCCATCGTGGTGCTGAGCGGGTCGGTCAATCCAAGAGACCTCCATTTTTGCTATTCCAGCGGGGCCAACGCCTACCATGTCAAGCCAGTGCACCATGCACTGCACTTGCTGGTGCTGCAGAAGATATTTGACTATTGGCTGCACAATGTGGTCTCGCCTTTTGAAGCAGAGTCAGCACCATGACCGAAAGACCTTGGCATATTTTGATCATTGACGACAACCCGCATGACCGCGCCGACATGCGCCAAATGCTGCTGCTCGGCTCCAAGCGCCATTACCTATTTGAAGAGGCCGAACTGGGACGTACCGGAATAAGTGCCATCCTGAACAAGCCAGAAGGCCCCTACGACTGTGTGCTGCTGGACTACTACCTGCCCGACATGGACGCACACGCGGTGCTGGCTGCCATGGGTGAAAAGACAGACACTGGCCTGGTACCGGTGGTGGTCATTACCGGCGCAGACCACCATGACGGCCCGGCGCTGCTGCGCGCGGGAGCGCAAGACTCTATCAGTAAAGGCAACAGCACACCAGACAGCCTGACCCGCGCGGTAGAAAACGCGGTAGAGCGCTTTGCCCTGCTGGCCGAGCGCACAAAAATAAAACAGGCCCTGCGGGCAAGTGAGGCCAAGCTGTCGCTCGGCATCAGTGTGGCTGGCCTTGGATTGGGCACCATAGACTACCAGTTGGACACGGTCACGCTTGACGAGACTGCTGGCGCCTTGCTGGGGCTACCGGGCAACGCCCCCGTCCCGAGGAGCGAGGTGCATGCCCGCTTCCATCCCGATGACCGTGCTGATATATTGAGCAAAATGGCGAAGTCTTTGGATCCATCAGGCAATGGGCTTCTGGCCGTCGACCACCGCATAGTGCGACCTGACGGCTCTGTGTTGTGGCTGAGTGCCCGCAAGAAAATTGAATTTTCGTTGCCGTCGGATGGCACGCCACGGGCCACAACGGGTGTGCTGGCACTGCTTGACATCACAGAGCACAAAGAAGCGGAAGAAGTGCTGCGCAAGTCAGAGGAGCGCTACCGCACGTTGTTTAATTCGATTGACGAAGGCTACTGTATTGTGCAGATGCTGTTCGATGCCCAGGGCCAAGCAACAGACTACCGCTACATCGAGATAAGCCGGTCTTTTGAGCGGCAAACCGGGTTTGTAGATGCAAAAAACAAAACCATCCGCGAGCTGCTGCCCAACGCAGACTTGCACTGGATTGTGGCTTTTGGTGAAGTGGCCTTGACTGGGAAACCCATTCGTTTTGAGTCCTACTCCAGTTCGCTAACCCGCTGGTACGATGTCTATGCATTTCGTTTCGATGGGCCGGAGCACCACCAAGTGGGCATTTTGTTCAACGATATATCTACCCGCAGGAAAGCCGAATTTACACTCCAGGAAGCCATGGCTGCTGCGGACAAGGCCAATCAGGCCAAGTCAGAGTTCTTGACCCATATGAGCCATGAGCTGCGCACCCCATTGAACGCCATTTTAGGTTTTGCCCAATTGATAGAAGCTGGTACGCCAGCGCCTACTGCCAAGCAAAAGCAAAGTTTGACGCATATTGTCAAAGCCGGCTGGTACCTGCTGGGGCTGATCAACGATACGCTGGATTTGGCCGCCATTGAATCTGGCACGCTGCCTATGACGCCCGAGGTGCTGGCTTTGGACGGCGTGATGCGTGAGTGCGAGGACATGATGTCGCCGTTGGCAAAACAGCGCAACATCACCATGACGTTTCCCGGGCTTGAAACTCCCCGCTATGTGCACGCTGACAGAGTGCGGGTCAAGCAGATTTTGATCAATCTTTTGTCCAATGCGATCAAATACAACCACGCAGGTGGCGACGTTCACGTGCGTTGTGCCATCCAAACTTCTGGCAGCGTACGCATCAGCGTGCAAGACACCGGCGAGGGTATATCGGTAGAGGAAATGCAAGAGCTTTTTACGCCCTTTAAGCGCTTGGGCAGCGATACCAGCGCAGTGCAAGGTACGGGTATTGGGCTGGCTATGTGCAAGCGCCTTGTCGAGTTGATGGATGGCAAGATAGGCGCACAAAGTACCCTGGGCGGGGGTAGCGAGTTTTGGATAGAGCTGAGCGCAGCGATGGCACCTATAGAGCCTATAGAGCCTATAAAGCCTATAGAGGCTATAGAGCCTATAGAGCCTATAGAGCCTATTTTTTCCCCGGGCGGGACACGCCGTACCGTGCTGCATGTGGACGACAACCCTGCCAGCCTGGAGCTGGTCGAGAGCCTGCTGGCGCAGCGCCCGCACCACCAGGTGTTAAGCGCTACGCACGGTGGCCTGGGCGTTGAATTTGCCAGAGCGCACCAACCCGCGGTGATACTGATGGACATTAACCTGCCCGGCATGAGCGGTATAGAGACCTTGCGCAACCTGCGTGCTGACCCGCTCACGGCCCACATACCCGTATTGGCTTTGAGTGCCAACGCCATGCCCCACGATGTTCAAAAGGGCTTGGAAGCGGGGTTTTTTCGCTACATCACCAAGCCGATTCAGGTCGAGGAGTTTTTCAAGACCTTGGACGAGGCCCTCGCGTTGAGGCAAACGCCTGCCGGCCAACCCACAGTGAAGGAGTCAATCAAGTGATTAAAGAATCCGACATTCTGCAAGCCAGCATTTTGATTGTGGATGACCAAGTGACCAATGTGCACCTGCTAGAGGTGGTGCTTGGCGATGCGGGTTACACGCGGGTGACCTCAACCACCGATCCCACAGCGGTGCGCAAACTGCATCGAGAAAATAGCTATGACTTGATACTGCTAGATCTGAAAATGCCCAAGATGGATGGGTTTGAGGTGATGACCCATCTCAAGACTCTCACCGAAGACGACTACCTTTGTGTGATTGTGCTGACGGCCGAGCCTGCCCATAAGCTGCGCGCCCTGCAGGCCGGTGCCCGCGACTTTGTGAGTAAACCCTTTGATTTGCTGGAGGTAAAAACCCGCATCAGAAACACGCTGGAGGTAAGGCTGCTGTATAAAAAACTGGCCGCCTATAACGAGGAGCTTCTCAAAACCGTGCAAGAGCGCACCGCAGAGCTGCGCGAGAGCGAGCTGCGTTTTCGTAGCTTTACGGAGCTGGCCTCAGACTGGTACTGGGAGCAAAATGACACAGGAGAGTTCACCACCGTATCGGGCCCTGTTTTTGACACTTTAGGCATTTCAGCTACCTCATTTTTGAGTGAAAATCTCGGTGACAACAGCACGGGTTGGAATCCGCACGATCACAGCCAGTTGCAATTGAAAATTGCTGCCAGGCAACCATTCATCGACTTCCCATTCAGCCGGGTGAATGGCGATGGGGTCAGGCAGGACTATCGCGTCAGCGGGGAACCCATGTTTGACCAGAACAGCCGCTTTACGGGCTACCGCGGCATTGGTGTAGAAGTTACGGCGCGCAGTTAGCCCACACCATACCG
>JAYVGI010000380.1:0-2508 GCA_043772355.1 Polaromonas sp.
CCGGGTAGTTTTGTCGCGCGCGCGTCCGAATTCGGGCAAAGAGAACAAGCTCGGGGAGCTGGTCTTACGCCTCAACAGCAGTCTATGGTGCCGTCGGGGCAAGCTGGGAATGCGCCACCTAGGGTAATGTCGCAATCAGAAGTGTGGGCTACGTTTAAGGATGGTGCACGTGGAGCTTTAACAAATATCCAAGCATTCACGGCCGAATGTAGAAATGACACGCAAACCTGCTATGAAATTGCGGCATTACCTTTTGCGGTAGCCGGAATAGCTAGTTCAGCAGAAAAAGCGGCCGTGCAATCGGTGATGAACGCTACGAAACGTCCCTACGGTCAAAAAATCTTGATCATAGTTGCAAAAAGAGAGCAACATACTATTGATGTCGCAATCTTTAAAGGCTACATTCGCCCAATTTGAAGCTGTGAATGGTCGACAGCAGTGTACCTGCTACTGCTTCGCCGTACCGTCTAGTAGACATGACCACTTTAAAACACATACTCACCCAGCCCGGCGCAGTGCTCGCCCCCGGCGTGTACGACGCGCTCACGGCGCTCATCGCCGAGCAGGCGGGCTTTGAGGCCCTGTACCTCTCGGGTGCGTCCATCGCCTACACGCGCTTGGCCCGCTCCGACATTGGCCTGACCACCTTTACCGAGGTGCAAGACACGCTGGCGCGCATTACCGAGCGGGTGGCCACGCCCGTCATCGTCGATGCCGACACCGGCTTTGGCAACGCGCTGAACGTGCAGCGCACCGTGCGCGGTTTTGAGCGCGCGGGCGCGGCGATGATTCAGCTGGAAGACCAAGGTTTTCCCAAGCGCTGCGGGCATTTGGACGGCAAGTCGGTCATTCCCACAGCCGAGATGTGCGGCAAACTCAAAGCCGCAGTCGACGCACGCCACAATGCAGACACACTCATCCTCGCCCGCACCGATGCCGTGGCCGTAGAAGGCCTGGAGGCAGCGCTAGAGCGCGCCGAGGCTTACCTGACCTGCGGCGTAGACGCGCTGTTCATCGAGGCCCTGCGCAGCCCCGAGCAAATGCAGTCTGCCTGCCAGCGCTTTGCCAAGCGCAGGCCGCTCTTGGCCAATATGGTCGAAGGCGGCAAAACCCCCGTGCAAAGTGCCGCCGAGCTGGGCGCACGCGGTTTCAAGATCGTCATCTTCCCCGGCGGCACCGCCCGTGCCGTGGCCCACACCCTGCAGCACTACTACCAAAGCCTGCGCGCGCACGGAACCACCGCCAACATGCAACAATCCATGCTGGACTTTGACCAACTCAACGCGCTGATTGGCACCCCCGAGCTGCTGGCTCTGGGTAAAACCTATGAGGGCAGTAGCTAGGAATGCAAAAGCTACGAAACTAACAGCTATTAAAGTTATAGCTGCTCCCGCAATATTTTAAAGGGCTACCCATGGAAAACACTGCAAAAACCCTGCAAGCCATCACCCTAGGCGGTGGCTGTTTCTGGTGCACCGAATCCGTCTACGTCGGAGTCAAAGGCGTGGAAGATGTCGAAAGCGGCTACAGCAATGGCGAGGCCATCAACCCCACCTACGAGCAGGTGTGCACCGGCCGCACCGGGCACAACGAAGTGGTCAAGCTGGTGTATGACCCAGCGGTCATCAGCACCCGCGAGGTGCTGGAAATCTTCTTCGTCATCCACGACCCCACCACGCTCAACCGCCAAGGCCACGACCAAGGCACGCAGTACCGTAGCGGCATTTACTACGCTACGCCTGAGCAAAAGCAGGTGGCCGACGACATCATCGCTGAGCTAACGGCCAGCAAACACTACAGCAGCAAGATAGTGACCGAGGTAGTGCCCGTGGCCAACTACAGCGCCGCCGAGGAATACCACCAAGACTTCTTCGAGCGCAACCCCGGCCAAGGCTACTGCGTGGCCGTGGCGGCGCCTAAAGTGGCCAAGTTTCGCAAGACGTTTGCGCGGCTGGCGAAGGCTTAAGCGCCCAGCAGTTTCAAATCCAGCCCCTGCTTCACAAAGTTTTTAAAGTCACGGTCCAGCGTCACCATCTGTAGCCCCGCTTGCATAGCGAAGGCGGCCAGGTAGGCATCCATCCAGACCTTGGGCGAAGCGCTGTCCAGCGCGGCCAGGCTGCGCCATTGGGCGAACACGCCGGGCGGCTCTTCGCGCTACGCCACTTGCGGCAGGGCTTGCAGGGTGTCGAGTACCAGCCAGACGCTGCGGTTAGTCTGCCCCAACGCATCGTAGGTGCGCTGGACGGAAGGCGTGGATGCTAAACGCATGAAGCTTTGCTCCGTGGAGCGACACCAGACGGCAGGTAGTGCGGGGGTGCATTGCGCTAAAGCCTTCTGCGCCAGTGGGTAAAAAATATGCTTGGGAAATGTGGCGGCCAGCCACACATTGGTATCAAACAGAGACCCCGGCACGTTGCATGTCCTCGCTGTAGAGTGCATCTTGCTCTAGCTGGAGCAACTGCTCGATGGTCATGTGCTGGGCTGGGGCGCTGTTGCCACTGCGAAAAA
>JAYVGI010000381.1:0-4944 GCA_043772355.1 Polaromonas sp.
CCAAAAAGCCTTCGCTGAATGCATTGGCACAGCGATGCTGCTGTGCGCAGTGATTGGCTCGGGCATCATGGCCGAACGTTTGAGCGGCGGCAACAACGGCGTGGCATTGATTGCCAACACCTTGGCTACCGTGTTTGCACTGTTTGTATTGATCGAAGTGCTGAGCCCTATCAGCGGGGCACACTTTAACCCGTTGGTGACGCTAATTTTTATACGAAATCAGCCTCTAGCCCAACAGAGTGTTGCGGGAGCAGCTACTGTATTTATAGTAGCCCAACTCACGGGTGCCGTGCTGGGCGCATGCCTGGCCAACGCCATGTTTGACCTGCCCGTGCTGCACACCAGCGCCAAACTGCGCGGCGGCTGGGGCCAGTGGCTGGCCGAGGCCGTAGCTACCGCAGGCCTGATCTTCGTCATCGCCCGCGCGGGCGCTACCAACGTGCATGCCAAAGCCAGCGCATTGGTAGCCTGCTACATCGGCGCGGCCTACTGGTTCACCGCCAGCACCTCATTCGCCAACCCCGCCGCCGTGCTGGGCCGTATGCTGAGCGACAGCTTTGCAGGCATCGCACCCGCAAGTGCGCTGGGCTTTGTGGCGGCGCAATGTGTGGGGGCGGCTGTAGGGTGGGCGGCTAATAAGCAGTTGGAACCCGCTCTGAAATAACCTCCTCCTATCCGTTCACCTTTCTCCGTTCAACTCTTTCCGTTCACCCTGAGCCTGTCGAAGGGTTCAAGACGGCTTCGACAAGCTCAGCCCGAACGGTGGAAATTGCTCTCCAACCTGCTTAAACTATTTCCTATTTCCTATTTCCTATTTCCTATTTCCTATTTCCTATTTCCTATTTCCTATTTCCTATTTCCTATTTCCTATTTGCTATGTCCCGCCTACGCACCCTCACTCATCCCACCGACCTGCCCGCTCTGCAACACCAATTTGCACAGTACGCCAGCGGCAAAAACCTGGCCCAGTCCTTAGACCCCACAGGCCATGCCCCGCGCATCTTGCTGCTCTACGGCTCGCTGCGCCCCCGCGCTTTCTCGCGCCTGGCAGTGGAGGAAGCCGCGCGCTTGCTGCAATTTTTTGGCGCAGAGACGCGCATCTTCGACCCGTCTGACCTGCCCCTGCCCGACCAATACGAGCACGACAACCACCCCGCCGTAGCCGAGCTGCGCGCGCTGTCCCTATGGTCTGAGGGCCAAGTGTGGTGCAGCCCAGAGCGGCATGGTGCCATCACTGGCGTGATGAAAGCGCAGATCGACCACCTGCCCCTATCGATGGGCGCGCTGCGCCCCACGCAAGGTCGCACCTTGGCCGTGATGCAAGTAAGCGGCGGCTCGCAGTCGTTCAACGCCGTCAACACCCTGCGCCTCTTGGGCCGCTGGATGCGCATGGTGACCATCCCCAACCAAAGCAGCGTGGCCATGGCCTACAAAGAATTTGGCGAGACCGATCCCATGAAAGACCGCATGCGCCCCAGCAGCTACTACGACCGCATCGTTGACACCATGGAAGAGCTGGTGCGCTTTACCGTGCTGCTGCGCGGGCAGACGGACATGCTGACGGACCGATATTCGGAGCGCGTAGAGGCCGAGCTGAAAGCCGCGAGGGCTGCGGCGGTGCAAGCGGCAGCGGTGGCTAGTGGGGCTGTGAAGGCGTAAATATGGCATTTAAAGCATCCGATAAAGTGTTTTAACCATATTAAGAAACTCCACCAGAATGCTTATAGAGAAAATAGTTGTCAGAACAGCGAATTTTCTTATAATCACTCCCATGAAAGCGCTTAAACCACCCAAACAACCCATACAGGTAGTTCAAAAACCCACTCCCGGTTTGGTTTTGCCTCTCCCCCTGCCCGTAGAGCGTGCCATCCGCAAGCTGGGCAGCGACGTGTCGCTCGCGCGCCGCAGGCGGCACATTTCGCAGGCCTCGCTGGCAGAGCGCATTGGCGCATCGGTCTCCACCATCCGCCGCATGGAGCAAGGCGACGTGCGCGTGCCCGTCCATTTCTTTGCCTGCACTATGCAGGTGTTTGGCATACTGGATCGTTTATCCCACATGATGGATACGGCGCAGGACGATATTGGTTTGATGCTGATGGACGAACAATTGCCTCAGCGTATACGCAAACGGAAAAACTTATCTGGCGCACTGTAAGCGTAAAAAAATGACGCTTTATCCAATTAAATTTGGACATAGCCAGCGTAATTAAACACTTTGTTGCTATAAATATTAAACCGTTTAGATTCGTCGCCTGCAGTCACCGGATGCTGCGCGAAAACGGGGTCAGAGCAAATTTTCGTAACTGCTGCTCGCGCTCCGGGTGGGCTGCGTCCTGAAATTTGATCTGACCCCGTTTTCGCTTTCTCTTTTCTGGGCGTAAGTCGATCACAGCACGCCCTCACCCCGGCCCTCTCCCGCAAGCGGGAGAGGGAGTAATTCCATTTCTACATCATTAATGTCTAGGCGCGGAGGCGCAGACAGTGCTGTAGCACGGCAAGGCGACGCAACAACGACAGTAATGATTTAGAAATGGAGTAAGAGACGTACCTGAATATCATCACTACACAGGCTCTGATTTTTCAAACCTCGCATCGGCAGCATTGCCACACCAACCTAGCTACCCAGCTCATTTGCACGTAGGAAACAACTGCTTCTTCCTGCGCCCGTTTTCCAACACCTCTACGCATTTGATCTGCCCCGCCTCCACCAAGTATGTTGCATGATCGTGCGCTCTGCGGTATTGCATGGTGCGCAGTTGGGCGATTTCGTAAATGCTCTTGCCTGGGGTGCAGGCCACCTGCGTCATGAAGGCGCGGCGTTTGGTGGGCAGGCTTAAAAATTGCGCGCTGGGTTTTAGGTTCCAGCCACCACCCATGGCGCGGCTCCAGGCCAGGTCATACACGCCTGCGTGCGCTTGGCTCGCATCGGGTAGCTTGGCGCGCAGGGTGGGCCAATGGGTTTTGAAGTTGGCCAGGCCGTAAAACCGCACGAACTCAACAGGTGTCAACACGGCTATCGCAGCGGGCAAATACGAGCGGTGCCCCTCTGTGACTTTGTCCCGCCAGGTAGCAAGAGTTACGTCTCGATCCCAATAGATCTTTTTGCTGACCAGCGCCCATGGCTCACGCCTAACCTGTGCATCTCGGTCCAAAATGATGCCGGCAACGATTTGCTGGTACAGCGCATTTTGCAAAAATGACACGTCTTTGGCCTGCGCCCACTGGGCATCGCAGCTGATCTCGGCCAGCTCGTCCATCAACTCGAACCACGGCATATGGGCCAGGCCGTTATCAAAAGCCGCGCTAGGGAAGGCATAGGGCAGCGACTGCATGAAGGGCCGCAGTGGCATGACGCGCTGCGACAGTACGTACAGGTCAAACAGATCGCGCCCGGTTTGCCTGCCGCCTGCAAAGCTATCGCCCTCACGCGCGGGGCCGGACACAGTTCTCAGCTTTCGGTGGTACAGCGCCTCCACGCACTCGGTCTGCACCATGGCTTTTGCCAGCTTCTTTTTGAGCACCGGGTACAGCGCGCTATAGGCATCTTCTATAAACGACACTTTCAGGCGCTGCCCCTGGTGCACTACATAGCCATGCAGTTGGTTGGCCAGCCGGGCATCGTCCACCAGGCTTTGCGTTTCAAAATCGATGCCCGCCTTCTTGAGTGCCACGGCCAGTGCGCCTGCCTTGAAGCCCTCGGGGATAACAAAATTCAGGTCATACGAGATGCGGTGGTCTAGGCAAAACCGCGCCAGCGCTGTGCCACCGCAGAGCTTGGCACTGGCCCATTGCGCGTCGTTCATGGCTTGCAAGCGTGCGATGACTGCGTCTTGCAGTGCATACAAGGTTTGTTTACTGGTTGGTTGGGGCATGCTTTGAAAACTCATTAAATGACATATATGTCAAATTATGCCATTGAAGGCTGATTTGTGCTTTGGAAAGACCCTCACCCCTGCCCTCTCCCGCGAGCGGGAGAGGGAGTAAGAGCGGTAGTCGAATATCATCCCTGCACATGTTCAAATTCTTCGAATCCCGTATCAGCAGCATTGCCACACCGCCCGAGTCATCCAGCAGTGGCCCACCACCCGGTCTCACCGCTTTCTACTGGCACTTTGTCAAGCAAACGCGTGGCTTGTATGCGCTGATGCTGGTGACGGGGCTGTTCGTCGCATTGATCGACACGCTGATTCCTGTGTTCATTGGCCGCATGGTCGGCTTGATGACTGCGAAAGACCCTGCGCAGGCGCTGCAAGAACAAGGGCCTTTGCTGCTGGTGATTGCCGTGGCTATTACGCTGTTCAAACCTGCGCTGGTGCTGCTGGACAGCCTGGTACGCAACAACGCGGTGATTCCGGGGGCGACTACGCTGATTCGCTGGCAGAGCCACTGGCATGTGGTGCGCCAGAGTGGGCCGTTTTTTCAGAATGATTTTGCCGGGCGCATTGCCAACCGGGTGATGAACACGGCCAACTCGCTGCGCGAGAGCGTGGTGGCCACCATTCGCGCGGTGTGGTACATCGTGGTGTACGGCATCAGCGCGCTCTCGCTCATGCTGGTGTATGACTGGCGGCTAGCGCTGCCCATGCTGTGCTGGCTGGTGGGCTATGTGTTCTTTTTGCGCTATTTTGTGCCGCGCATGCGGGATCTGTCGCGCATCAGCAGTGAGGCACGTTCCCTAGTGATGGGGCGGGTGGTGGACAGCTACACCAACATCATGACGGTCAAGCTCTTCTCACGCGCGCAAGACGAAGACGCGTATGTGCGTGAAGCGATTGACGAGCACAGAGGCAAGATAGCCGACCACATGCGCATGACCACGCGTTTTATGTTTACGCTCAATGTGCTCAACGTGTTGCTGTTGATTGGCACGGCTGGCACCAGCCTGTGGCTATGGCAAGCGGGGCTCATCAGCCCCGCCGTGGTGGCCACCAGCCTGCCCCTGGT
>JAYVGI010000382.1:0-14399 GCA_043772355.1 Polaromonas sp.
TGTAAACACTGCTGTGCACATCTTTGCGCTGGTTTTGCGCCGCCCACTGCGTTTGCAGGGCCAAAGCGGTGGCCGCGCGGGCCGTGGGCAGGTCGGTAAAGTACCACACATCCACCATGGGCGACACCTTGGGCCACATGGCGGCCAGGTCTTTGTCGGCCATGGCACCAAACACCGCATGCGTGGTGGGGTAAAAACCCATGGCATCCAGGTTAGCCGCCAGCGCTGCCACCGAGTGCGGGTTGTGCGCCACGTCCAGCACCAGCGTGGGCTGGCCCGGCACAATCTGAAAGCGCCCCGGCAGCTCTACAAACGCGAACCCGTTACGTACCGCCTGTGCGGTAACGGGCAGCCTTTCGCGCAGCGCCGTGATAGCCGCCAGTACGCCGCTGGCATTGATGAGCTGGTTAGCGCCTCGCAGCGCCGGGTAAGCCAGCCCCGCGTAGCGGCGCGGCTGGCGCTGCGCATCGCGCCCGGCCCAGCCCCACTGCTGCTTGTCGCCACTGAAGTTAAAGTCAGTGCCCATCAGGTACAGGTCAGCACCAATGGCCTTGGCATGCTTGGCAATACTCGCAGGCGGCATCGGGTCGCCCACAATAGCCGGTTTGCCAGCGCGCAAAATGCCCGCCTTTTCAAAGCCGATGCTCTCCCTGTCATTGCCCAGAAACTCCATATGGTCCAGGTCAATGCTGGTGATGATGGCGCAGTCGGTGTCAATGATGTTCACCGCGTCCAGCCTGCCGCCCAGCCCCACCTCCAAAATAGCCACGTCAATGCTCTTTTTCCCCATCAGCGCGAAAAAAGCCAAGGTGGTGAATTCAAAATACGTGAGCGATATTTCAGGCTTGGTATCCACTCTAGCCCTCTCGATCAAAGCGCAAGCAGCTATAAACTCCGCAGCGTCGGCATTTTGCCCCGCAATGCGGCAGCGCTCTAAAAAATCCACCAAGTGCGGGCTGCTGTACACCGCCGTGCGGTAGCCGGCCTGGGTGTAGATGGATTCGAGCATGGCGCAGGTAGAACCCTTGCCGTTGGTGCCCGCCACGGTGATCACCGGACATTGCAAAGACAACCCCGTGCGCTGCCACACCGCGCGCACCCGCTCCAGCCCCATCTCAATGTTCTTGGGATGCAAACCCTCGATATAGGTCAGCCAGTGTTGCAAAGTGCGCGGAGGAGTCATAGACTGCATTGTCGCAAATATGCATTGCACAGGGAGAAACGGGCAGCATTGGTACTGGCTCCTCCATAGAACTTCACGCAGATGTCATAGTTAAATCCAACTACGATACTTGCCAAGCTGGAAAAAATACTCTAACCTGCCATTTTCTGCTGAGATTAAATTTATCGCACTTATGGCATTCGACATCATCAAAAAGACGCACATCGCCGCTTTAGTTTGCTTTGCATTGGCATTGCTGCTCTATGGCTTTGGTTCTACCCAATCAGGTGCTGGAGGCTTCGGTTTTCTTGGTTTCATATTCGAGCTAATGGCTTGGAAAAAAGTTTCTGATTCGGTTCATACGAAGAAGTAGTCCTCTGCGTCATTCCATGAGCACGCTTCAATTTCCTGATTACTTTCCCCCTAAAGATCGATGGGGCAAGTTTTTTCTAGGTGTAAGGTGGTTGGGTCCAGATCTGTCGTTCTTCAAGAAATTGAAGATTCAGCAAGCAACTCGGTCCATGGAGGATTTTTCCCAATGGGGCTGTGCATCTCGACAACAACTTGCTCAAGTCATTTCAAAAGTACTTTCGCGTGAACTGGGCTGGAAGTCGGAGGTGTTTCTACCAGAAGACGCCGTAGCGGCTGTCTTTCACGGACCTCGATTCGATTTCTGCGACTCAGACTCAGCGTTTGAAAAAGTGGTTGAAGCTCTTTATAAAGAGTTCGGTATCCGTGTGGCAGATTCTTTTTGGCACGACAAAGCTGCGCTGACTCTTGGACACCTTGTCGATGAGTTATTGCTTTGCAGAGCAGTGTGAATCAAAAGCCTTCTTCCCCGCTTGTCGCTTCCCAACGATGGAAGCTCTGGCTGTCTGCGCTCGGCCTTCTAGTTGCTGGCATTGCAATGCTTGCACCATCCTGGATTGCTGCCCTTTTGGGTATTGAAGCAATGTATATTATCCTGGGCACCTCACTTACCGGCATTGCCGTGTTGTTGGGTACCTGTGCAGCGGTTCGTTGTCCCGCTTGCGGTTTGCCCCTTGTTGGTCATGCTCTGTCACACCAGGCGCATGATGTGTGGCTGGCTTGGTTAATAAGTGTTCAAGTCTGCCCACGTTGCGGGTTTAAATCTCCCGAGAAACATGATGCGTGAGCAGGAAGTTCACATCCATTACCAATAGAAGTACCGCTGTTTTGCATGCTGAAAAAAGGAACTATCCTTGAAGAACACAAACCTTTGCCTTTACGTCGATGCACAGTTCGCCAGCCCCTACGCAATGGCTGCGTTTGTTGCGTTGCATGAGAAGGGACTGGATTTCGAGATCACGCAACTGAACCTCTCGACTAACGAAAATCACTCCCCAGATTTTGCGAGCTTGTCGCTGACGCGTCGCGTGCCCACGCTGGTGCACGGCGATTTCGCATTATCGGAATCATCCGCCATCTGCGAGTACATCGACGAAGTGTTCCAGGGCACGACCCTCTACCCGCAAGAAGCGCAAAGCAAAGGGCGGGCGCGGCAGGTACAAGCATGGCTGCGTAGCGACCTGATGCCCATTCGCCAAGAACGCTCCACCGAGGTGGTGTTCTACGGTGCAAAGAAGCCGCCCTTATCAGTCGCGGCAGTGCAGGCAACACAAAAATTGTTTGCAGTCGCAGAGTCTTTGCTTCCGGTGCACTCTGAACACCTGTTTGATCACTGGTCTATCGCCGATGTCGATCTCGCGCTCATGCTCAACCGCCTTGTGCTGCACGGCGACCCGGTACCGGCAAGGCTGGCAGCGTATGCCCTTGGGCAGTGGCAAAGACCCAGCGTCCAGTTATGGGCCAAGCAGGGGCGTCCCGCTTTATGAGTGCCCGCTCAGCTAAATCTCAGCGCCAGAGCGCAGGCTGATGTCCTGTCGGCTGGACGCGGCATCGTTGCCCTCCACTTAAAAAGCATGGCCCGAGGGGATTGTCAGAAAATGCGTGTGATCGCATAAGTATCCGGAATTGATGAATACGCATGATTCCTCTGGCTCCATGTGATTTGTAGTGGGCAAATCCTGCGTAGAAGCAAATGGGGTCAGATCAAAATTCAGGAAAACCAACGGTTCGGAGTGCAAAACGCACAAACGAAATTTTGCTCTGACCCCATCTGCGCAGTCGGCGGCGCGCAGGACCCTCCCCGCAGCCCAAGCGTTAGCGGCAAAGACCTCGCAGCGCACGCCTGCGAGTGCACCGCTTGGGAATACACTTGAAAACACATTTACTCATTAAACAGTAGCACTCCATCCAAGCAGACCAGTGGGGTACACAGGGTAATGCCCATATTCTGCCGCGCGGTAGTGTTTGGAGCATTTCCAAGCCTCTAGCGGCTTGAGAACCGGCAAAAACCGTGAGCTTGCTGCTTGGAGCGCGGCTATTTTTATACGTAAATCTGCCTTTATTCCATTTCTACATCATTAATGTCCAGGCGCGGAGCCTACGAGAGTGCAGTAGCACGGCAAGGCGACGCAACAACGACAGTGATGATTTAGAAATGGAATTACCTCCAACCCGGCACACTGGACAGCGCTTGCAACAAGCGATGGCCTGCTTCGTCAAGCGTACCGTCATTCTGGATCTCGATGAAGGCACACCCCTTCGGCGGCTGAAACGCCGCTGCACGGCTCAAGCGCGCGGCAATCATGTCAGGGCTCTCCCGCTTGCGCGCCGCGAGCCGCGTTTGAAGTACGGCGATAGGGGCGGTGATGTGCAACACCACCATCGATGGAAATTTGTCCAAAGCCGTAGCCAGATAGCCGCGTGAGCCGTTGACGAACACCCATTGGTCACGTTGCAAGCTGGCTAGCTCTGTGTGGCGCACACCATAGTGATGGCCGTTCGCTGCCCAGTGCAGGGCAAAAGCCCCTGCACCCTGCTCGGCCATGAAATCCGCCGTGCTCAGGCTCTCGTGCATCTCTGCGTCTGCTTGCCTGGGGCGGTCTATTACCCGGCGGGCAAAGTGCACGCCACTGTGCGCCGGTAAGTGCTGTGCCAACCACGCCAGCAGACTGTCCTTGCCCGCACCGGAAGGCCCTAGGGTATAGATTAAACGTTGGCTCATGTGCGAAAATTAAAATGTTCCAGCAGCATAAAGTCTGCGCCTGGAGTGGGTTCTGCAAACAATGCCAAGGTGTCAAATCTACAGGAGCCATGCGCGTCAAAAGCAGCCCGGGCAGCCTGCGCAACAGCTTGTATGTGTGGTGCAGAGAGTTGACTGAGCGAGCCCGTCAGCGAGCAATGGAACCGAAACTCTTCCAACACGTAGGGGTAGCCCCAGCGCACCAGCAGCTGGTCTTGTCGCGCAGTTAAATGCGCCTTGCGCCTGCGCTGTAGCTCGCTGTCCCCTAATGGCGCAGCGCAGGGGTGCAGCTCGGTGACGCAAGCGTCAGCGGCGGCATGTAACTCAGCGGTATCGCCATCGGCGGTTAAAGCCAGAAAGTCGTCTAGCTGCGTGACCCTGAGTGTCGGCAGGTCAAATGCCTTGAGCGTCTTTGCCAAATGGGCGACTGCTACGCGTAAGCTGTCTTCTGTGCTGCCTTGCGCTAGCATGAATGGGGCTTTCAGCGTGGCATGCCATCCGTAGCGGCGTGGCGCTGCGGTGAGTGCCGCAAACTCTGCCGCGCTCAGGCCTGCGATGGTGGGTTGGCCATACAACCGCCCGGTAGCTGCGCAGCGCCCCAGCCACTGGCTGCCCAGCGCCCAAGCAGGGCTTTGAGGCGAGGGTGCAAAGTAGACGGCATAACGGTAGGCGGCTGGCTTAGTCATGGTGGGATACCGTCAATGTGACCCGGTCTCCCGGGAACCAGGTGCTGGCGTATTCGATCGGCACACCCTGGTTGTCGATATTCACACTCTCGACCCGCAGCACGGGGCGCGTGACCGGTTGGCGCAAATGGCTTGCCACCTGAGACGCTGGCATCTGCGCGGTGATGCGGCTCTCACGGCGTGTGTAGTCGGCCACACCGCAAGCGGCAAAGGCGGCCGTGATAGAGCCGGTTTGCGCCACTACAGCATCCAGTCCTTCAAAACGCGGCAGTGGAAACACCCGGTGGCTTACATGCAAAGCCTGGCCTTGGGCTTCCCCCAAAACCTCCAGGTACAGCAACTTGCTGCGCACAACTACTTTGAGTGCGCACGCCTGCGCTGCGCTGGCGCGCTCGGTGCGGGCGCTTATCACTTGCAAACCGCCTCGCAAACCGGCGCTGGACAGGCTCTGGCTATGGCGGGTGCGCTTGGCCAATATCAAATCCACGGCAAAGTCTTCCACAAAAGTGCCGCTGCCTTGTGCAATGCGCACCAAGCCCTGGCTGGACAGGCTGGAGAGCGAGCGCCGTATGGTGTGGCGGTTAACCCCAAACAGCTCGGCCAAGGCGTGCTCGGAGGGAAGCCGCTCACCCGGCGGATAAATGCCGCTGCTGATCGACGCGGCGATGTCAGACGCAATGCGGGTCCAAAAACTCTCTTTGGGTGCGCGCTCCGTATCTATCGCTAAAGAAGCTGCGCTTGTCATGAAACCTTCATCCGTGCTGGGTACATTGTGTAGAGATTATTAATTTGTCTAGACAACTTTAAGCATAGCAGCAAAATGTTTCACGCATTTGACAACGACACACCCGGCAACCCTGTGCGCCGCGCAGACTGGATGGCCGTGCTGGCCAAAGCGCCCTTGGCTTTGCTGGAGTCTGCGTTGGCGTCCCACAGCGTGGCTGCGCCCCAATGGCTGCGCGCACCCGAGACCGGGCTGCTGATGGTGCAAGGCCGCGCAGGTGCCACGGGCGAGCGTTTTAACTTGGGCGAGGTGACGGTGACACGCTGCGCATTGCGTCTCAGCCCGAGCGCATCGCTTGCAGCCCAGGTAGGTGTAGCCTACATACTGGGCCGCTCGCATCGGCATGCCCACCTGGCGGCTGCAGCAGATGCGCTGCTGCAAGACCCCGCACAGCACGAAGCCCTCCAGGCCAGCCTGCTCGAACCGGTGCGTCAGCACTTGGCATTGCAGCGCGCCGTGCGGCACAGCCGGGCCCAAAGCACCAAGGTAGAGTTTTTCACCGTGGCGCGCGAAGCCGGTGCACCAGATACACCAGAGGATAACGAATGAAGCACCGAGATTTGTCTGCACTGGGTGCCGGCTTTGGCAATGAGGCACTGGCCAGCCAAGCCGTATTTCGCAGTGCGCTGAAAGCACTGTCGCACCCTGGCCGTTTGGTCGATGTCGTTCACGATGCCAGCGTGCCAGCCCATGCCCACAGCGCGTCCGCCGCATTGCTATTGGCCATGCTGGATGCCGACTGCACGCTGTGGTTATCGCCCACACTCGCCGCGTCCGATGCCGCGCTGTGGCTGCACTTTCATACGGGCTGCCAAATCGTCAGTGACGTCACTTTGGCCCAGTTTGTCTGGGTGGCGCAGGGCGATACCATGCCAGCGCTGGCCAGCTTGGCCCAGGGCACAGACGCTTACCCAGACCAGTCTGGCATCTGTATCCTCGACGTGGCGCAACTGAGTGCCGGTACGCACAATGACAGCAGCTGGTGCTTGCAAGGCCCGGGCATTCAAAGCCAAACCAGAGTGGGCCTGCAAGGCCTGGCGCCTGACTTTGTGCAACAGTGGGCCGCCAACCATGCCCGCTTTCCCAGGGGCGTGGATGTGTTTATGGCCGCGCAGCACCAGTTGCTGGGCCTGCCGCGTACCACGACTATCGCGCACCACGCAGGGCATTGACATGTACGCAGCCGTCAAAGGCGGAGAGACCGCCATCCTCAACAGTTACCGCTTGCTGGCCGAGCAGCGCCGTGGCGACAGTGCCTTGCCCGAACTGTCTGTGGTGCAAATTCAGCAGCAGCTCAAACTGGCGGTAGACCGGGTGATGAATGAAGGCTCGGTGTACGACCCGGAGCTGGCCGCGCTGGCAATCAAGCAGGCCTGTGGAGATTTGGTAGAAGCCATCTTTTTACTGCGCGCCTACCGCGCCACACTGCCCCGCCATGCGCCGATTGATGGACGCTACCCGCGCCATCAACGAAATGGTGTTTGCCATGCTGTTTGTGGTGGCCGTGGGTTTGGGACCGTTTGCTGGCGTGCTGGCGCTGTGGATTCACACCTTGGGTGTTCTGGCCAAGTTGTTTTCCGAGGCGGTAGAAGCCATAGACCCACAGCCGGTTGAAGGCATTCGTTCTACAGGTGCCAGTGCCTTGCATGAAATCATCTACGGCGTGATTCCCCAGGCCATGCCTTTATGGATCTCCTACACCCTGTACCGGTTTGAGAGCAATGTGCGCTCGGCCGCAGTGGTGGGCATGGTGGGTGCGGGCGGTATTGGCGTGGTGTTGTGGGAGATCATCCGTGGTTTTCAGTATGCCGAGACTTGCGCCGTGATGATCATCATTGTGTTGACGGTCAGCGTGATTGACCTGGTGTCTGCGCGCATCCGCAAAGTGCTGGTTTAAACCAAGCTAATAGCACCCAAGAGCATGACGATCTGCACCAGTACATCGCTCTGCCGTTTTTGCGCGGGGGTTTTCCCGATGCGGTGCTGGAGCCGATACGTCTGCACGTCGACGCCAAGCCCTACCTGTGCGGTGCAGAGTCCAGCTACTGGGACACATTGTCACCGGCATCCAAGCGCAGCCTGGAACTGCAGGGCGGCCCCTTGCAGCACGAGGAGTTGGCAGCATTCCTTGCCCAACCGTTTGCCCAAGAGGCTGTGCGCCTGCGCCGATACGACGATCTGGCCAAAGTACCAGGCAAAGAAACACCCTCGCTAGACTACTTTTCTGCAAAGCTGCACTCTCTGAGATGCAGCGTGTCCAGTCCATAGAGCCAAGCCATAGAAAATCAACCATGAGCACGCTACATATTCAGTAGCTGCTACCGCATTATTCTATTGGGCCTATGGCTTGTTTGGCACTAGAATAGCCGCATGATAAATCTTTACGGCATACCCCACTGCGACACCGTCAAAAAATCACGCGCATGGTTGGATGCACACCAGATAGCCTACGAGTTCTATGACTTTAAGAAGTTTGGCGTGCCTGCGGATGCGCTGGCCCAGTGGATTGCGGCGCTGGGCTGGGAACCGCTGGTGAACAAAAAAGGTACGACATGGCGCAAGCTGGATGCGGCTGAGCAGAGCGCGGTGGTAGACGTGGCGACGGCGAGGGCGCTGATGCTGCGGCACGCCAGTGTGATCAAGCGGCCTGTGGCGGTGAACGCTGCTGCACCACTGGGGAACGCCAGCAGCGTGACAACTACCGTGGGCTACAGCCCTGAGGTATGGGCCACATGGGCTGAAAAACCTGCCACAGCATAGAAAATGATGCCAAATATGCCGATAGCCAGCTAATATATTGCGGGAACAGCTACTGTATGCATAGCAGTTGGAATTGGGTTACACAAGCATTTTTGCGCGCTGCGATGTGCCTGGCGTTTGGACTAGGGCTGTGCGTTGGCGCTGCCGCGCAGACCGTCACACCGGACTTGCCGCACCACACCAGCGCCATCGTCATCGATCAGGCGCAGGCCTTGCTCACTGTGCAAGGCCGCTCGGAACTGAACTTTGTGGCCCTGCCCTACCACTGGGATAGCCAGCACAGCGGCCAAGAGGGTGAGGGCAGCTTTGAGGTGGCTTTTGAGCTGCCCGGCGAGCCGAGTGAGCCCTATGCGGTGCTGATCCCGCATATGGGCAACCGGGCGGAGATTTGGCTCAATGGCTCTTTGCTGTCGCGGCTGGGCGACGCGGTAGCGGCTGACGCTGGTGGCATCAACACATCAGGCAGCAGCAACCATGTGCACGCGCCGCGCTACTACATCATCGCGCCGCAGGTGCTGCAAAAAACCAATTTGATCCGCGTGCAACTGCGTGCAGATGCCAACCGGCGCGCAGGCCTGAGCAGCGTGACCGTGGGGCTGCAAAGCAACATTGCAGCGCAGTATGAGGCGCTGTACTTTAGGCAAGTGACTTTGCAGCAAATGGTGGCCCTGGTGCTGCTGCTGGTGGCGGTGTTCAGCGCCAGTTTGGCGCTGACGCAGCCGGCCCTCTCCAAGCGGTTTGCACTGACTGCGGCCAGCTGCCTGCTGTGGGCGCTGCACATTTACGCGCCACTCGTCGAGGCGGCTTGGTTTAACGAGGTGGTGTCGCCGCACGCCATAGCGGCTGTGGGATGGCTGGCCGTAGCCTGCACCGGCTATATGCTGCACCGCATGTTTGGCGCGCAACTGCGCTGGCCTTTGTGGCCGAGCGCAGCCCTGCTGCTGCTGATCGCCTACGAGCTATGGACACAAGACAGCAGCGCCTATTGGAAAGACGCGCGCTGGATAGCGGTATCCGCCGCGCTACTGGCGTTGGTGATTGTGGTGCAAGTGGTGCACCTGTTTCGCGCGGCCAGCGCGCAGGCGCATGGGCTGCTGCACACGCTGGAGCAGCGCGTGGCCGACAAAGAAGCTGAGCTTTCTGCCAGCTACCAAAAGCTCGAACTCTTGGCGCGCGAGCAGGCGCGCAGCACCGAGCGCACCCGCATCCTGCGCGACATGCACGATGGCGTGGGCTCACACATCAGCGCGGCGATTCGGCAATTGCAATCGGGCCAAGCTACCAACGGCCAGGTGCTCACCACCCTGCGCGATTCGCTAGACCAACTGAAACTGTCGATTGACTCGATGCACTTGGTGCCAGGCGATGTGACGGCCCTGCTGGCCAATATGCGCTACCGGCTGGAGCCGCGCTTTACCAGCAGCGGCATGGCGTTTGAATGGGATGTAGACCTGCTGCCCAGCATAGCGCGGCTAGACCACAGCGCCATGCGCCAACTGCAGTACATGGTGTTTGAGGCGCTGTCCAATGTGCTGCAGCATGCGCAGGCGCGTAGCCTGCGCATCGAGGCGCATGCGCAAAGTTCAGCCGATGCACCAGCCGGTGCGGGTGCGGGTGCAGTGGCCGTGCTGCGGGTGGTAGACGACGGCTGCGGCTTTGATGCGCAAGCACCTACTTCGCGCGGCTTGGCCTCGATGCGAGAGCGCGCGCTGGCCATAGGCGCGCAGCTGGTGCTGCACAGCGCGCCGGGACGCACGGTGGTGGAGATCAGGCTGTAGAGCTCAGCAGCTTCAACGCGCAGAGTTGTTGAATCTCTCAACGCACGGCGTTGTTGAGTCTCAACGCACGGCGTTGTCGAGTTTCAACGCACAGCGTTGTTAAAGGCCATCAAATCCACGCGGCTGTTTTGCATCATGCGCTTGTTGGTATCCCAGGTGCGCGTCTCGGAAGCCACCATTTTGCTTGACGCTGCGTCGATCCAGATAAACGCCTCGGTATAGTTGTTGTACCCGCTGCCCCCGTTGTAGCTGGTCACCTTGAACTTGAACGCATCGAACTTGCCCGCAGGCAGGCTAACCTGCTCGCGCGAGACCACCCGCACATCGGCGGTCACAACGGACAGGCCCGCGCCCGTCAGGCTTTGGCGTTTGTAGCGGGTGCTCCAGCGCTTGCCCACATAGTATTCATGAATAAACCACTGGGGTGGGGTAAGCACTTCAAACTGACCCGTCACCTTCAAAGGGTTGCCAAACAAATCGTACTCATTGCCCAGTGCAGTGATGATTTTGTCTTCCAGCACCTGCACCGCGCGCCGCTCTGCGGTGGTGACCACGGGGGCACCAAAACGCTGGGTGGTGCTGTAGGTGAGCGCGTCACCCACCCGCCAGCCGGGCAAAATGCCGCTGGCGCGAATGGGGGCGAAGGCGTCTACCAAGGGGTTGGTAGCTTGGGCGATTTGTACCGGGTCGGCGGCGGGGTTCAATGTGGGGGCTGAAGCAGCGGCAGCCACGGCTGGCGCTACGCTAGCAGCCGCTACTACAGGTGCAGGGGCAGGGGCAGGGGCAGGTACCTGTGCGGGTGCGGGTGCTGTAGTGAGAGCGGGAGCAGCTAACGCTACCGCAACTGACACAGGCGCTGCTGCGGGCACGGGAGCTTGCGCCTGGGCCAGGTTCGGTGCATTGGCGGGAATAGCCGCCGCCAAGGTCGCGCTGTTGGCAGTGGCCATCATCAGCTTTTGCAGCTGGGTAATGTCGCGGTCGCGCTGCTCTTTGACGGCCAAAATGCGCTCTAGCCGGTGGTGGGCCAGCTCGGCGAATTTGCCGCTGGGGTATTTGCCCAAAAAATCTTCATACACCCGCACGTCGCGTGACAGTTTGATCTGCTGCCACTGGGCGAGCTGGGTTTCAAAGTCCTCTTCCAGGTCTTTGTCGCTCAGCGCGCGGGCACTTAAGGGGCGGCGAAAATAAAAGTCGTTCTCCAGGCTGGTGGTTTCCCACGGTATTTGCTCGCCATTACTTTGCAGGCGCACGTTCAGGCGCACCCGCTTGAACACGTCTTCTATCTTTGCGCCCTCGCGGGTAATTTCTTTAAGCAAGTTTTCGGTATACAGGCCATTGGCACCGGTACCGGCATCGCGGGCGGTCTGCCCGGGCGCGGTGGCGTAGGCCAGGAAGGTGTTGGTCGGCGCATCCATCTGCGTGAGGCCCTTGGGCACTGTGCCGTTGGAGCCAAACGGGTTGTCGCGGCAGGCATCCAAAATAATGATATTGGTGCCGTTTTTGGCAGTTTGAAAACCCTTGGTCAGATCAGTAATGTCCAGCGCGTGGTTGCGCACATCGTCTGCATTATTGAAGGGCTGGTTGACCGGCAGCAGGTAGTTGCGCCAGTCCAGTTGCACACCGTGGCCGGCAAAATAGAACAAGCCCGGCTGCTTGGCAGCTTGCAGCAGCGAACTGAAAGCCAACACCGCTGCCTTCATCTGCTCACGGTCTTGGTCGATCACCTCGGTCACGCTAAAGCCAGATTCTTTGAGTGACTTGGAAATGGCGCGGGCATCATTGGCCGGGTTCTCCAATGGGGCTTGTTTGTAGCTGCCATTGCCGATCACTAAAGCGAGCTGCGCCCACGCGCTGTGGGTCAGTAGCAAAGAGGCTGCAAGCAAGGTGGTTTTGAAGGTGAACGGAATATTTTTCTTTACAGATAAGTAGTTGTGCATAAATTACCTTTTTAGAAGAATTTCCTGGTATCCAACTGGCTTGCGAAGCGGCGCTTCAAATTGACTGGTATGGCTGGTACAGCGAAGTGATCCGCCTACCTGGACACCCACAGCGTTAAGTAGCCGTTCGTGTTGCTGGTAGCACCACTGAGCGGCACGCCACGCTCCACCATAATCACTTTTGCACCCACTTTGTAAGCCTTGATGCGTATAACTGCGTTTCCAAATGCGTTTGTTTCTGTCAAACCCGTAGAGGCTAAAGCAGCGCTTACCTGCGCTGCTGTATTGGTTTGGCGCAATACCGCCCCAGAAAAGATACTTGCATTGGCGCTGCTATCAAAAACTATGCTTTCCGAGATAGCTCCACAGTCTTCAAAGGCATCCAAAGTCTTGCCCTTCAAGTCATCGATGGTGCCCAGGGTGGCATTTGCTGGCAGCACCGTATAGATGCTTTTAGCATAAATGCCTTGGCCCGCTACTACACCGGCGACAGTGTTGGCCGGCTTGCAAATCATAAATCCGGTTTGCTTGGTGGAACCCAAGAAGGTGTAGGGCGCATTGGTACTGACCAGGCCAAGAATGGGATCTGCTAAATAGGTGAACGTGTCAGCACTGAGGCTCAACGTACCAACAGTGGCCGTGTTACTGATCGCCACCGTGTTCTCAAGTAGCGGTGTACCCAGCAAGCTGAAGTACGTGTAGTTAGTGAACCCCACTGGTGCTGGTGCTGGTGCTGGTGCTGGTGCTGGTGCTGGTGCTGGCGCTGGCGTTGGTGTTGGCACCGCGACAGTCGATTGATTGCCGTACAAACGCCAAACACCCGAGTTGAGTTTGACTTTTTGTCCCGTCACATCGGTACTCACACCAGAGGCTGAAACTAATTTGTATTGAAAATCACATACCGCTGCGGCAATAGAGCAGTTGAAGAACTTGGGATTTGCGATGTTGGCACTGAGCGTGGTCGTACTATTTGTAAAACTTGATACAAATGTGGCTTTATTCAAACCATTGTCTAAAAAGTTGGCATCCACCAAGTCTGCAAACAACACGCTGGTGCGGTCGGCTTGCAGTTTATTCAGGCGGTTAAATTCACTCACCAGCGTAGCAATACCAGTGGAGTCCAGGCCAGGCAGGTACTGCTGACCCCCCACGGTAATTTCGGTCGAACCAGAGCCCGAGCGGGTGACCAAGGTGGTGTCTAGCACGGCATCGTAGCCAGTATGGTCTGCTCTGAATCGGGCATGGCTGGGCTCAAACGTAGCGGGATCAATTCCGTTGACGGTGAGCTGCGCGCTGAGTGCGGTTCGCAGGTTAGCTCTGGCTACAGCCAGCGCCGCCTGATTGGCCGAGACGATAGTCGGGGTAATGGCGGCAGACCCGGTGCGGCCTGCGGCCACTGCAACGTCTGAGGCTATTTTGTCGGTCAATCCCGTGACGTTGAAAGTGACGAAAGTGTTGGTGACAGGGCTGAGGGTGCCGACAGCGTAAAACACCTTGGTGGTGCCCAGGCTTGCCTTGGCCACCATGGGCGCAGTAAAACCGGTCACTTTGGCGCGGTAATAGCCACGCGCATCGGTGGTTGCCGTGGCTACGCGGCCGGCTGCATCGGTAATGGTGATGGTAGCCCCCGCCAATGGTTTGCCTTCGCCTGCTGAACCATCAGCTCCCGAGTCGCCCGCGCCCACACCTGAACCATCTCCAGCGCCTACTACCTCTCCAAAGCTATCGACAATCGTGGTGCCGCCCAAGGCAGAACCGCCGCCACCACCGCCACCGCATCCCGACATCAAAACGCTGTTGGCTAAAAACGCTACCGCGAGCATGCTAATTTTGGCTAGCCGCTGTGGATGGATTGGGTATTCAAATCGCGCCATAAACAAAAATAACTCCAAGTGTTGAGTATTAATAAATTCAAACCACAAAATTGTTGTTGTGTGGTCGACAATTTCACCGTATTTTGTACAATTAAAGCACGTAAACGTATAAAACAGTAAGTGAAGTTTACTGGGATTGTGGCTTGCCTGCATCCCATATTTTGGGGATGGCGCAACTGCATAGCCATGCGGTTAACCAGTTCATAAGCCCTAGCAGCCTGTCGGACTCAAGGTTTCAAAACCAGCCCACCCGAAAATTGCTTAAAAAATAGGCAATTCGATCTCGTTTTTGTCGATTTCCAAGGTTTT
>JAYVGI010000383.1:0-1836 GCA_043772355.1 Polaromonas sp.
GCGGGACGCACCACGCCGGGCGGCTTTCAGGTGCGGGTCAAGCGCAAAGACGCGCATGTGTTTGACGCGCGCATGTACGTGTCCCCGCTGATCGACCCCAAGGGCCTGCAAACCGGCTGGATGACCTCGATGACCGACATCACCGAGCCCAACCGGGTGCGCCAGCAGTTAAGCGAATCGTATGAGCGCTTTACCACCGTGCTGGAGGGGCTGGATGCCAGCGTATCGGTTGCGCCCCTGGGCAGTGAAGAGCTGCTGTTTGCCAACAAGCTGTACCGCCAGTGGTTTGGCTCGCACACGGAGGGGCATTTGAACTTGGTAGCCCAGGCTGGCAGGCCAGACTCCCCGCGCGGCGAAGCCGACGACGATGTAGACATGCTGGTAGGCCTGCCCGTCGGCGAGCTAACAGTAGCGCAAAGCGAAAACGCCGAGATCTACATCCCCATGCTGAAAAAATGGCTGGAGGTGCGCTCGCGCTACCTCAGCTGGACCGACGGCCGCTTGGCACAAATGGTGATTGCCACCGACATTACCCCGCGTCGCCATGCTGAGGAGCAGTCCGCCATGCAGGCCGAGCGGGCGCAGACCGCCAGCCGCTTGATCACCATGGGCGAGATGGCCTCCAGCGTGGCGCATGAGCTGAACCAGCCGCTGACTGCTATCAACAACTATTGCAACGGCATGGTCAGCCGTATCAAAGGCAAGCAGATCAATGAAGAAGACCTGCTGGCCGCACTGGAGAAAACCGCCAAGCAGGCGCAGCGCGCCGGGCAGATCATTCAGCGCATTCGCAGCTTTGTAAAGCGCTCGGAGCCTAACCGCACGCTGTCCGACATCACCACCATGGTGGCCGAAGCCGTAGAGCTGGCCGAGATAGAGCTGCGCAGGCGCAATGTGCGCCTGACACACACGGTGGCCACGCGCCTGCCCCAGCTCTTGGTAGACCCTATTTTGATTGAGCAAGTGCTGGTCAACTTGATGAAAAACGCCGCTGAGTCTGTGGACAGCGCGCAAAGGCCCAGCGCGCACCGCAGCGTAGAACTGCATGTGATGCCCAAGCAGATGGAAGGCCAGGCCAGCGTGGTGGAATTTACCGTCACGGACACTGGCAAAGGCTTGGCCCCCGAGGTGCTGCAGCGCCTGTACGAGGCCTTCTTTTCTACCAAGGCCGAGGGCATGGGCATTGGGCTCAATTTGTGCCGCTCCATCGTCGAGTCGCACCAAGGCCGGATGCAGGCCGAGAACCTCTACAATGGGGCCGATATCTCTGGATGCAAGTTCAGTTTTTGGCTGCCTACGCCCCCTGGCGCAGGCAGCAGCGAT
The DNA here is from genome assembly GCA_043772355.1 of Polaromonas sp. GTDB lineage: Bacteria > Pseudomonadota > Gammaproteobacteria > Burkholderiales > Burkholderiaceae_C > JAAFIP01. Next base: position 1,324 of record JAYVGI010000383.1, read on the forward strand.
AAAACTGAGCCCGCGCCCGGCGATACAACGCTACTAATTAAATAGCTGCTCCCGCAATATTTGCCGGGGCAAAAGACCGAAAAGGCTGTATACCATGAGCTTGATTCCTAAAAAAGGCACCGTTTATGTAGTTGATGACGACGAGGCCGTGCGCGACTCGTTGCAATGGCTGCTAGAGGGCAAAGACTACCGCGTACGCTGCTACGACTCGGCCGAGACCTTTTTGGCCCGCTACGACCAGCGGGAAGTTGCCTGCCTGATCGTAGACATCCGCATGGGCGGCATGACCGGCCTGGAGCTGCAAGACAAGCTGGTAGAGCGCAAATCCCCCCTGCCCGTGGTGTTTATCACTGGCCACGGCGACGTGCCCATGGCCGTAGACACGATGAAAAAGGGTGCCATGGACTTCATCCAAAAGCCCTTCAAAGAAGAAGAGCTCGTCAGCCTGGTGGAGCGCATGCTGGAGAAAGCCAAAACCAGCTTTGCCGGCCACATCCAGGCCGCCAGCCGCGA
>JAYVGI010000384.1:0-20239 GCA_043772355.1 Polaromonas sp.
GTGAGCCTGCGCGGCCAGATTCTGGATCTGCTCGACAGCCTGCAGACGAAGTACGGCATGGCCGTGTTGATGATCACGCACGACCTTAATTTGGTGCGCCGCTTTGCCCAGCGCGTGATGGTGATGGAGAACGGCCACATCGTGGAGCAGGGGCTGGTGGCCGAGGTGTTTGCCAAACCCCAGCACAGCTACACCCAGCGGCTGATCGACAGCAAGCCGGTGCGTGATGTGCTTGAGTTGCCTGCCCAGACCGATACGCCCGCGTTGCTACAAGCCCAAGGCTTGCGCGTGACTTACCTGACGCCCTTGCCGGGTTGGCGTGGCTGGTTTTCACGGGGGGAGTTTGTGGCGGTTCATGATGCCGAATTCAAGCTTGCGCCGGGTCAGACGCTGGGGGTGATTGGCGAGTCGGGCTCGGGAAAATCAACGCTGGCGCTGGCCGCTTTGGGGTTGTTGCCCTTTCAGGGTGAGTTGACGGTGGCGGGGCAGGCTTGGGGCGCGAAGCAGGCGCACAACAAAGCCTTGCGCAAGACAGTTCAGGTGGTGTTTCAGGACCCGTTCTCATCGCTGTCTCCGCGCCTGACGGTGGAGGAAATTGTGGGCGAGGGCTTGCTGGTGCATGCGCCAACACTGTCAACCCAAGAGCGGCAAGTGCGCGTCATCAGCGCGCTGGACGAGGTTGGCTTGAGTGAATCGCAATTCCCTGGCCTTTTGCAGCGCTACCCCCATGAGTTCTCGGGCGGACAGCGCCAAAGAATCGCCATTGCGCGCGCGCTGATCGTGGAGCCGCGCTTGATGGTGCTGGACGAACCCACCAGCGCGCTGGACGTGACGATCCAGAAGCAAGTGCTGCAACTGTTGCAGCGCCTGCAACGTGAACGCGGTTTGAGTTATCTGCTCATCACACACGATGTGGACGTGATACGGGCCATGGCGCATGAGGTCATCGTGATGAAAGACGGCGAAATCGTGGAATCTGGCGCCCTTGCCAAAGTGCTGGACGCACCCGAGCATCCCTACACCCGCACTTTGGTGGCCGCCACGCTTTAAACACCCGCGGCCTTGTCGGAAAAGCCTTTTAAAACAAGGCACTTAGCCGAGATTTGAGGTACAATCCGCGCTTCACGACCAAACGGGCGGGTTCCAACCGCCCGTTTTTTTTGGTCGTTTGTTTTTCGATACAGGGTATTGGCAGCTGTGGCATTGCAGGAAATTGTTGAGCAAATCGTGGGTGGCTTGAACTACGACCTGGTGGAGATCAATCGCTCCGCCGGTGGTTTGCTGCGCATCACGATCGACTTGCCCTGGACACCTGAGCTGGCCGGTATTGAGCAGTTTGTGACGGTGGAAGACTGCGAAAAGGTGACGCGCCAGTTGCAGTTCACGCTAGAGGTGGAGGCGATTGAGTACTCGCGGCTGGAGGTGTCTTCGCCGGGGATTGATCGACCTTTGCGGCATCAGCAAGATTTTGAGCGCTTTGTGGGTCAGGTGATTGATCTCACGCTTAAAGCGCCCATGGGTGCGGCGGCGGCGGGGCAGGTCAGTGCCAGTCGCAAGAAGTTTCGCGGCACGCTGGAGCGTGTGGCGCAGGTTGATGAAGGTGAGGGCAGTGTGGGTTGGCAAATCGTCTGGAGCGATGAGCCTGCGCCCAAGCCGGGGCAAAAGGTGAGTAAGAAGCGCGTGCCCCCGCCCCTGCAAGCTTTGGGCTTCACGCTGGACGAGTTGAAGGAGGCGCGCTTGGCGCCGCTGGTGAGTTTCAAAGGGCGTGGCACAGGCAGTGCCGAGTAATTTTTGGTGGGGTTGAGGCTGTCGATAGACGCGGCTTTGACTTGTGATTGGCAATGGAGATTAAAGACATGAATCGCGAATTGTTGATGTTGGTGGAAGCTATTTCACGCGAAAAAAACGTAGAGCGTGACGTGGTGCTGGGCGCTGTTGAGGCGGCGCTGGCCCAAGCGACCAAAAAGCTGTACTCGGGCGAGGTGGATATTCGCGTGGCGGTTGATCGCGACAGCGGTAATTACGAAACCTTCCGTCGCTGGCATGTGGTTCCCGATGAGGCGGGCCTGCAGTTGCCAGAGCAAGAGATTTTGCTGTTTGAAGCCAAAGAGCAAATTCCTGACATCGAGGTGGACGAGTACATCGAAGAGACAATTGAGTCCATGCCCATTGGCCGTATCGGCGCGATGGCGGCCAAGCAGGTCATTCTGCAAAAAATCCGTGACGCTGAGCGCGAAATGCTGCTCAATGACTTCATGTCGCGTGGCGACAAGATTTTTGTCGGTACGGTCAAGCGCATGGACAAGGGCGACATCATCGTGGAGAGCGGTCGTGTCGAAGGCCGTCTGCGCCGTGGCGAGATGATCCCCAAAGAAAACCTGCGTACCGGTGACCGCGTGCGCGCCATGATCATGGAGGTGGACTTGACCTTGCGTGGCGCCCCCATCGTTTTGTCGCGTTCGGCCCCTGAGTTCATGACGGAGTTGTTCCGCCAAGAAGTGCCCGAAATTGAGCAGGGCTTGCTAGAGATCAAATCTTGCGCCCGTGACCCGGGTTCGCGCGCCAAGATTGCTGTGCTCTCGCACGACAAACGGGTTGACCCCATCGGTACTTGCGTCGGCGTGCGCGGCACCCGTGTCAATGGCGTCACCAATGAATTGGCCGGTGAGCGCGTGGACATTGTGCTGTGGAGCGAAGACCCAGCGCAGTTCGTGATCGGCGCTTTGGCACCCGCCAATGTGTCGTCCATCGTGGTGGATGAAGAGCGCCACGCCATGGACGTGGTGGTGGATGAAGAAAACCTGGCCATCGCCATTGGTCGCGGTGGTCAAAACGTGCGTCTGGCCTCTGAGCTGACGGGCTGGAAGATCAACATCATGGACGCGGCCGAGTCGGCCCAGAAGCAGTCGGATGAAACAGGTTCGATTCGCGCACTGTTCATGGAAAAGCTCGATGTCGATGAAGAAATCTCCGACATCCTGATTGCCGAAGGCTTTACCAGCCTGGAAGAGATCGCCTATGTGCCGCTGCAAGAGATGTTGGAGATCGAGAGCTTTGACGAGGACACGGTTGACGAATTGCGCACCCGCGCCAAAGACGCGCTGCTGACCATGGCGATTGCCAAAGAAGAGTCTGCTGAAGGCGGTGAAGTCAGCCAGGACCTGAACCACCTGGACGGCTTGACCCCCGAGCTGATTGCCAAGCTGGTTGAAAACAATATCCACACCCGTGACGACTTGGCCGACCTGGCCACCGACGAGCTGACCGATATCACCGGTCAGTCGGCTACAGAGGCCACCGCGCTGATTATGAAAGCGCGTGAGCACTGGTTTGCCAACGATGCCAAGGCAGATGATGCCAAGGCAGCGGATACCGCGCCAGTGGCTCAGTAATATCATGGAGACGATCAGAAAATTATGTCAAGTACCACAGTCTCAGAGTTCGCAAACGAACTCAAAAAATCCAACGACACGCTGTTAGACCAGCTCAGGAGTGCCGGTGTGCCCAAAGCGTCTGCCAGCGATGCGCTGACCGACGCTGATAAGCAAAAGCTGCTGAGCTATTTGCAAACCAGCCACGGCACCGCCTCGGCCGAGCGCAAAAAAATCACGCTGGTGAAGAAATCCACCACCGAGATCAAGCAAGCCGATGCCACAGGCAAAGCGCGCACCATCCAGGTCGAGGTGCGTAAGAAGCGCACCTTCGTCCAGCGCGACGACGAGGTGGAAAGCCCTGAACAAGTCGAACCTGCCCCCAGCGCCGCCTCCATCATTGACCAGGCTGAATTGGCCCGTCGCGAAGAGGAGGCCAGCCGCCAAGCCGAGTTGCTGCGCCGCCAGGAAGAAGATTTGGCCGAGCGCCGCGCTCTGCGCGAAGCGCAAGAAGCGCGTGATATGGCCGTGGCCATGCAGGCCGTCGATGCCGCCAACCGTGCGCAGGACGATGTTCAAAAAGAAGGCATTGCCCAGCAAGAGGGCTCGGCCCAGCAGAAAGATGCAGTCAAGCTGGATGTTGCAGTCAAGCTGGAAGTCGCGCCAGCAGCTCCTAAAACACTGGCGCAAATGCAGGCCGAAGATGCCGCACGCAAGCTGGCTGAGCGTAATGAAAAAAGCGCCGCCATCGCCGGTAAAGAAGCCCAGCAAGCAGATAAGGTCGCTGCGCAGGTAGATTTGCAGGCCAGCAAAGCCGCTGCCGCCGCCGCTGTGGCTGACCAGGCCAAAGCTGCTGCCAATGAAACCGTGCGCGTTGCCGCACAGGCCAAGGCTGACGATGTCGCCCGCGCCAAAGACCTCACGGATCGCCGCGACGTGGCCTTGGCCGAAGCCCAGGCCATTCGCGCCATGATGAGCGCGCCCAAACGTGTGTTGGTGGCCAAGAAGCCTGAAGAGCCGAAACCTGTGGCCAAAGACAGCGTTAAGGGCACGCTGCACAAGCCTGCTGGCACCCCAGGCGCCAAACCCGGCGTCAAGCCTGCGGGCACCGCCACCTCGCCTGCCACTGGCCCGCGTGGAGCCAAAACCGAAGTCAAATCCGAAAAACTGTCCTCCAGCTGGGGCGGAGATCCGGCCAAGAAGAAAGAAATCAAAACCCGTGGTGACAGCAGTGGCGGCGTAGGCCGCAGCAACTGGCGCTCAGGCCCGCGTGGCCGCCGCCGTGGCGAGGATGACCGCGAAGTCGCAGCGCCTGCGGCAGCCGTCGAGGCGCGCATCATCGAAGTGCATGTGCCCGAAACGATTACCGTGGCCGAACTGGCCCACAAGATGGCGGTCAAGTCGTCTGAAGTGATCATGAAGCTCATGAAGCTGGGCCAGATGGTCACCATCAACCAGCCGCTGGACCAAGACACCGCCATGATCGTGGTGGAAGAAATGGGCCACAAAGCCGTTGTAGCTGCGCTGGACGATCCAGAAGCCTTTACCGACGACGAAAGCACCGAGCAAACCGCCCAGTTGCTGCCGCGCGCGCCGGTGGTCACTGTCATGGGCCACGTGGACCACGGCAAAACCTCGCTGCTGGACTACATTCGCCGTGCCAAAGTGGCCTCTGGCGAAGCCGGTGGCATTACCCAGCACATTGGTGCCTACCACGTGGAAACCCCACGCGGCATGGTGTCCTTCCTCGACACTCCGGGTCACGAGGCGTTTACCGCCATGCGTGCCCGTGGTGCCAAGGCCACCGACATTGTGATTTTGGTGGTGGCGGCTGACGACGGCGTGATGCCGCAAACCAAAGAGGCCATCAAGCATGCGAAAGCCGCTGGTGTGCCTTTGGTGGTGGCGTTCAACAAGATCGACAAACCCGGTAGCAACCTGGACCGCGTGCGCAATGAACTGATAGCCGAAGAAGTGGTGCCCGAAGAATTTGGCGGCTCCTCACCGTTTGTGCAGGTCTCGGCCAAAACAGGCCAGGGCATTGATGATTTGCTGGAGCAAGTGCTGCTCCAAGCCGAGGTGCTGGAGCTGCGTGCGCCAGTGGATGCCATGGCCAAAGGCCTGGTGATCGAGGCGCGTCTGGACAAAGGCCGTGGCCCTGTGGCTACGGTGCTGGTGCAGTCGGGTACGCTCAAGGCGGGTGACATGGTGCTGGCGGGCTCTACCTACGGCCGCGTGCGCGCCATGTTGGACGAAAACGGCCTGCCAGTGAAGACTGCGGGCCCGTCCATCCCAGTGGAAATCCAGGGCTTGACCGAAGTGCCCAATGCCGGTGACGAGTTCATGGTCATGCTGGACGAGCGCCGCGTGCGCGAGATCGCTACCTACCGCGCAGGCAAGTTCCGCAATACCAAGCTGTCCAAGTTGCAAGCAGCCAAGCTGGAGAACATGTTCTCCGACATCAACGCGGGCGAAGTCAAACTGCTGCCCATCATTGTCAAGGCCGACGTGCAGGGCTCGCAAGAAGCACTGGCGCAGTCATTGCTCAAGCTCTCGACCCCGGAGGTCAAGGTGCAGATGGTGTTCACGGCTGTGGGCGGTATTTCCGAGTCAGATGTCAACTTGGCCATTGCGTCCAAGGCTGTCATCATTGGCTTTAATACCCGCGCCGATGCCGGTGCGCGCAAGCTGGCCGAGAACAATGGCGTGGACATTCGCTACTACAACATCATCTACGATGCGGTAGATGATGTGAAAGCAGCCTTGAGCGGCATGCTGACCCCAGACAAGAAAGAAGAAATCTTGGGTACAGCCGAAATTCGCCAGGTCTTCCGCGTTACCAAAATCGGCTCAATTGCCGGTTGTATGGTCACCAGCGGTCTGGTCAAGCGTACCGCCAAACTGCGCTTGCTGCGCGAAAACGTGGTCATCTTCACGGGTGAACTCGACTCGCTCAAGCGCTTTAAAGACGATGCCAAAGAAGTCAAAGAAGGCTTCGAGTGCGGCTTGAACATCAAGAACTACAACGACATTCAAGAGAATGACGTGCTGGAATTCTTTGAGATCAGGGAAGTGGCGCGTACGCTGTAAAAAGCGAATGCACAACTAAGGCAAAGGAGGGCACATGGAGTCGATGAAAAACTTATGGCGAAACAATAAAGGCTTTGTGCTCTTTATTGGTTTGATGTTTGTGTTTCGCTCTGCTATTGCAGACTGGAACCTCGTGCCATCGTCCTCCATGAACCCCACCCTGATCTCGGGGGATCGGGTGGTGGTGAACAAGCTGGCCTACAGTGTGCGGGTACCGTTTACTTTGCAGCACATCGCACGCTGGGGCGGCCCCCAGCGCGGTGACGTGGTCACATTTGACTCACCTAAAGATGAGGTGAATTTGATCAAACGCGTCGTCGCGGTGCAAGGCGACATCATTGAGATGCGCGACAACACTTTGCGCATCAACGGCCAAGTCATTGAGCGCAAATTGGTCGATGCATCGCGCGTTATTCCTACTGAATCTGGCGCTTTACTGGCCGAAATTTGGACCGAGCAGCTCGGTGCAAAGCAGATCGAAGTAGCGCGCATAGCAGCGCAAAACCGTAACTTTGAATTTGACCCCGTGCAAGTGCCTGCCGGGCATGTGCTGGTATTGGGCGATAGCCGCGATAACAGCAACGATTCGCGCTTTATCGGTTTTATCGATATGGATCGCATCACGGGCCAGGCGGTTCGGGTGGCCATGTCACACAACGCGGACAAGTTTTACCTGCCGCGCGCCAGTCGCTGGTGGCTCGCTCTGTAAACACACAAAATGCCCAAGAAAAAATCATCAGCCCCCAATCGCGGCATCCGTGTTGGCGACCAGATCCAGCGGGATCTGGCCGAGCTGATCGCGCGCGAGCTCAAAGACCCGCGTGTAGGCATGGTAACGATCAACTCCGTAGAAGTGACGCCAGACTACGCACATGCACAGGTGTATTTCAGTTTGCTGGTAGGTGAGCCAGAAGAAGCCAAAAAAGCCTTGAACCAGGCCGCAGGTTTTTTGCGCAATGGTCTGTTCAAAAAACTGCATATCCACACCGTGCCGACCTTGCACTTTCAGTTCGACCAAAGCATTGAGCGGGCATCCGACATGAATGCCCTGATCTCTAAAGCCGTGGCATCACGTTCCAAGAACGAAGAGGTCGAGGAATAAGTATGAGCACCGCCGGGCCGTCCCAAGGTGCGAAGGCCCCCTTGGGGGGCAGCGGACCACGCGCAGCGGGGGAGCGTGGGGGCGTTTTGCTTCCACGAGTACGGGTCGTGAGGCGCCCCGTACACGGGGTGCTGTTGCTCGACAAGCCGATAGGCCTGTCGAGTAACGAGGCGCTGCAAAAGGCCAAATGGCTGCTGCGGGCCGAGAAAGCGGGCCATACCGGGACGCTCGACCCATTGGCTACCGGCGTGTTGCCACTGTGCTTTGGTGCGGCGACCAAGTTCAGCGCTTTGCAGTTAGAGGCGAACAAGACTTACGAGGCGACTGCGGTGCTAGGTGTTAAAACCAGCACCGGCGATGCTGAGGGTGAAGTGATTGAGCGCAGAGATGTGAAAGTGACGCAGGCCGATATCGACCGCGTGCAAAAACTGTTTACCGGCCCGATCAGCCAAGTGCCGCCCATGCACAGTGCCTTGAAGAAGGACGGCAAGGCTTTGTACGAATATGCGCGCGAAGGCATCATTTTGGAGCGCGCGGCACGAAACGTCACTGTTTTCAAGCTAAATCTGTCCTTAGCCATGGAAAATAATGCGCAAGAAGCTATTAAAATAGTAGCGACAGTGAGCAAAGGTACTTACATTCGTACCTTGGGTGAGGATATAGGTGAGGCCTTGGGCTGTGGTGCGCATCTAAGCGCGCTGCGCCGCACCCACACGGGTGGTCTGGATATCAAAGATGCCGTCACTTTGCCGCAACTGGAAGCCATGACCGAGAGCCAGCGCGCGGCCTGCATGCAGCCCGTGGAGAGTTTGCTGGACGGTCACAGCGAGGTCATGCTCGACAGTGATAATGCAGGACGCTTTCTGAGTGGCTTGCGCAGAAAAACCCAGTTGCCTGATGCCGATCAGGTGGCTGTTTATAGTATTGCGCCGCAAGCAGTTGGTGCCTTGCCGCAAGCAATTACGGATGGCCATAGCGTACGCACCTTATTGGGCGCGGCACATATCAAGGCGGGTGAACTGATCCCCACGCGCCTGTTGTCACCGATAGAGATCGAACAGATTTTGACTTCGCAAGCAGCCACCCCCGTTCGGGCTGAGCTTGTCGAAGCCCTAGAAAGTCCCGTGTTAATCAACCAGCATGTGGACTCAGGGCGAACGGGGAATTGAGAGAGAAACCATGAGCAAACAAATCCGCAACATCGCCATCATCGCCCACGTGGACCATGGCAAAACCACCTTGGTAGACCAACTGCTACGCCAGTCGGGCACCTTCCGCGCCAACGAAAAAGTCACCGAACGCGTGATGGACAACAACGACCTGGAAAAAGAGCGCGGCATTACCATCCTGGCCAAGAACTGCTCGGTCACCTGGAAAGACACCCACGTCAACATCGTTGACACCCCCGGCCACGCCGACTTCGGCGGCGAGGTCGAGCGCGCCCTGTCCATGGTGGACGGTGTGGTGCTGCTGATTGACGCGGTCGAAGGCCCCATGCCACAAACCCGCTTTGTGACCAAAAAGGCCTTGGCCTTGGGTCTCAAACCCATCGTCGTAGTCAACAAGGTAGACCGACCCGGTGCGCGCCCTGACTACGTGATCAACGCCGCCTTTGAGCTGTTTGACAAGCTCGGCGCGACCGAAGAGCAGCTGGACTTCCCCGTGGTGTACGCCAGCGGCTTGAACGGCTGGGCCTGCATGACCGAGGGAGCCGCAGGTGAGCAGTGGGGCAAAGACTTGGCCCCCCTGTTTGACACGGTGCTCGCACACGTACCCGCCCATGCGGGCGACCCAGCTGCACCGCTGCAATTGCAAATCTCCAGCATGGACTACAGCAGCTACGTTGGCAAAATCGGCGTGGGCCGCATCAACCAGGGCACGCTCAAAATGCCGCAGGACGTGGTGATGGTCTCCGGCTTGGATGGCACCCCTGTCAAATGCCGCATTAACCAAGTACTGACTTTTGAAGGCCTGGAGCGCCGCCCGCTGGACGTGGGCGAAATGGCCTACCCCGGCCACATCGTGCTGATCAACGGCATTGAAGACATTGCACTGGGCGTCACCATTACCGACCCGCTGTCACCCCAACCCCTTCCCATGCTGATGGTGGATGAGCCCACGCTGACGATGAACTTCTGCGTCAACAACAGCCCGCTGGCTGGCCGCGAAGGCAAGTTCGTCACCAGCCGCCAACTGCGCGACCGTTTGACCCGCGAACTGCAATCCAACATGGCCCTGCGCGTTAAAGACACCGACGAAGACGGCATTTACGAAGTATCGGGTCGCGGCGAATTGCACCTGACCATTCTGCTGGAAACCATGCGCCGAGAAGGCTACGAGCTGGCTGTGAGCAAGCCGCGCGTCGTGTTCAAGGAAATCAATGGCGAGAAGCACGAACCCATCGAGCTGCTGACCGTTGATGTGGAAGAAACCCACCAGGGTGCTGTGATGCAAGCCCTGGGCGAACGCAAGGGCGACCTGGTCAACATGGAGTCCGACGGCCGTGGCCGTGTACGCCTGGAATACCGCATCCCCGCGCGTGGCCTGATCGGTTTCCGCAACGAGTTTTTGAACATGACCCGTGGCACGGGCCTAGCCAGCAACATTTTTGACAGCTACGGAGCCTTCAAGGGCGAGATTGCAGGCCGCAAAAACGGCGTGCTGATCAGCATGGACGATGGCGAAATCGTCACCTATTCATTGGGCAAACTCGATGACCGTGGCCGCATGTTTGTGAAAGCGGGCGACCCCGTGTACGAAGGCATGATCGTTGGCTTGCACAACCGCGACAACGACCTGGTCGTCAACGCCGTGCGCATGAAGCAGCTCACCAACTTCCGCGTCAGCGGCAAGGAAGACGCGATCAAGATCACGCCACCCATCATCCTGAGCCTGGAAACAGCCGTGGAATTTTTGGAGGACGACGAGTTGGTGGAAATCACGCCCAAGTCGATCCGCCTGCGCAAGCGCCATTTGAAAGAGCATGAGCGCAAGAAGGCGCGTCACGATTCTTAAGCTGAAAACGAAGGCGAAGCCGAAGCCGAAGACAGGGACTTTTTGAACGCAGAGGGCGCGAAGGTTTCGCAAAGGGCGCAAAAGAAGTCCAAGAAAAAAACAGCCAAAATTAGAAAATAGTTTTGGCTGTTTTGCGTTGATTTCCGGTATTTTGGTTTTTTTTGTTCTCTTTTTTGCGGTCTCTGCGTAATCTTATTCCATTTCTACATCATTAATGTCTAGGCGCGCTCCTTTCAAAGTTGTCTCTGACCGAGCTGCGCGCGATGGGGTTGTATAATCTAGCCTGTCTAGCTAGATTGGAGTTCATCATGACTGCAATATCTCAAACCTATCCTTTAAATCAGTTGCAAGCCGACTGGCAATTGCAGGATGCCAAAAATCGCTTTAGCCAAGTGGTCCGTGCTGCCCGTGAGGGGGTGCCGCAGTGGGTGACCGTGCATGGCAAGCGGGCGGTGGTGGTGCTGTCTAGCGATGAATACGAAGCGCTGGCGCAGAAAGCCGTTCCTGTCGCCCGCATGGGTAAGCCTACAAAATCTGCACCATCTTTTTTAGAGCAATTAAGAGGTGACAGTGCGGGGCAGATCAGCGATGAACAGATGGATGCGTTATTTGCGCGAGGCCGTAGTCCCGGGCGCGCCCATGCCGTGGAGTTTTGATGGCCGTAGCTAAGGGGTGGTTGTTTGATACGTGTTTGCTATCAGAAATTAGAAAAAAACGCGTGAACCCCGGCGTAGTGGCGTGGTTTGCTGGCATCCAGGCGGAGAAGAGTTTTGTATCGGTAGTGACACTCGCTGAGTTGGATGTGGGTGTGGTCAAGCTGCTGGCGCAAAAAGACAGCCAAGCCGCCATCATGCAAGCATGGGTGGAAAACATCAAACAACGCTTTGCAAATAACACACTAGGCGTGGACGATGCCACTTGGACACACTGGTCGCACTGGCAAGGCCAGTCGCTTGCCAAGGGCCACGCCCGGCCCCCAATGGATGGCCTGTTGGTAGCCACTGCCCAGCAATATGGCCTGACCATCGTCACGCGCAACGTGCGTGATTTTGCGCCTTACTCGCATATTCAGAACCCTTGGACTGCGAGCGACCTGGCATGAGCGGATTCAAGCTCACCCACTCCAAAGCGGTATTGATCATGCTGGCTGTGACCCTGATGTGGTCGATAGCTGGCGTGGTCACGCGCCAGCTAGAACACGCCAAGAGTTTTGAAGTGACTTTTTGGCGCAGCTTTTTTACGGCGGTTTCTCTTCTCATCATCTTGCCGGTGTGGCAGGGCAAAGACGTGTTTCGCAAGATGCATTGGGGCAGCCGGGCGTTTTGGGTCTCGGGGGTGTGTTGGAGTGTGATGTTTACGGCCTTCATGATGGCGCTAACGCTCACCAGTGTAGGCAATGTACTGGTGACGATGGCGGTGGGGCCGCTGTTGACGGCGCTGATGGCGCGGTTTTTTATTGGACACAGGCTACCCACACGCACCTGGGTGGCCATTGCGGTGGCGGGGGCGGGCATTGCCTACATGTTCGGTGCGCAGATGAATATGGGTGCGCCTGGGGCCTTGCTGGGCTGTCTGGTGGCGCTATTGGTGCCCATAGCGGCTGCCACGCATTGGACGGTGGTGCAGCGTGGGCACATGCAGCATGCGCAAAGTGGCAAGGGGATTGAAGAGCAGATCGACTTGGTGCCCTGCGTGCTGGTGGGCGCGCTCATCTCCAGCCTTGTCACGTTGCCCTTGGCATTTCCCTTTGTTGCCTCTGTCAAAGACGTGGCCTGGCTGGGCATGCTGGGCTTGGTGCAATTGGCGATTCCCTGCACACTGAGTGTGATCTGCGCGCGGGTGCTCAAAGCGCCCGAGGTATCGCTGCTGGCGCTGCTGGAGGTGATTTTTGGCATTGCGCTGGCGTGGCTGGGCGCGAACGAAGCGCCTGGCCAGACGGTGCTGCTGGGCGGGGCGCTGGTGATAGGCGCGTTGTTGGTGAATGAAATACTCGGTTGGAAAGAAAAGCAATGATGGATGTAGAAAACCATGTGGTGATTGAAACGCGCGGCTGCGCGGGCTTGATTACCTTGAACCGCCCCAAGGCATTGAATGCCTTGTCTCTCGCCATGATCAGGCAAATAACGGCTGCATTGCTTGAATGGCATGCGCAACCAGCTATCAAGTTAGTAGCTATACGCGGCATGGGCAAAAACCCGGCGCATGCTGCAGACAGCACGGCACCGGCCTTCACGCCTTTTGGCAGCTTTTGCGCAGGCGGGGATATTCGCTATTTTCACCAAGCCATCTTTGCGGGTGACCCATCGCTGGAAGACTTTTTTACGGAAGAGTACCAACTCAACCACCTGATCCACACCTACCCCAAACCGTATGTGGCTTTCATGGATGGCATCGTCTTTGGCGGCGGCATGGGTATCAGCCAAGGGGCCAGCCATCGCATCGTCACCGAGCGCACCAAGATGGCCATGCCAGAGACAGGGATTGGCCTGTTCCCCGATGTCGGTGGCGGCTACTTTTTAAGCCGTTGTCCGGGCAGAGTGGGGGAGTATCTGGCGCTGACGGGGGTGTTGATGAATGACGCGCAAGCGATGTCTTATGCATTGGCAGACATCGCAGTGCAATCGGATCGCTTAGCGGCTTTTTGGGAGTCCTTGGCCAGCACCGTGTTTATCAACGAGACCGAAGTAGACCGGTTCGTACATGATTTTTATATTGGGGGCTTGTCGTTCGGGCGCGGTACCGACCAAGAGCAGGCATTTGACAGGCGGCACGAGAAAATGAATGCGCTAGAGCAAGCGTTGCGCCCGGATATCGACCGAATTTTTGCGCTGCCCACAGTGCCAGACATCTTCAAGGCACTGGAAAAAGAAACCTCCGAGTGGGCTTTGACTACGCTGGTGACTTTGCGCAAGCGCTCCCCGCTGATGCTGCATGTGGTGCTGGAGCAAGTGCGCCGCGCCCGCAGCATGACGCTGGCCGACGACCTGCGCATGGAGCGCAATATGGTGCGCCACTGCTTTCACACCCATCACCTAGGGCGCACGGGCGCAGCGAGTGAAACGGTAGAAGGCATTCGCGCTTTGGCGGTAGACAAAGACCATGCACCCCAGTGGAACCCGGCGCGCATTGAAGACATTACGCCCGAGATGATGCAGCCGTTTTTTACCAGTCCGTGGCCTGTTCATGCGCATCCGATTCGACATTTAGCGTAAGGCACAGGCTCGGCGGCTTAAGTAGATCCTGTAAGTCGGGAATTTTGACAAATATTTACTTGCCAGCCTAGCGGTTTTGCAGTCTCCAATCGTTATGTAGCTTGAATGGTTGCTATTTTTAGCCAGAGGTACTGTCATGCTTTTAATTACCAACGGACGCATCGTGGACGCTAAAGTCATCGATAAGGTTCAGCCTTTGATTGAAAAGGGGGCGATGGCTACTGTGCACGGCATCATCGTGCATCAAACTGGTGGTGCTACGGCCGCGTCCGCTTTTTCTTCTTATGCCAAAGGGCAGTCTGGCGCGCATTTGCTTATAGACAAAGACGGCACCATGTACCAGACAGCCAGGCTTAACCAGAGCGCATGGCATATTGGTAAGCTGCAATCGCGTTGTGTGGCCGAGCTGAAATGCGCCAAACCCAAAACATGGGATCCATCAGGCACCCACAAAGCCGAGATAGCTAAAGCCTGGCCACTGCGCTACCCGAGCAATGCAGACTCTATTGGTATCGAAATCGTCGGTCTATTCGACGTCAAAGCAAATCAATATGAGTCTGTCACTGTAGAGCAAAATGCGTCGCTGGCATGGCTGATCAAAGAGTTGCAAGTCACGCTCACACTTAACGCCACCGAGGTGTTCAGACACCCGCAAGTGTCGTACAAACAACCTTCAGAGGCATCCACTGCAAAATGGTAAAAATAATATGACCTTCAAAGGCAAGACCGGCTCGCTCGTTCTTTGTCTACTGGCAAATCTTTGCCTGTCAAGCGCTGCGTGGGCGGGGCCCCCATCTGCCTATCGCGAAATCAGTACCGTAGACATCTCCACGCAGGCTAAAAGCTCCGCAGCAACCGACCCTCAGATGTGCGCTGCCTTCAAACTCTCTGTACAAAGAGTCAAACGGCTATTGCAAACGGCGCGTGAGATTGATGTGCGCACCTATGCGCACGATCTGGATACGTCTGCCTGCACCGTCGAAGGGCGATTGACTCTGCGCAACGGCTTGACGGGTCATTGGCAAGTGCAAATGGGTGGCGGTATGCGTGTAGAGTTTGAAGACCAACATGTGATGCTCATGCAGTGCAAACGTTGCGGCAAGCCATTTGCAAACTAATACTTGCCGCCTGCCAACGAATAAATGCTGGTCGGGGCTGGTTTAACCCCAGCGTGGCTGAATGCTTATGCGCGCTTGAGGTTCTTCATCGCCCGCTCCACTTCGCGTTTGCCTTCCCGCTCGTGGATCACATCGCGTTTGTCGTGCTCGGCTTTGCCTTTGGCCAAGGCAATTTCGCATTTGATAAAACCGTTTTTCCAGTGCAGATTGATCGGCACCAGGGTGTAGCCTTTTTGCTCAACCTTACCCGTCAGGCGCTTGATTTCATCCTTCTTCATCAGCAGCTTTTTAGTGCGCACGCTGTCGGGGTTCACATGGGTGGAGGCAGTCTTCAGCGGGTTGATCTGGCAGCCCAGCAAAAACAGCTCGCCATCGCGGATCAGCACATAGCCGTCGGTCAACTGTACCTTGCCGCTGCGCACGGCTTTGACCTCCCAGCCGTCCAGCACCATGCCGCACTCGTGGCGTTCTTCAAAAAAGTAGTTGTAGGCGGCTTTTTTGTTGTCGGCAATGCGGCTGTTACCAGCGGCAGGGGTGTCGGGCTTTTTTGTCATGGTGTGGCATCGAGTGTAATGGGGGGTGCACCGCCCAAATACAATTGAAGGCTGCAATTCGTGTATTTTAAGAACTCCTACCTGCCCACGCCGTGAAAACTGTGAATAAGTCTGTGCTCATTTGGTACAGCGCCCGCCAAATGTTCGATTTAGTCACTGATGTGGCCCAGTATCCCCAGTTTTTGCCGTGGTGTGACCAGGCCAGAGTGGTGGAGACCAGTGGGCCCATAGAGAGCGCCAAGGCCACCGCCCAGGTGGGTATCAGCTTGGGCGGTGTGCGCCAGAGCTTTACCACCCGCAATACCCACAGCGTAGATGCCAAGGGCGTGCACCAGGTGCATTTGGAGCTGGTGCAGGGCCCCTTTTCCAAGCTCAACGGTGCGTGGCTGTTCACCCCCGTGGGCGCGGCGGAGCAAAACGCCTGCCGCGTAGAGCTGCGTTTGAACTATGACTTTGACAGCGCTGCATTGGCGGCGCTGGTAGGCCCTGTGTTCGACAAAATTGCCTCCAATCTGGTGGATGCTTTTGTCAAGCGGGCTGAGCAGGTGTATGGCTAGCTCTGTGGCTAAACCCACGCCGCATACCGCAGCGCCCCTGCGCATTACCGTGTGCTATGGCCCCTCTGCACGGCTGGTGCACACCCTGGAGCTGGTGCTGCCTGCGGGCAGCTGTGTACGTGATGCTGTAGCCCTGTGCGCTAGCGATGCACGTTTTACAGCGGCCGTACACCCCCAAGCCAGCGTAATGCTGCATTACGCCCTCTGGGGCACCAAAGCCACTGCGCAACAGGTCTTGCATGACCTGGACAGGCTGGAGCTGTGCCGTCCGCTGCGCGTAGACCCCAAGGTAGCCCGGCGCGAGCGCTTTGCCAAGCAGGGCGCGCGCACCTCGGGGCTGTTTGCCACCCGCAGACCGGGTGCCAAGCCGGGGTATTGAGCTGGCTGGGGTGAGAGGGCTTCTGAGGCATGCACATAGCCAGGCGATAGGCCACTTAAAACGGCTCCCAAACCGGCATCTTGGCCGTAGGAGCCTGTTTGGCGCTGTGTTGAGCGGCCAAGTCGCCATGGTTTGCAGGCTACAGCGCCGCCGTAGGCGGAAAATCTGCCCCACAGACCGTCCGCCCACCACTTTCTGCAAAACAGGAACTCCTCAATCCATAGCGGCTCCCGCATGTTTCTTGCTGGCTATAGCGCTATAAGATCTAAAAACAGCGTTCAAACAGGTCAATTTTCAGTGTCCCGCCGATTCCCAGACTCCCAGGGCCTCCCGAAGGCTCGAAAGCGGCTATTTTGGGCTGTTTTTGGTATCTTTCGGCTGTTAGCCAGCAAGAAATATACCTTGGCAGCTACGCAATACATAGCGGGCAGGTTCGCATGGGGAGCGGGTAGTCGCGGTTCTGGCGGCTAAAACCCAGTGGAGGGCCACAGAAACTGTAAACCGATCAAAGTTATCAATTATGGAGCTTATCCCGTGTACCCCACTGATCTGCATAGACAGAGTGCTACGGTAAAGAGAGTGAGCGCATTGCCAGAGCGCAAACCAGAGTAGCGCCTGATGAGATGGGTGCTGGGAGATGCCCTCACCCCAGCCCTCTCCCGCCATGCGGGAGAGGCTCCAGTCGCCCGCCGTACGCCCGAATTAAGCCCATGAACCTTGTATTTCGATGCAGGTTCATGGGTAGGGAGTCGGAAATGTGCTCCGGCCAGCGCGCTCCCAGACTCCAATGCACTACCAAGTAAAGCCAAAAAAAAGGGCCTTCGCGGCCCTTTTTTGAACTCTGGAGCAAGGTGCTCTACTTGCAGTCGGCTGCAATCACGCCATCAAGGCGTTTGGTTTCAGCCGCGCGGTCAGCATCGCCCATGATCTCGCGCTCGCCTTTGGCATTGATGGTGCCGATGCGAGCGCCCGAGGTGTAGTTGGCTTTGGCCTTATTGGCGCGCGCGCAGTTGTCGGCCTGCTGCGCAGCTAATTTATCTTCTTCAGCTTTTTTCTTGGTCGCCTCAGCCGCTTCGGTTTCTTTCTTCTTCTTTTCCAGCTCGCTATCTTTGCCGGTGGGCTTGGGCGCACTGGCACCGGCTTTAGGGGCTGAGGCACCGCTAGCGGGCGCAGAGGCTGCGGCTGCGGGGTCTGCTGCTTTGCCTACAGCAGCGGCTTGGGCTTTGGCGCCACCTGGGCGTTTAAAAATACTTTTGTCCGGCACATCAATGGAGGGGGCCTGGTCGCTGAAAACTCGGCGGCCATCTTTCTCAGTCCAGCCCCACTGGGCAAAGGCAGTCGAGGCCAGACCCAGGGCCAATGCGGCCACGAGACTTGTGATTTTCAACAGGGAAATAACTTTAGTGTTCATAGCAATAGTGTAGCTTGCGGTGCTCCATGCGAAGCCGCCAAATGAGTGTTTGCCAGCCGCTGGGAGCTATATATGCACCGTTGGTCGTATAGCTACAACGGATATAACGCATCCAGAAGCGCTAGGGTTTACACCATTGGGTTCGCATAGCGCGGGTACAATCCTTCTTTTGGAGCACCACTATGCGCCTGCTTGGCAAAGCATTGACGTTTGATGACGTTTTACTCGTACCCGCTTTCTCCGAAGTCCTTCCCAAGGACACCTCTCTTGCGACCCGTCTGTCGCGCAACATTGTGCTTAATCTACCGCTCGTATCGGCCGCCATGGACACCGTGACCGAAGCGCGCCTGGCGATTGCCATGGCGCAAGAAGGCGGCATGGGCATTGTGCACAAAAACCTCAGCGCTAAAGAGCAGGCCGCCCAGGTACGCAAAGTCAAGCGCCACGAGTCTGGCGTGCTGCGCGACCCAGTGGTGATTCCGTCCGACTTTAAAGTGCACCAGGTGATAGAGCTGTCAGAGCAGCTAGGCGTCAGTGGCTTTCCGGTGGTGGACGGCGGCAAGGTGGTGGGCATCGTCACCGCCCGCGACCTGCGCTTTGAGACGCGCATGGACGCACTGGTCAAAGACATCATGACCCCGCGCGAACGCTTGATTACCGTGCCGGTGGGCGCGTCGTTGCAAGATGCCAAAGGCTTGATGAACAAGCACCGCCTGGAGCGCGTCTTGGTGGTCAACGATGCATTTGAGCTCAAAGGCCTGGTCACCGTCAAAGACATTACCAAGCAAACCAGCTTTCCCAATGCTGCCCGTGACGATCAAGGCAAGCTGCGCGTAGGCGCGGCCGTAGGCGTAGGCGAGGGCACCGAAGAGCGCGTTGCTGCACTGGTAGAAGCCGGTGTAGACGCGCTGGTGGTGGACACCGCCCACGGCCACAGCAAAGGCGTGATCGAGCGCGTGCGTTGGATTAAAAAGAACTACCCGCAGGTGGACGTGATTGGCGGCAACATTGCCACTGGCGCGGCCGCGTTGGCGTTGGTAGAGGCGGGTGCTGATGGCGTCAAGGTAGGCATCGGCCCCGGCAGCATTTGCACCACCCGCATTGTGGCGGGCGTGGGCGTGCCGCAAATCATGGCCATCGACAGCGTAGCCACCGCCTTGCGCGGCACCGGCGTGCCTTTAATAGCCGACGGCGGCATTCGCTACAGTGGCGACATCGCCAAGGCCATCGCAGCAGGTGCCAGCACGGTGATGATGGGCGGTATGTTTGCCGGCACCGAAGAAGCCCCCGGCGAAGTAGTGCTGTTCCAGGGCCGCAGCTACAAAAGCTATCGCGGCATGGGCAGCATCGGTGCCATGCAGCAGGGCAGCGCCGACCGCTACTTTCAAGAGTCTTCTACTGGCAACCCGAATGCAGACAAACTCGTGCCCGAAGGCATCGAAGGCCGCGTGCCCTATAAAGGCTCGGTCGTCAGCATCATCTTCCAAATGGCCGGTGGCTTGAGAGCCAGCATGGGCTACTGCGGCTGCCCCACGGTGGCCGACATGCAAAACAAAGCCGAGTTTGTAGAGATCACCACCGCAGGCATACGCGAAAGTCATGTGCATGATGTGCAGATCACCAAGGAAGCGCCCAACTATCGGGCAGAGTAAACTGCTGAACAACGGAGCCTGTTTGTCATGCTGCTTGATGATCTACGTCAAATGAAACCTGCCATCGAATCCATTGCGCTTCGCTGCGGTGCCAAACGCTTGCGTGTTTTTGGCTCTGTCGCGCGCCGCACAGAACGGCCCGACAGTGATGTGGATTTTTTAGTGGAGCTGCCAAAGGGCTACGATTTATTTAGCCAGCGCATGGCTTTGAGCCAAGGTCTGGCTGATCTTCTACATCGTAAGGTCGACCTTGTGCCAGAGCATGAGCTGAACCGCCACATACGCGGTCAAGTGCTTGCAGAAGCCATTGAGATATGAGTAAAGCCTGGCATGCCTACGCGCTGCACGTCCTGGATGCCATTGCCAAAGTGCGTCGCATCCAGCAACGAGGCAGCTTAGTCGATGACGAAGTGCTCTATGACGCTGCGCTGCGCAACTTACAAACGCTGTCTGAAGCAACGCAAATGCTGCCTGGTGAGCTGAAAGCGCTTCACCCTGATATTCCTTGGCGCGAAATCAGCGGATTTCGTAATATTTTGGCCCATACCTACTTGGGTGATATTGATCCAAGTACTGTTACGGGGGTGATTAACAACCATTTGCAGCCCCTTGAAGCTTGTATGAAGGCGATGCTGGCTTCCGCTTCTGATTTGGATAATTCTTAGCTTCTCAAAGTTTTCCTCCCCCGTATGCAACACCAAAAAATCCTCATCCTCGACTTTGGCTCCCAAGTCACCCAGCTCATCGCCCGCCGCGTGCGCGAAGCCCATGTGTATTG
>JAYVGI010000385.1:0-4497 GCA_043772355.1 Polaromonas sp.
GATCGTTACTATTTTGAACAGCCTTCAATTCGGTCAACTCGTTCGCCAAGCCCGCAAAAAAGCCGCACTCACACAGGCTGAGGCCGCTGCTTTGTGCGCTGTCAGCGTGCCATTTTTAAGCCACCTAGAGAGCGGTAAACCTACCATTCAGCTCGAAAAAGCCTTGCATGTAGCAGCCCAGCTAGGACTACGATTTACCCTAGAGGCCGCACGCAAATGAACCTGTATTGCGCCGAAAAACTGGTCGGCTCCATGCGGCCTTACTTTGCCAAATGGCGCTTGGAGTTTTCTCGCAATCCAGCCGTGCCGCTGTCACCGCATTTTCAGTGCATAAAAGGCGTGGTGCTGGAGAGCGAAGCAGTCAACAACTTCTTCATTAACTACCTGCCCGAAGAACCGTACGCACAGCATGTAGCCGCGCGCATCAAGCCCTATCCGCGCAGCATGGAAGACTGGTTTGCTGCACTGGGCCAAGAGCTCACGGGAGCCTACGCTCTTACCCCGTTTGCCACTACACTCTCGCCAGCACAGTACATTGATCTACCCTACGACAAACTGGTCGAAGGTATGCAAAGCTCGCGCCTGCGGGCCGATGCCATGGCTTTCACGTTGGATGATGCTAACGCCCTGCCTCGCCTATCCCTGGCGGGTGCGCAAGACAAATTTGCCCTGTGGTTTGACCCGAAAGCCAAAGACGCTGCAGAGCGCTTCAAAATCCCCAATGGCCGCGCAGCATCTACCCACATCTTCAAACCCGACAGCACCGACGCACGCTATCCCCTCTTGCCAGCTAACGAATACGCCTGTGCGCAGCTCGCTCGCGTAGTGGGGCTGTCAGTAGCCAATACCACGGTGATGACCATTGGCGGCGTGCGTACCTTGGTATCTGAGCGCTTTGACCGCCAGCGCCGTGGCCAGCAGGTGCGCCGTATTCACCAAATAGACATGTGCCAACTGCTTAACCTGCCGCGTGAACGCAAATACGGCAGCCACAACGCAGGCATTGACACCGAAGATTTTTTCAAGGCCTGCGACCACCTGGCTGTGCCCGCTCTGGCACGCCGGGCCCACCTGCGCGCATGGCTGTTTAACTTTCTCATTGGCAACCAAGACGCACACGCCAAGAACTATTCGTTTTTGTATCAGGGCGGCTGGCAGGCCGCGCCCCTGTATGACCTGCTGTGCGTTGTGCCCTACCTGCCCGAGCAAACCTTGTCCATGGGCCTACTGGGCGAGTACCGCCCAGGCTGGTTTGATCGTGCGCATTGGCTAGAGCTGGCGCGGTTGGCAGGTGTGACTGCTACCTACTTGTCCACCGAAGTTGCCGACATGGTGCAACGCGTGCGAACCGCCGCTAGCCCTTTGGCCAAGCTGCTGCGCGCGCAGCTAAGTGATGATGAGTTGGGTTTTTTGTCTGAACGCGTCAATCCCATTGTGGCAACGCGTGCGCAATACCTGCGTGACGCCGCCGCAAGCCTGCGCGGATAGGTTGCTACTCCACCAGCATGCGGCGAGGCGGCTTGTCCGCACAGCTTGGCTGTTTTATCTCTTTCTATCAGTAGTTATGCTGAGCGCCGATGGCGCCCATCAGGCTTACTATTTGCGTATCTAAACAGGAGATACCACCATGAATCGTAGAGACCTCATTGCCACCAGCACCGCCGCCTTGGGTGGTGCCATGGCCGCTGGCTGCGCCAGCGTCACCGCCAACCCATCTGCACCCACACCGTTTACCGTAGCCGGGGTCACGATCCCCGTGGCGGGCACCAGCGAGGTGTTTCCCGTGCGCCGCATCTACTGCATTGGCCGCAACTACGCCGCCCACGCCCGCGAGATGGGCAGCGACCCGACGCGCGAGCCGCCGTTTTTCTTTCAAAAGCCCACCGATGCCATCCAGTTCGTGCCACCAGGCAAAACCGTAGACCATCCGTACCCGTCGCTGACCAAGAACTACCACTATGAGATTGAACTCGTCGCCGCGCTCAAGTCCGGAGGCACCAATATCACCATGGCAGACGCCCTCAGCCACGTCTATGGCTACGCGGTAGGCCTGGACATGACCCGCCGCGACCTGCAACGCGCCCTGGGCGACGAGAAAAAGCCTTGGGAAATTGGCAAAAGCTTCGACATGAGCGCCCCCATCGGCCCGATCCACCGGGTCAGTCAGATCGGCCATATTGGCAAGGCTGGCATCACGTTGGCCGTCAACGGCACGGTCAAACAAACATCCAACTTAACGCACATGATCTGGAGCGTAGCCGAGCAAATCGTGCGCCTGAGCCAAGCTTTTGAACTCAAAGCCGGCGACATCATCTACTCAGGCACGCCAGAGAACGTCGGCCCAGTGGTGCGCGGCGATGTGATGCTCGGGCATATTGATGGCTTGCCCGATATCTCGGTGAAAGTGGTTTAATTTTTAGGCGCTGACAGCTTGCGCCAAACTTCCGCCAGCGCCAGCGTGTCCAGCTTGCAGTAGTCCAGCATTTGTTGCAGTAGCGCCTTGGTGCGGGCAACCGGTGTGGTAGGGTTGACTGCCTCCATATAGGCCGATTGCGCATCCAAGCCGTTTTGTACACCGTCCAGTGCTGTATATGACAAATGCGGCAGCAACGCTGGCAGCACAGCTTTCAGGCTCCAGCTACCTTGCTGTGTGGGGTGGTAGTAGTGCTTGCGCACAATGGGCTCCAAGTCCACCAGACGCTCTTTGATAGCCAGCAAGTCCTTGGCGAGTTTGCGTCGACTTGCCACATGCTCTGCCAAAGCGCTGATGCATCGCCCTTCAAAACCCGCGTTATAGGCAAATACAGTACCCTCGGTGCCACAGGCTTTCACCAACGCCTTTGCCAGTGCTAGCCTTGGGTCGTCGCCCGAGGCATCTAAAAACGCCTCATGTTTTAAGCCGCCACGCGGCCCGACAAAGTGCACAGAAAACTGAAACGGTATCTGCTCAAACGCCCGCGTACCTGCCCAGCGCGGCACCGCATCCCCTATCGTTTCAAAGTCCAAAAAATAGCAAGACGCAGAGTGCTCTGCCAACGCCAGAGCAGCGCCGTTCGTATCCGTCCAGGTGCGGCCACTTAGCGTAGCTTTTTTCACGCGAAGCTGCTGCGGGTTCAGCAAAGCATCGGGCACATCGCGCATCTCCTTCATCTCGGGGCGCGCCAGGTGCTCGCGCAGCGCCTTGGTTTGCACGCGCGGCAGCCATTGCACCGGGTGCGTAACTGCAGGCTCGGTAGACTGGCAGTGCGCCAGAAACCCACAAGGGTAGGGGTTGCTGCACTGCGCCCCAGTGTCTACTTTGGGCGGCTTACTGCGTTTGAGGACGGCTTGGGCTTTTTCAATCCATTGCGGCAGACACGGCACCAACGCTTGAATTTTCTGCGTGACATCCACCGTAGTGAGCAAGCCGTTGTAGTCATCGTCACCCTGATACACCCAGGTATTGTCCACATGGGCGATGGCAATACTGTCCAAGTCCAGGCCCGCCTGCGTAGCCGCAAAGTACTGAATAGCGGCATCTTCCAGGTACACATCCTTCAGGCTGGTAGCAGACTTCACCTCGACAATCGCCCAGCGGGGCGGCAAGTTTTTTGGCCCCTTGACTGGCAACAACACATCTACAAAAGCCCGCGCACCTGCCGCCTCAAAGCCTGCTTCAAAAAGAGGCGGGCGATGCTTTAGTACGTTGCCGGTATCCGCAATCGCTTCCTGCGTTTGCACCATTACTGCCTGCACGCCGTCGGTCATCACATCAAAGGTCTGGCCAATTTCATTCGGGTCAAACAACTGCTGCGCGATAGCACCCAGTCGATTACCGGCCGCATAGCTAGCCTGCGTGCTGCTGGAGTCCGCTAGCAACTCTGGTTCGTTAACTTGCAGCCAGAGGCGCTTGGGGCATTGGCGGTGGGCTAGGAGGCGGGATTTTGAGAGGTGAATCATCTAAATGAAAATTTTTGGTGCAAAGCCAATATATGGATTCCACTCTACACGATTGGATGCTTCGTTTTCGAAGTATTGGGTTTCTGGGGGAGGGATTGGATGTGCAGACTAACTGTAGTTTTTGAGTTCATTGGGTATACGCAAGGGCGACATGTTCTCGATACACAACACATTTGCAATGTGATGCGTGAAAGTGAGGCCACAGTATCGTGGTAGTTACGACAAAGTATGTCGCATCGGACTTACCTCTTATGCCTACTTCCTTATGGGTACGCTTTTTTTTAGTGCTGGTCCATCTTTGGGCTTTGGATAGGATAGGATACAACGCATTCCAAAGGGGATGCAATTGAATGAGACTATGTGGGGCCTTCTAGGCCCCGAATTTTTGCCCAATGCGCGCCGTACTCGAACCCTAGGACTGGGTGCGACGGTGCGTTCATTTAATGATCTTGCAGTGCCCGGTCTAGCAGCCTGTCGGACTCAAGGTTTCAAAACCAGCCCACCCGAAAATTGCTTAAAAAATAGGCAATTCGATCTCGTTTTTGTCGATTTCCAAGG
>JAYVGI010000386.1:0-7485 GCA_043772355.1 Polaromonas sp.
TTGCACGGGCTGATTGAGCAAAAGCGCTACTTTGTGCTGCACGCGCCGCGCCAGACGGGCAAGACCACCGCGCTGTACGCAATGATGCGCCACTACAACGCGGGCAGCCAGTACCGGGCGCTGTATGTGAACATTGAGCCTGCGCAGGCTGCGCGTGAAGATGTGAGCAAAGCCATGCAGTCCGTCGTCAGCGCCTTGGTGGACTCGGCCAAGCGGCATTTGAACGACGAGAGTGGGCAGGCGCTGTGGCTACAGCTGGTCGCCCAAAGCAACTGGAACGATGCGCTGCGCTTGATGGTGGGCCACTTGGCTAGCCACGACAACGCCCAGCCGGGCAACCCCCGCCCTTTGATCTTGATGATCGACGAGATCGACGCGCTGATTGGCGATACGCTGATCAGCGTGCTGCGCCAGATCAGGGCGGGTTATGCGGATCGCCCCCACGCTTTCCCGCAAAGCATCATTTTGTGCGGCGTGCGCGATGTGCGGGACTACCGCATCCATTCATCCGCCACCAAAGAGATCATCACCGGGGGCAGTGCTTTTAACATCAAGGCGGACTCCATTCGCTTGGGCAACTTTGATGAAGCGGAGGTCAACGAGCTGTACCAGCAACACACCGATGCCACAGGCCAAGTGTTTACCACCGAGGCCAGAGAGTTGGCCTGGCGCTACACCCAAGGCCAGCCTTGGCTGGTTAACGCCCTAGCCTATGACTGCACCTACCGCATGAAAGAGATGCGCAACCGCGCCATCCCCATCACCGGAGAGACCATGCGCCAGGCCAAAGAGCGCATGGTGCTGGCGCGTGCCACCCATCTGGACCAGCTCATCGACAAGCTGCAAGAGCCGCGTGTGTTTCGCATCATCTCCAGGCTATTGGAAGGTGCGGACGACGTGGCCGATGTGGTATCAGACGACACCCAGTATTGCATGGACTTGGGTTTGATTTCCAGAGACCCGGTCAGCAAACGCATCGACATCTCCAACGCCATCTACCGTGAGGTGATTCCGCGCGAGTTGACCGAGACCGCGCAAACCAGTTTTGCCAGCACCCATGCGCCCCAGGCGTGGTATTTGGAGGCCGACGGTACCCCCGAGGGGCGCGTTAATCTGCCCAAGCTGCTGGGCGCTTTCCAGCAGTTCTACCGCGAACACTCCGAACACTGGCTCGCAGGCATGCAGTACAAAGAGGCGGGCCCGCAGCTGCTGCTGCAAGCCTACTTGCAGCGCATTGTCAACGGCGGCGGGCGCATTGAGCGCGAATACGGCCTGGGCCGGGGCCGCACCGACCTGTACATCACCTGGCCGGCCTGCGCCGAGCCGCGCCAGCGGGAGGTGATCGAGATCAAGGTGAAACGCGCCAAAGACAGCTTGGACAGCGTGATTGCCCAAGGCACAGCGCAAACGCAGGAGTACATGCAGCGCTGCAATGCCACGCAGGCGCACCTGATGGTGTTTGATACCGATGCAGGAAAAGGCTGGGATGAGAAGGTGTACCAGCGGCCGCTGGGCAGCAATATGACGCTGTGGGGCTGCTAGAGCGCGCAGTGCATCGCACTGGCTGGCTGTTAGTGCTTACTTAGTCGGTAGACCTCTGTCAATGTGGTAGTCACCCCAGCAGCGTCATCCGCAGCCCCGCAAACCGCTCAAAGTCTCTGTCAAAAGTCACCAGCTCGGCATCGTGTTCAATGGCTAGGGCGGCCAAGTGGGCGTCGGTGGTGAGATTGCCTGCGGTGCCTGCGCCCAGTAGCAGGCGGCCTACTATGCCTATGTGCCGCTCGGTGGGGTGCAGGGTGCTGGCGGCGCTGTGGTTAAGGAGTTTGTCGATGATGGCCAGGCAGGCGTCTACGGCCAAGGGTTCTTGCAATATGCCGCGCCGGGTGCTCAGACGGATAAAACCTAGCAGCACTACCCAGGCGTAGCCGATGGGCTGGTTGGCGTTGTAGCTGGCCTCAAACCATTCTTTGGCCTTGAGGTGGTGTGCGCTGTCGGTGTTGGCAGCGTAGATCAGTACGTTCAGGTCGGGGATTTTCATGGCTTTTGCTTCAACTTTGCCAGCGTGGCCAGGGTGGTTTGGTCTTCCAGGTCGGCGGCCAGGGCCAGGGCTTTGGTAAGGTCTACCAAGGGCCTGCCCTGACTGTAGGTGGGAAAGGCAAAGGGCGCTGGCAGGGTGGCCGGGGGCTGTGCAGGTGCTAGGCCGGTGCGCAGGGCATCGTTCACCGCTTGCTTGAAGCTTTTGCCGCTGTGGTACAGCGCCTCGCGCATCAAGGCCTCTACGTCAGGGTCTAAGGTGAGGGTGGTGCGCATGATGGTTACTTCCGTTATTTGATGCTTTGATGACAAACTATTAAACATCAAAACATCAAGCTATGCAATACCAGCGCGCAAATGTCTTGTATGCCTATGGGTTGCCATGGGCGGCACCATTCGCCATGGAATGCTTGGCGTTTGATTCACAGGCCTTTGCGCAGACTCTCAGTGATGTGAGAGCGCTACATATACAGTAGCTGCTCCCGCGATATTCTATTGGCCTGCAGCCTGATTGGTATATTGAAAATGCGCTAAATTGACGCGTTTTGGAGGGTTTGAGCGCCAGTGACGGTTTGAAAATGGATTGGGATGCTAATTTGACCATTTTCAAGTCGTTTTTTAAAGTGAAAATTGGGCTGCAGGCCAATAGAATTTAGCGGTAGCAGCTAGAATTTTAATAGCACTCTGGAATGCCTGAAAGCCCTATGGTTGCCGTCTGGTAGCGGCTAGGGCTTATCAAGCGGTCAACGCTCTTGTGTCGGCGATGGTGCAAGCTTAGAATAAATTGCATCTTAATTGTCTGTGGGTGTAGCATATAAAATATCAAACGGACGAATTTAAATATAACTAATAGCCGACTATTAAAGCTACAATCGTCCGCATGCCTGATCACTTGGATACCCCTCGCCTTTGCGCCCCAGCGCTGCGCGCGGCCTTGGTCGATACGCCCGTGGTGCTGATCCACGGGCCGCGCCAGTGTGGCAAAACCACCTTGGCGCAGCAGGTGGGGCAGCCTTTGGGCTATGCCTACGTAAGCTTTGATGACGATGCACGGCGCGCAGCGGCCCTGGCAGACCCGGTGGGCTTTGTGGCCGACCTGCCAGATAAGGTGATTTTGGACGAGGTGCAGCGCGTGCCTTGGTTGTTTACCAGTATCAAGGCCAGTGTAGACAAAGACCGTCGCCCGGGGCGGTTTATGCTGACGGGTTCAAGCAATGTGCTGCTGCTGCCCAAGCTGGCAGACTCGTTGGCCGGGCGGATGGAGATTTTGCGCCTGCATCCGTTTGCGCAGATTGAAATGCAGCCGCCTGAACCTAAGCCTGAGCCTGGACTGGCGCAGGCGGCTGCTTCTACCTTTATGCAGCAGTTGCAAGCGGGGCAGTTTGTGCCCAGCCCTGCGCACGAGCGGCGCCTAGGCAGCGCACTGGCTGACATGGTGGCTGCGGGCGGCTACCCGGCGGCGCTGGCACGCGCCGCGCCAGGGCGCAGGCGGGTGTGGTACCGCGACTATATTCATACCCTCGTGCAGCGCGATGTGCGCGAGCTGGCGCGCATTCAGTCGCTAGATGCTCTGCCCAGGCTGCTGACGCTGGCTGCGGGTCAGACGGCACGGCTGATCAATGTGATGGACTTGGCCGCGCCTTTTCAGCTGAGCCGCTTGACGGTGCGTGACTACGTGAATTTGCTGGCACAGGTGTTTTTGCTGGAGGAGCTGCCGCCTTGGTTTAGCAACCGGCTGAGCCGTTTGATCAAAACGCCCAAGCTGCACCTTACTGATACGGGCGTGGCCTGCGCACTGCTGGGGCTGGACGGCCCTGCTTTGTGGGCTGACCGGGCGGCGCTGGGCCAACTGCTGGAGACCTTTGTGCTGCAAGAGCTGCGCCGACTGGAGTCTGCCAGCGATATGCCCAGCCAGTTTTACCACCTGCGTGACAAAGATGGCGTAGAGGTGGACATTGTGATGGCGCATGGCAACGGCAAGCTGTCGGGCATCGAGGTCAAGGCATCTTCTACCGTGGGCATACATGACTTTAAGGGCTTAAAGAAACTGCAAGCCAGCGAGCCGGAGCGCTTTCACTGTGGGGTGCTGGTGTATGACGGGGATGCTTGCCTGCGCTTTGGTGAAGGCATGTATGCAGTGCCAGTGAGCCGCTTGCTGGTGTGATTTTTAGATCGCGTTTTATTAGTTAAAACAGGCTGTAGGCCAATGAAATATCGCGGGAGCAGCTACTAAAACCATGGTGACTAGCATCTACAGCGCAGACTCTACCCACACCTGCACGCTGCTGTAATGAATAGGGAGGGTGATGCGATGTTGCTATTTTTAGTTATATATTGACAAATACCCTGATATAGCAACATACTGCGGGGATGAAACAACCACTCCACTGCACTCACGATCAGGCCGTGCTGGCGCTGGCCAGGCAGCACCCGCTGTTGCGGGCGCGTGTATTGACGGCACAGGCGCTGCCTACGGTGGTGCTTAGTCGTTTAGTGCGCGCAGGCAAGCTTGAACGGGTTGCGCGGGGGGTGTATAGCCTGCCGGGACGGCGTTTGAGTGAGCACAGCTCTTTGGCGGAGGTTGCGCTGCGCGTCCCGCGCGGTGTTGTGTGCTTGCTGTCAGCGCTACGCGTCCATGGGATCGGCACCCAGGCACCCTTCGAGGTCTGGCTGGCATTGCCCCACCACACCCCAGCCCCCGGCTTGAACCAGCCGGCTATCCGCACGGTGTTTATGTCGGGCAAGGCATTGACAGAGGGTGTCGAGCGCATCCAGGTCGAGAGTGTTGCTGTGCCTGTCTACAATGCCGCCAAAACCGTGGCGGACTGCTTTAAGTACCGCAATAAAATCGGGCTCGATGTTGCGCTGGAAGCCCTGCATGATGGATGGGCGCAGCGCAAACTGACGATGGATGCGCTGTGGCACTACGCCACCATTAATCGGGTCGCTAATGTGATGCGCCCCTACCTTGAGAGCGTGACGGTATGACCTCCAATCTGGCCGCCTCCGTCCGCGCACGCTTGAAGCAGCACTCTGATGCTGCAAAGCAGGAGTTCAATCTGACGCTGCGGTGACACCTGCACCGGAAGCCATCAGTTACCCGGTATTGCTGGGCGACATGCCCGCACCGCAATTGCGAGCCTACCCAAAATACACCGTGGTGGCAGAGAAATTGCATGCCATCTGTTTGCTGGGTATGACCAACACCCGGATGAAGGATTACTATGATCTGTCGGTGCTGCTGCAAGACACTGCGCTTGCGCCAAGCGAACTTCATCGAGCCATCACTGCCACTTTTGCGCGGCGCAAAACGCAAATGCCTGCGTCCTTGCCCAGCGGGCTGAGTGATGCTTTTGCCACAAGCGCGGTAAAACAAGCGCAGTGGAAAGCCTTCCTAAAAAAGAACCGACTGGATGAGGCCTTGTTGACCGACATCGTGGTGCAGCTTCGTGATCGCTTTCAAAAGATCGGTGTGATCTAAGTCAGGCTACTACAGCGCAGACTCAACCCACACCTGCACACTGCGCCGTGGCCCTTGCCATACGTTGTCGGCACCGGTCAGCGCCCGCACGTAGCGCCGGTCGGCCAGGTTGTGCACGCTGGCACCCCAGCGCAGGCCCTGCTGACTTGGCGTGCTTTCCAGCCCGGCGCTTAGCACGCCGTAGCCGGGGGCGCGAAAGCTGGCTTTGTCGTCGCCGGGGCGGCTGGTGGCAGCTTGCAATCTAGCCCAGGTGTGCAGGCTGGTGGCTACGGGTAGGCTGGCGCGCAGGCTGCCGTAGCCGTCGGGGGTGCCGGTTAAAAAGCCGCCTTGGGTGGGGCTTGTGCGGTCTTGCACGCGGGCGTGCAGGCGGGTAAGGGCTGCCTGCCAGCGCACGGGGCCGGTGGCAACGTCGGCCTTGGCCTCCCAGCCTTTGGAGCGGTTGCTGCCAATCAGCACCAGTGCGTCGGGGTCAGTGGGGTCTTTGGCGGGCAGGTTGGACTGGTGCAGGTCAAACAGGGCTAGCGAGAAGTTTTGCTTGTCCCGCTGGTACTGCCAGCCCAGCTCCCATTGGCTACTGACGCTGGGCGGCAAAAACGCGCCGCCGGTAAAGCGGCCTCGGTTGGGCAAAAATGAGTCGCTGCGGCTAAGCCACAGGCGTTGGGTGGGGGGTGATTTTTTTGCCCACACCCAGCGAGCTGCTGGTGTGCGCGGCATCTGCCACGGGTGCTATCGCCACGGTAGGGCTGGTGCTGCTGGCCAGTTGGTAGCTGCTGCGGCGCAGGCCCAGGCGGGCCTCCCATTGGCCTAAGCGCATGACATCGGCCAAGGCCACGCCGCGCTCGCGGTAGCGCTCGAAGGCAAAGCGGGGGGCCAGCACCAGGGCGGCCAGGTTGGTGGGAAAGACGGGGTGGTCCAGGTCGAGCGTGAAGCCGCCGATGTTTTGCGGGCCAGCGAAGCTGCGGCCCAAGCCCAGGTGCTGCCACACGGCGGCCCAGTCGTGCGCCAGCTCGCCCGTGCGTAGCTGACCTTTGAGCTTGAGGCCAAAGTCGGACTGGTGGTTGTCCTCCTCAATGGTGCGGTAGTAGCCGCGCAGCTGGGTGGCGTTTTTGGGGTCGTAAAAGCCCAACAGGGTCTCGCTGCGGGTGCTGTGGCCACGCTGCCAGTAGGCGCTGGCCTGCACCGCATCGCCCACCGGGTGGTCTGCGTAGAGGGCTTGGCGGCGGTATTGGCGGTTGGCGCTGGCGCGCGGGTCTACGTAGGGCTGGTCGTACCAAAACTTGGCACCTGCGTAGGCCGTGCCAAAGGCGAAGGGGGTGGTGTTATGGTGCTGCTCCAGGTCCAGGCGTACGCTGCCTTGGCCCACGGCCAGCTTGGTGGACAGTAGCACTACGCTGCGTTCGTCTTGCACACCCTCTACACTGCGCGCGTCGCGTTGCAGGGCGAGCACGGCGCGGGTTTGCAGAGCGCCAGTATCACCTCCACCCCAGTGCCACTCGGCATCGCCCACCAAGCGCTTGAGGCCGTTGCTGCCCAGCGCCAGGCCGAGTTTACGAAATTCTGCGCCCTCGGGCGCTTTGCTGGTGTACAGCACCGATGCTGCCGGGCTGCCCGCGCCCAGCAAGGTGGCGTCGCTGCCGCTGACCAGCTCTACTCGCGTGAGCGTGGCCGGGTCGCGGGCAAAGCGCCACACCAGGTCGGCATGGCCGTTTAAAAAGTTGCGCCCTACTTGCAAAGACGAGCTGCCTTGGCTGGTGGCTGCAAAGCCGCGCACGCTCAGGCCGCTGGCTATGCCTAGCGAGTTGCTGGCATCGTGGGTGGCTGCGCCTTGGTCGATCAAAAGTTGGTCTATGTGCAGTGCAGTGGCGGGGGCGCGGTCTAGCAGCCTGTCGGACTCAAGGTTTCAAAACCAGCCCACCCGAAAATTGCTTAAAAAATAGGCAATTCGATCTCGTTTTTGTCGATTTCCAAGG
>JAYVGI010000387.1:0-2702 GCA_043772355.1 Polaromonas sp.
GCTTGCATCTGTCGCCGCCGGTAGCACCTCGACCCAAGCCTTGCTCTCCGCCACCCAGCTACACGAGCGCACGCAACTCCTGGCCAGTGCAGAGGCAGCGCTGGCCAGTAGCGATGTAGTGGTAGCCCAGCAGAATTTCGAACGCGCAGCACTCATTGCACACTCAGCGGATACCGAGATGGGCTTGGTGCGCACCTATATGCAAGCCGGGCATTACCGGCGCGCTCTGGTTTTTGGCGCACACACAGCCGGCACCCATTTAGACGCAGTGGGAGGCGCAGCCTTGTATGCATGGCTGCTACAGGTCGGCGGGCAAGACGCCCCCGCCAAGCGCCTGATCTCTGACGCGCTTACGCGCTCACCCAACCACCCTTTGCTTATTGCCGCACAAAAGCAACTGCAGTCGGGTAGCCCATTGGCGCAGGGCCAGCTGTTGCAAAGCCCGGTGCGCATGGCGCCCTACGGGCCTCACACAGACTTACCTGACAGCGCGCGGGTGGCAGGTACGGGCGTGCTGATGGATGGTGGCAAGCGCGTGCTGGTGCCGCTCTCCACGCTAGGCTCATCCCGTCGTCTATGGGTACGCAACGGGCTGGGGCAACTGGCCCTTGCAGGGGTGGAAAAGAAGCTTCCCCACCTCCACGTGGCAACGCTGAGGCTCAGCTGCCCTGCCCATGGATACGCCCCAGTCGCTGACTGCAAAAGACGCGTTTGCGGGCAGTGTAGGTTTTGCGGTGGAATACACCCCTGCGTCTAACGCCACGCCGCAATGGCCGGTACTGAGCACAGGGTTTTTAGGCGAACCCTCCGAAGACGGCAAAACCCGCGACCTGGGCATTACGCTTGCCGCTGGGCCGCGTGGCGGCCCAGTATTTGACGATGGGGGCAGATTCGTGGGCATGGCACTTACATCCGCATCCGGTAAAAACAAACTGGTGACCGCATCACAGTTGTACGCCGCACTGGGCGAGCCCATAGGCAAGCCTACCGCCGCACTTGCGCGCGAGCGCATACCTATCGACCATCTCTATGAACTGGCGCTACAAAACACAGTGCAAATCATTCGTGCATCTTCAAACTAGAATCAGTTAGGCCACTAGCTCAAAAGAATATTGCGGGCGCAGCTATTAAATTAGAAGCATTCAGGTTTTATAGGGCAGATTCGTCCGCTCCAGTTTGCGGATCAGCGAAGGCCAGACAAACGCACCGCCGATGCCACGGGTTTGCACTATCGGTTGGATCTAGTAAGTGCTATCGCAACCGTAGCCCGAAGCCAATGCAACCTATTTTTCTATCCACCATGTGTTAAATAAGTCTGTAAATCGTCGGCTGTAATAGTCTTTGATGCAACCAACTGATAATGCTTTTCATCCACCACTTTTATCACGCCATCAGCCAGGGTTAGCTCGAACATGGCGATGCGTTCGCCAGACATGACCTGAACTGAAACTGGGCGACACACCAGACTCTTGAACGCCTGCTTGCAAAAAGCCAGATCTTGCTGGGTTTGAACGATGCCGTGCTTGTCTGAGCCGCCTTTAGCCTGCACTGGAACTACAAACTGACGGCCATGACGATCAATCCCGACATACACCTCGTCGATTTCAATTTGCCCCACATCTTTCACGGTCGTGCGTAAATGGTTCTGCAAGGAATACGCGGTGATGCCCAGAAAGACATCTATTAGTCGGTTGTAGCGAACCCTTGGCAGCAGTGCCTGCTCATCACCCAACGCGTACGCTGCAATAATTTCGGGGGTTGCATCTGGCACCTTGATGGTCAACAATTCCTCTCTGGGCTCGATGCGGTTGAGTTTAACCAAACGGAACCGGTATTTTGCCCTGCCCGCTCTTTCGATGATCCACTCCAAACCATTTTTGGCTGTCGCAAGAATACTGGCGGGAAGTTCGTTGCGGTAGCGAAACGAGTAGATCAAATCGCCCACGTTTTTTGGTAATTGAATCCCCAGTTCAGTCGCAATACCCTCCAACTCCTCACGCGTAAACTCAAGTAACTCGCCATTTTTTCGATAGTGGTTTGCAAACACTTGCGCAATGATGGCTGAGTACCGGTTAGGCACCTTGGTCTCAACAGGTTTGGGATTCTTGCGCACGTTAGGCATAAGCTTCTTCAATGTTTTTGGTTTTGTTATCTATAAACTGTCTTCTGGTTCGTTGTGCGATCACGTTTTTAGCCACCCCAAAGTGCCGCGTAGCGCGAGACATCTGCAGGGACAGCCATGCCACGTCGCCCATATGCAAAATCAATTTCGGCTTTTCTGGCACAACACCCAAAGCAGCCATGATCTGCGATGCCACTGCGCGACCCAGCAATGGCGGAACGCTATTGCCGATTTGGCGAAAACCATGCCACTTGGTGGTATGGAATCTGAACCAGTCTGGGTAGGAGTGCAGGCGCGCCGCTTCGCGCACCGTAATCACACGGGGCAAAAAGGGATGGATTGGCCGTGGCGACGTGAATGCACCACGCGCACTGTCAGTACCGGCACGTAATGTGTTGCACAAACCGTCTGGGTGCAGTTTTTTAAATCGACTGATTGGTTCGGTGTCGCCGTTTTCCGTAGCGAGGAAACGTTGTTGCGACAAAGCAGTGTGCTCGGTGCGCAAGCTCGACGTTAAAACATCTGTATCAAAAATTCTGCTGTAGCCAAAGTTTGCGGCGTCACGCGCTTGTCCGCGCAT
>JAYVGI010000388.1:0-3381 GCA_043772355.1 Polaromonas sp.
TCTATTTCCAGATCAATAAGATGCGTTGTTGCGTCGCCTTGCCGTGCTACAGCACTCTCGTAGGCTCCGCGCCTGGCCTCTTATCGATCTGGAAATAGAATAAACGCACAGCCCTTCTCAGCCCGCCACCTTTAGACTCACTCTGCCATGCCCAAAGTAGCCCAACCCGCCCTGTTTGACGACCTGCCTGATGCGCCCGCAGTGGGCGCTGGGGTGTCCAATGCCCTGGTCATCACTGCTGCCAAACTGGGCCCGGAGCAAAAGCTGTTTAACCAGCTTTTGACCAAGATCGAGAAGACCAGCAAAGACATGGAAGAGCTCAAGCGCCTGAGCGATGCGCACCGCCCTGAGCGCAGCAAAAAGCTCGAAGCGCTGCGTCTGCAAGAACGTCAGGCAAACGAGAAAATGGTGCTGTTTCTGGACCAGCGCCTGCAGACCCCCAAAGGGCTGTCCAAAAAGCAGCAGTCTGATGTCGGCTATGTCGCCAGCGCCCTGGCTGAAATGCTGGCCATGATGGGGCCGCCCAGCCCCGAGCTGGAGGCTGCGCTCAAGCGCCTTTTGCCACAGGATGAAGATTTCGACGAGTATGACGAGGAAGAAGAGGCTCTGGACGATCACGAGAAAGAGCATCTCAAAGGCATGGTATCCGACATGCTGGGCATAGAGATTGACGATGATGCCGCTTTCGATTCGCCCGAGGCCTTTATGGCCGAGGCCATGCGTAAAATGCAGGCCGGCCACGAGGCCGCGCAGCAAGCGCACCAGGCCAAGCAAGCCAAACGCAAAAAGTCTGCAAAACAAAAGCTGGCCGAGCAAGAGACCATGGATGCCGACATGGCCCTGCGCACCATCTACCGCAAGCTGGCCAGCGCCCTGCACCCCGACCGTGAGCCCAATGAGGCCGAGCGCGCGCGCAAAACCCAGCTGATGGGCCGTGTCAACGCCGCCAACGATGCCAAAGACCTGCTGACCCTGCTGCGTTTGCAGCTGGAGATCGAGCAGATCGACCCCCTGGCCATCGCCAGCATGGCCGACGAGAAGCTGCGCCATTTCAACCGCATGCTCAAAGACCAGCACAAAACGGTGCTGCAAGAGTTTCAGATGCTGGAGTTTCGCCTGCGCGACGAGTGGCAACTGGGCTATGGACAGATCACGCTGCAATCCCTGCACGCCAGTATGCGCAGCGAATCGCAGCGCATGCAAAGGCAAGTCGAGCATATGCAGGCCGATCTGCAATGGATTCAAGACGACAAAAACCTCAAAGCCTGGGCCAAAGATCAAGTGAAAATGATGGATGCACCTCCCAGCATGATGGAGATCGCCATGATGATGCACGGACGCTGAGCCTGTGAG
This sequence comes from Polaromonas sp., assembly GCA_043772355.1. Classification (GTDB taxonomy): domain Bacteria; phylum Pseudomonadota; class Gammaproteobacteria; order Burkholderiales; family Burkholderiaceae_C; genus JAAFIP01. The sequence goes on from JAYVGI010000388.1 coordinate 1,354, forward strand.
GCCATGAGGCTACGCGGCCATGAGACTACGCGGCCATGAAGCAACGCGGCCCGGCACGATCCGCATCCCAACCTGCGACAATACTGCTATGAACCGTACCGCTGAAGAGAACTCCACCAACGCCCCCCGACAAGCGCAGGTCGTGCGAAACACGCTTGAGACCCAAATCACCGCCCGGGTCAACCTGGACGGCACGGGCGTAGCCAATTTGTCCACCGGCATTGGTTTTTTTGACCATATGCTCGACCAGATCGCCCGCCACGGCTTGATCGATCTGGACATTCAGGCGGTAGGCGACTTGCACATTGACGGCCATCACACCGTGGAGGATGTGGGCATTACCCTTGGGCAAGCGGTGTTCAAAGCTGTGGGCGACAAAAAAGGCATCAAACGCTACGGCCACGCCTATGTGCCGCTGGACGAGGCTTTAAGCCGCGTAGTGATCGATTTTTCGGGTCGTCCCGGTTTGCATATGGATGTGCCGTTTAAAAGCGGCATGATCGGCGCGTTTGACACGCAACTGACCTATGAATTTTTTCAGGGCTTTGTGAACCACGCCCTGTGTACGCTGCATATCGACAACCTGAAGGGCGACAACGCCCACCACCAGGCCGAGACGGTGTTCAAAGCCTTTGCACGCGCCGTGCGCATGGCGCTGGAGCTGGATCCGCGCTCGGCGGGCATCATTCCGTCTACCAAGGGCAGTCTGTAGGCGCTGCGTCCTTGATTTAATACATTTTTCGTGCATAGCCGGCAAGAATAAACGTTTTATTGCTTCTATATTTATAGCAATTAAAAAAACCAGTTAAACCTATGAGCAAGACAGTTGCAGTGGTCGATTACGGTATGGGCAACCTGCGCTCGGTGTCCAACGCCGCCCGAGAGGCGGCCAAGGGCACGGGTTTTGAGGTCCTCATTACCAGCCACCCTGACGAAGTGCGCCGCGCCGAGCGCATCGTGCTACCCGGCCAGGGTGCCATGCGCGACTGCATGCGCGAGCTGCACGAGGCGCATGGTGGTGACCTGCTGCCCGCCGTACTGGAGGCCGCCCGAACCAAACCCCTGTTTGGGGTGTGTGTCGGCATGCAAATGCTGCTGGAGCATTCCCAAGAGCAAGACACGCCCGGCCTGGGCCTGTTTCCCGGCACGGTGCGTAAATTTCAGCTCGCAGGCCGCTTGCAGGCCGATGACAGCCGCTTTAAGGTGCCGCACATGGGCTGGAACCGTGTGGTACAGACGCAGCCGCACGCACTGTGGCGCGGAATCGACAATCACGCGTATTTTTATTTTGTGCACAGTTACTACGCCCAGCCACTGGAGGCCGCCCACAGCGCAGGCCAAAGCGACTACGGCGCGCCCTTTACGGTAGCGCTGGCGCGTGATAACATTTTTGCAACCCAATTCCACCCAGAAAAAAGCGCCGCCCAAGGTTTAGCCCTCTTTCGCAACTTCCTGCACTGGAACCCTTGACGATTTTTTCTCCCCCTTCGCCCTGAGCTTGCCTTGGGGCTTTTTCAACACATTTTTATGCAACTCATCCCCGCCATCGACCTCAAAGACGGCCACTGTGTACGCCTCAAGCAAGGCGACATGGGCCAGTCCACCATCTTCAGCGACGACCCGGCCGCCATGGCGCAAAGCTGGTTCGACAAAGGTGCGCGCCGCCTGCACCTGGTGGACTTGAACGGTGCCTTCGCAGGCAAGCCGCAAAACTTTGCCGCCATCAAGAAAATTTTGGCCGCAGTCGGCAGCGACATTCCGGTGCAGCTGGGCGGCGGCATCCGCGACCTGGATACCATTGAGCGCTACATCGACGCAGGCCTGCAATACGTCATCATCGGCACGGCAGCCATCAAAAACCCCGGCTTCCTGCAAGACGCCTGCACGGCGTTCCCCGGCCACATCATCGTGGGGCTGGACGCCAAAGACGGCAAAGTCGCCACCGACGGCTGGAGCAAGCTCTCAGGCCATGACGTGATTGATTTGTCCAAAAAATTCCAGGATTACGGCGTCGAATCCATCATCTAC
>JAYVGI010000389.1:0-29938 GCA_043772355.1 Polaromonas sp.
AAGCTGGGCCGTTTGGCGCAGTTCTATGCGCAGCGCATTGTGCAAAGCGGTGTCGAGTTTGACATGCTGTTTGGCCCGGCCTACAAGGGCATCCCGCTGGCCGCTGCGGTGGCCATCGAGCTGGCGCGCCTGGGCCGCAATGTGCCCTATGCCTACAACCGCAAAGAGGCCAAAGACCATGGCGAGGGCGGCACGCTGGTAGGTGCGCCCGTGCAAGGCCGGGTGCTGATCGTAGATGACGTGATGTCGGCAGGCACCGCCGCACGCGAGTCGATTGCCATCATCACCGCAGCGGGTGCCACGCCCCACGCCGTGACTATCGCCCTGGACCGGCAAGAAAAAGCCACCGAAATCAAGGACGGCAAAACCCAAGACGTAGCCCATAGCGCCGTGCAATATGTCACTAACGTGCTCGGCCTGCAGGTGTGTGCGATTGCCACACTGAGCGATTTATTGCAGTATTTGCAGTCTAGCGGGGCCAGCATGGCGCAGCACACTGCCGCCGTGCAGGCCTATCGCGCGCGGTATGGCGTGGCCTGACAACCCGCCGGTGGAGAAGCGCGTTAGGGTAAGTACAGATACGGCCACGCGCTACACTGGAGCCTTATGAAACTGCGTGCCAAGTTAACGATAGGGGCCGGGCTGTGCCTGGCCAGCGCGCTAGCGTGGGGCAACATTTATACCTGCGTGGACTCCAAAGGCCGCAAGCTCACCTCGGACCGGCCGATCCCCGAGTGCGCCGACCGCGATCAAAAAGAACTCAACGTCAGCGGAACCCTCAAGCGCGTCATCAAACCTGTGATGACGGCGGATGAGCAACGGATAGTGGACGAGAAGGAAAAGCAAGCGACCGAGGAGCGGCTGCGCCTGAACGAAGAAAAGCGCAAAGAGCGCGCCTTGCTGACCCGCTACCCCAACCGCACCGTGCACGACAAAGAGCGCGCCGAGGCGCTGATGCAGATCGATGGGGTAACCCAGGCCGCCGCCAAGCGTATCGTGGAGCTGGCAGGGCAGCGCAAAACGATGGACACCGAGATGGAGTTCTACAAAAAAAACCCCAGCAAGGCACCGCTATCCCTGAAGCGGCAAATCGAAGACAACGACACCAACGTAGCCGTTCAAAAGCGCTTTATCCTGGACCAGGAAGTAGAGAAAAAACGCGTGAATGCGCGTTTTGACGAAGAGGTGGGAAGGCTGAAAACGCTGTGGCTGCTCACCGCCAGCCCGGCCAATGCGGCCAGCCCAGCCAGTGTGGCCGGTGTGGCCAGCGCGTCCCGGCCAGTCGCGCCCGCGCAGCGTTAACCCAGCTTGGCCTTCAACAAGGCGTTGATCTGCGCCGGGTTGCCTTTACCTTTGCTGGCCTTCATGGCTTGGCCCACCAAGGCATTGAAGGCCTTGTCTTTGCCTGCGCGGTACTGCGCGATGTTATCGGCGTTGGCGGCCAATACCTCGTCGATGATGGCTTCCAGCGCACCCGTGTCGTTCATTTGCTTGAGGCCAAGGGTGGTAATTATCTCGCCCACATCTTGCAATAAATGGCCACCGCGCCCATCACTGGGAGAGTTCCACAGACTTTCAAACACTTGTTTTGCGGCATTGTTGGAGATCGTACCGTCAGCAATACATTTGATCATGTCGCCGAGCTTGCCAGGCGGCACCGGGCATTGGTCTATGGTCAGACTGTCCATGTTTAAACGGCGCGAGACTTCCCCCATGATCCAGTTGCTGGCCAGCTTGGCCTGCACGCAGGCGTGAGTGGTTGCTTCAAAATACGCAGCGACAGCCTTACTCTGCGTCAAGGCAGCAGCATCGTAGTCGGACAGATCGTAGTCACTGACAAAGCGCGCCGCCATCACGCGCGGCAGCTCGGTCATCTCGGCGCGCACGCGCTCGACCCAGTCGCGGCCAATCACCAGGGGCGGCAGGTCGGGGTCGGGGAAGTAGCGGTAGTCAGCGGCATCTTCCTTGGTGCGCATGGCGCGGGTTTCACCCGTGTCGGGGTTAAACAGCACGGTGGCTTGCTGGATGGTGTGGCCGTCTTCGATCTGCTCAATCTGCCAGCGCACTTCATAGTCGATGGCCTGCTGCATGAACTTGAAGCTGTTGAGGTTTTTGATCTCGCGGCGGGTGCCAAACTTGTCGCCAGGCTTGCGCACCGACACGTTGGCATCGCAGCGGAAGCTCCCCTCTTGCATATTGCCATCACAAATGCCAATCCAGGTGACGATTTTGTGCAGCTCTTTGGCGTAGGTCACTGCCTCGGCACTGGAGCGCATATCGGGCTGGGTAACGATCTCCAGCAACGGCGTGCCTGCGCGGTTCAGGTCGATGCCGGACTGGCCCCCGCGAGCTCCGCTTGCGGCACCCAAGGATGCGTCCTCATGCAGCGACTTGCCTGCGTCTTCTTCGAGGTGGGCACGCACCAGGCGCACGATTTTCTTCACATCACCGAGAAAGAACTCCACCGAACCGCCTTGCACCACGGGGATCTCAAACTGGCTGATCTGGTAGCCCTTGGGCAGATCGGGGTAGAAGTAGTTTTTACGCGCAAAAATGCTGCGCGGGGCGATGTGTGCCCCAATGGCCAGGCCAAACTGGATGGCGCGCTCGACCGCACCCTTGTTCATCACCGGCAGGGTGCCGGGCAAGGCCAGATCCACTGCGCACGCTTGGGTATTGGGCTCTGCCCCAAAGGCGGTAGAGGCACGGCTGAAAATTTTGCTCTGGGTGGAAAGCTGGGAATGGGTTTCAAAGCCGATGACGACTTCGTACCCGCGCACCAACAAGGACAGATCGACCTGGCGGTCGTCTTTGAAATCGGTGGTGGAGGCACTTGATTCAGTGATCGACTCAGTGATCGACTCAGTGGTTTGCACAGTGGCGTTCATGTTAAATGCCCTCCATGAAGGCGGGAGCTTGGCGTGAATGGAAATCAGTCGCTTGCTGCAACCGGTGCGCCATGTTGAGTAGCTTGGCTTCAGAGAAGTAGTTGCCAATGAGCTGCAGGCCAACCGGCATGCCGCCACCTTCTTTGGACGCAGCGAAACCGGCGGGCACGCTCATGCCGGGCAAGCCAGCCAGGGACGCAGGGAGAGTGAAAATATCGGCCAGATAGTTAGCCACCGGGTCATCGGATTTTTCGCCAATTTTCCAGGCCACCGTGGGCGCTACCGGCCCGGCGATGATGTCGCACTGCTTGAATGCCTGCTGAAAATCATCAGCAATCATGCGGCGGATTTTTTGCGCTTGCAGGTAGTAGGCATCGTAGTAGCCGTGGCTGAGCACATAGGCGCCGATCATGATGCGGCGCTTGACCTCGTCGCCAAAGCCTTCGGCGCGGGTTTTTTGGTACATGTCGGCCAGGTCGGTGTACTGGCCTGCGCGGTGGCCAAACTTCACGCCGTCAAAGCGGCTCAGGTTGGAGCTGGCCTCTGCGGGGGCGATGATGTAGTACACGGGGATGGACAGCTCGGTGCGCGGCAGGCTGACGGGTACCAGGGTGGCACCGAGTTGTTCATATTCCTTCAAAGCACTGTCGATAGCGGCGCGCACGTCGGCGCTCAAACCATCGCCAAAAAACTCTTTGGGGATGCCGATGCGCAGGCCTGTGATGCTATCGTTCAAAGAGCGCGAGTAGTCTTCTGCGGACATGTCCAGCGACGTGGAGTCGCGGTCCAGGTCGGGGCCGCACATGGCGGTGAGGAGCAATGCGCAGTCTTCGGCGCTGCGTGCCATGGGCCCGGCCTGGTCCAGGCTGGAGGCAAAGGCCACCATGCCGTAGCGCGAGGCGCGGCCATAGGTGGGCTTGATGCCGGTGATGCCGCAAAACGCGGCCGGTTGACGAATGGAGCCGCCCGTGTCGGTGCCCGTGGCCGCCGCGCACAGGCCTGCGGCCACCGCTGCTGCGCTGCCGCCCGAGGAGCCACCGGGGATGCGCGTGGTGTCCCAGGGGTTGCGCACCTCGCCGTAAGCGGAGTTTTCGTTGCCCGAGCCCATGGCGAACTCGTCGCAGTTGAGCTTGCCGAGCGTGACAGCGCCTTGCGCCGCCATTTGGGCCACCACCGTGCTATCAAACGGCGAGCGATAATTCTTGAGCATCTTCGACCCGGCGGTGGTCACAAAGTCTTTGGTGGCAAAAATATCTTTGTGTGCGATGGGCACGCCCAGCAGCGGTGTGGTCTGACCAGCGGCCAAACGGGCATCGGCTGCGCGGGCTTGGGCCAGGGTGGCATCGTCGTCCACGGCTAAAAATGCGCCCAGATCGCTGTGCGCCTGGATGCGTTTGAGGTAATGCTGGGCTGCCTCGACAGCAGAGATTTTTTTGCCAGCCAGCTCTTTGGCTAAAGCGGCCACGCTGAGGGTATGTAGTGCGGTCATGGCGGCTCTTTACTCGATCACCTTGGGCACCAAAAACAAGCCGCGTTCTACCGACGGGGCGCTCCTTTGGTTGGCTTCGCGCTGGTTCGGCTCGCTGGCGATGTCGTCCCGCAAGCGCAGGGCCATCTCCTGGATGGCGGCAACCGGGTGGGCCAGGGGCTCGATACCCTGGGTGTCCACCGCACGCATTTGCTCCACGATGTTGAAAAATCCGTTGATTTGGCCCAGCATGCGCTGGGACTCTTCGGGCTTGAGTTCAAGCCGCGCCAAGTGGGCAATGCGGTCAATGTCTTGCGAATTGAGGGACATACGTAGGGACAGCGTGGTAAAAATTAGCCAATACGGCGGTGGTCAAGGCTGGCAGGGCTTTGTAAGCTGGTGTTTCTGCATCAAAAATAAGAGCAAAAACAGCCGCTTCAACCAAGTTATGCACAGGGGATGCGGTATTATCCAACCTTTGGTGTGCAGGCCTTAAATCAGGGCTAAATTGCATCAAAAAAACTGGTTTAGAACCATTTTAGACAGAAGTACAGCGGTGTGTGACCTGGGCGTGCACCATGCTGGAGAGGATTAGAAGATGTTTGCAGCTTTCCGTCGGTACTTTTCCACCGACTTGGCAATTGACTTGGGTACCGCCAACACCCTGATTTTTGTGCGCGACAAAGGCATCGTGCTGGACGAGCCATCGGTCGTCGCCATTCGCCATGAAGGCGGCCCACAGGGCAAAAAAACCATTCAGGCGGTGGGCAAAGAGGCCAAGGCCATGCTGGGCAAAGTACCCGGCAACATCGAGGCCATTCGCCCGATGAAAGATGGCGTGATCGCCGACTTTACCGTTACCGAGCAAATGCTCAAGCAATTTATCAAAATGGTGCATCCGCGCTCGATGATGCGGCCCAGCCCGCGCATCATCATCTGCGTGCCCTGCGGCTCGACCCAGGTCGAGCGCCGCGCCATCCGCGAAAGCGCCTTGGGCGCGGGGGCCAGCGAGGTGTATTTGATCGAAGAGCCCATGGCAGCAGCCATCGGCGCTGGCCTGCCCGTGAGCGAGGCCAGCGGCTCGATGGTGGTGGACATTGGCGGTGGCACCACCGAGGTGGGCGTGATCTCGCTGGGCGGCATGGTCTACAAAGGCTCGGTGCGCGTGGGTGGCGACAAGTTTGACGAGGCCATCATCAACTACATTCGCCGCAACTACGGCATGCTGATCGGTGAGCCCACCGCTGAGGCCATCAAGAAAAAAATTGGCAGCGCCTTTCCGGGCAGCGAGGTCAAGGAGATGGAAGTCAAGGGCCGCAACCTGTCCGAGGGCGTGCCGCGCAGCTTCACCATCTCCAGCAACGAGATTTTGGAAGCCCTGACCGACCCGCTGAACAATATTGTGAGTGCCGTGAAAAACGCGCTGGAGCAAACCCCACCCGAGCTGGGGGCCGACATTGCCGAGCGCGGCATGATGCTCACCGGCGGCGGCGCGCTGCTGCGCGACCTGGACCGCCTGCTGGCTGAAGAAACCGGCCTGCCCGTGCTGGTGGCTGAAGATCCCCTGACCTGCGTGGTGCGCGGTTGCGGCATTGCGCTGGAGCGCATGGAGCGCATGGGCTCTATCTTCACGTCGGAATAAGCTTACGGAATTACCGCCGTGCCACTAGGCACCCTCGACCGCACCCCTCCACCCTTCTTTAAGCAGGGGCATTCAGCGCTGTCCAAGCTGATGTTTTTCAGCGCCTTGGCGGTGTTTTTAATGGTGGCGGATACGCGCTTCAAGATCACCCAGCCCTTGCGCGCCAGTGTCGCTACTGCGCTGTTCCCCTTGCAGTGGCTGGCCATGCGCCCGGTGCTGCTGGCGCAAAGTGGTGCGGGGTATTTTGAGTCATTGCAAGCGGCGCGCCTGTCGCAGGACGAAGCGCGTAAAAAGCTGGCTTTGCAGGCGCAGCGCGCCGCCCAAGTGGAGCAGTTGTCGCTGGAGAATGCGCGGCTGCGCAAACTGCTGACCTTGCGCGAGCAGATTAAAACACCCTCGCAGGCGGCCGAGGTGCTGTACGACGCGGCAGACCCGTACACCCGCCGCGTGATCATTGACAAAGGCATGACCCAAGGCGTCAAGCCCGGTTCGCCCGTGATCGACGAGTCCGGCGTGCTGGGCCAGGTTACGCGGGTACACCCCTTGGTCAGTGAGGTCACGCTGGTGATCGACCGCGAGCAGGCCATTCCCGTGCTCAACACCCGTACCGGTGCCCGCAGCGTAGCCTATGGGGATCCCATCACCCAGGGCGGCAGCCTGGAGCTGCGCTTTATGGCGGGCAATGCCGACGTGCAGCAAGGCGATATTTTGGCCACCAGCGGGGTCGATGGGGTCTATCCGGCAGGGCTGTCTGTGGCGCGGGTGGACAAAATCGAGCGTCGCGCAGATTCTGCCTTTGCGCGAATTTACTGCCAACCCTTGTCGCTGATTCACAGCACCAAGCACGTCATGGTGCTCGACCCGGTGTCGGCGCAACTACCAGAAAAGCCCCGGCCTGAGCCTGCGCCGACAGTCAGCAAAAAAGGAGCCGCCAAATGATCATGCGATCTGGCCAACAGCTGTTGCTCCCGGCCAACCCGCTGTTTATCTGGGGCAGCTTGCTGGTGGCGATGCTGCTCAATTTTGTGATGGCGACGGCGCTGGGCCGCTCCGCCTGGACACCTGACATCCTGGCCCTGGTGCTGGTGTTTTGGGCGGTGCACCAGCCGCTGCGCATTGGCATTGGGGCAGCCTTCTTTTTTGGCGTGGGCATGGATGTGCAACAGGCCGCGCTGTTGGGCCAGCACGCCTGGAGTTACGCCGCCATGTGTTTTGGGGCCATTGCCATGAACCGCCGCTTGCTGTGGTTCAGCGTGCCCTCGCAGGCGCTACAGGTACTGCCTTTGTTTGCAGCAGCCCATGCGCTGCAGCTGGCGGTGCGCATGCTGGGCGGTGGAGTGTTCCCCGGCTTCGAGTTGTTTCTGGCACCCGCACTGGAGGCCCTGCTGTGGCCGCTGATCTCCATAATTTTGCTAGCCCCCCAGCGCCGCGCGCCAGATCGCGATGCCAATAGACCTCTATAGTATGGCCCCCACGCTTGTCACTGCGTGTACTGCGCTGCCCCCCGTGGGGGCCTTCCTTGCTTGGGTCGGCCCGGCGCTGCGGAGTATGGCCCCCACGCTTGTCACTGCGTGTACTGCGCTGCGTCGTTATGACTGAACTACGCAACGTGGAAGCTGAGCTGGTGCGGTTTCGCCGGCGGGTGCTGATCGCCAGCATGGGGGTGCTGGTGGCGTTTACGGTGTTGGCTTCGCGCCTGGTGTGGCTGCAAGTGTTTCGCCACGAAGATCTGGATGAGCAGGCTGAGAGCAACCGCACCGCCGTGGTTCCGATTGTGCCCAATCGGGGGTTGATTCTGGACCGCAACGGCTTGGTACTGGCCACCAACTACTCTGCCTACACCTTGGAGATAACGCCCTCCAAGGTCAGCAACCTGGACGATACCTTTGACCAACTGAGCGCTTTGGTCGAGATCACACCGCGCGACCGCAAGCGGTTTAAAAAGCTGATGGACGAGTCCAAGAGTTTTGAGTCTTTACCCATCCGCACCCGCTTGACGGACGAGGAGGTCGCCAAGTTTGCCGCGCAGCGTTTTCGCTTTACGGGCGTAGACATCAAAGCCCGGCTGTTTCGCAACTACCCGTATGGCGAATTGGCCAGCCATGTGGTGGGCTACATCGGGCGCATCAACCAGAAAGAAAAAGAGACCATTGACGACTGGCCCGAGGAGCAGCAGGTCAATTACAAAGGGACGGACTACATCGGCAAGCTCGGGGTGGAGCAAAGTTTTGAGCGCCAGCTGCACGGCATCACGGGGGTGGAGGAGATGGAAACCTCCGCCGGTGGCCGCGCCGTGCGCAGGCTGGCCAGTACGCCCGCTTCTCCGGGCAGCACGGTGCAACTGTCGATTGATGTCAAGCTGCAAAAACTGATCGAAGACATGTTTGGCGAGCGGCGTGGCGCACTGGTGGCGATCGACCCACGCAACGGTGAGGTGCTGGCCTTTGTCAGCAAGCCCACCTTTGATCCCAATTTGTTTGTAGAGGGGATTGACAATGAAAACTGGGCCCTGCTCAACGAGTCCATCGACAAACCCCTGCTCAACCGGGCCTTGCGCGGCACCTATCCGCCAGGTTCCACCTACAAGCCGTTCATGGCCATGGCCGCGCTGGAGAACGGCAAGCGTGCGGCCTCCACCATCATTAACGATGCCGGGTCGTGGAATTTCGCAGGGCACACCTTTCGCAGCCATGGCGATGGCGGCCTGGGCGCGGTAGACATGTACCGCAGCATCGTCAAATCCAGCAATGTGTACTACTACTCCCTGGCCAATGAGCTGGGAGTCGATGCGATGCATGACTTTATGAAACCGCTGGGTTTTGGGCAGATCACCGGCATTGACATCAACGGCGAGGTGCGCGGTGTGCTGCCCAGCACCGACTGGAAGCGCAACTACTACAAACGCTCGGAGCAAAAAAAATGGTACGCGGGCGAGACCATCTCGCTGGGTATCGGCCAGGGCTACAACGCCTTTACCATGCTGCAGCTGGCACAGGCCACTGCGGTGCTGGCCAACGCGGGCATCAAACACAAACCCCGGGTCGTGATCGCCACCCAAGATGCGATGCTGCCCGAGCGCATACCTGTGCCCCCGCAGCCGCCGATCGACTTGGGCTACAAACCGGAGAATGTGGCGGTGGTGCACCGGGCCTTGGTAGGCGTCACCGTCGAGGGCACCTCGGCCCGCGTGTTTGCGGGCGCTGGGTACACCAGTGGCGGAAAAACCGGCACGGCCCAGGCGGTGGGCATTGGCCAAAGAGAGCGCTATGATGCCCGCAAAATGGAGGAGCACCAGCGCGACCACGCCCTGTACATGGCGTTTGCGCCCGCAGACGCGCCGCGCATCGCGATTGCCGTGATTGTGGAGAACGCAGGCTTTGGCTCGGAGCATGCCGCACCCATTGCCCGGCGGGCGTTTGACTACTGGCTGCTAGGCCAATACCCCAACGAGCAGGACATGGCTGCCGTGCAAAAGGGCCAAGCCTCAGCCCCGATTGGCAAGCCGCGCAGCGCCAGCGAGCTGCCCTGGCCCCCGGCGGGGGTGAGCGCGGCCATCCACAGCGCCACCACGGGCCCGACCGTAACAGCTAAAACAACACCCTAGCCAAGTACTTGGCAAGACCACGCCAGCGCGCATGGGCTCCCCACCAACATGCATTAGACTCATACATATGCTACCAAATGCATCTGATCTATGACCATTGCAGAAATCGCGCTGTGGAGTGCCAGCTTGGGTGTTTTTACGGTGTGTTTGGTTGCCGGTTTGCTCAATGCCTTGGCCACCCGCACGGTGACGGGCCTGCACCTGGCTGTGTTTACCCTTGCAGCTGGGCTGTTTGTGGCCACTTGCAGTGGCTTGTTGGCTGTTTTCATATCTGCTTTACCCCAAAAGGCGGTGCAACTCCTTACGCTGGCCACGGGCCCCGTTGCTGGCTGTGTCGGCACCTTGGGGCTGATGCAGTTTTTGCGCGCCCACCAGCATGACCAATTTGTGCAGCGCGGCCTGATGGCCATTGTCATCGTCAGCGCTCTGGCGCTATCGGGCGTGCTGTGGCCCACATACACCGAAGCGCTGGAGTGGACGGCCTTGGTGGTGAGCCTGTGCGCGCTGGCTACGTTCTGGCTGGTGCTGCGCTCAGCGCTACTGGGGGACCGGTTTGCCTGGCCTATGGCTGGGGCCACTGCGGCCTTGGTGTTTGGCGTTGTGGGGTTGTATGCAGTAGCACTGCACGCCATAGCCAACAACGTGGCGCTGCAAGCCATGGCTGCTATCTCCATCACAGCCTATCTGGTGGGTTGCCTGGTGGCAGTATGGCGGCGAAATACCGAGTTTTTGCGCATGCGCCGCGCCATGTCCATGCACCGCGAAAAAGACCTGCTGACCCAGCTGTGGACCGGTGCCGCGCTGATCAAACGGGTCGAGCAAACCATTGCACGCGCCCGGCGCAACCGGCAAGAGACCGCCATTTTTTGCGTAGAGATTTTCAATGCGCCCCAACTGCGCCAAGAGCTGGGCAACAATGCGCTGGAACAGGTGATCTACAGTATTGCTGCGCGGATGCGCCAAAGCGTGGGCGCCTCTACTGAAGTGGGCCGCTACGACGACACCAGTTTTGTCGTAATCATAGAAAGCGTCAAACGCCCCAGTGTGTTGCGCACCATTGGGCTGCGCCTGGCGGTCGCCGTGCGCAAGCCCTATATGCTCAACCCCTACAGCACCTCGCCCAGAGAGTTCAAGGCGGATATTGGCGTGGGCATCGCCCGCTTGCCAGCGACCCGCGATCCACGCGGTGGTTGGGCTAACCGCTCTAGCCGTGCAAGCAAAACGAGTTCGGCAGACACCAGCTTTGTCTCCGACAGTGCTGGGCTGTCACAAGAGTCCATGCACGATGCGTCCAAACTGGCCAAAAAATCGCGTGCGTTCAATTCCCGGGTGGCCATTACCGATGCTTACTCGCGCAAGGCCATCGCGGTAGAAGATGCCGAGCTGAGCTGAAAAACAAAAGGCCAACCGGTTAGGTTGGCCTTTTGATGATGTACAAAGCAGCAAGGGTAGGCGCTTTGTGATCTTTTGTCTCCTCGGGCCCTCAGGTTCGGCGTACCGAACAGAAGTGGAGTGAATATAGGCCCACTGGCTTGGGTTGGGCATTAGGATTTTCCCTTTGGGCGGCCAATCCGAAATCACCTGTGAGACAGACTTGCAGGCCCTGCAAACCAGCGCGCTCACCGCAGGTCGCGCCGGTAACTTTCATATGCCCTGAACAATCCAGCGCGCCGCTTTCTCCGCCAGCATCAAGGTAGGGCTGTTGGTGTTGCCACTGGTGATGGTGGGCATCACGCTGGCATCTACCACCCGCAGACCATGCACCAGGCCGCCCTTGCCGTCCCGCACCCGAAGGTGCGCGTCCACCACCGCCATCGGGTCATCGGCTTTGCCCATCTTGGCCGTGCCTACCGGATGAAAGATGGTGGTGGCAATATCGCCCGCCAGTTTGGCCAACTCATCGTCGGTTTGGAACTGCACGCCCGGTTTCCATTCCTGCGGCTGGTATTTGGCCAACGCCGGTTGGTTCACGATGTTGCGCGTGATGCGCAGGCTGTCGGCAGCTACTTTGCGGTCGGCATCGGTGCTCAGGTAGTTGGGCGCAATCGCGGGCGCATCTTCAAACTTATTCGAGGTGATGTTGACCGTACCCCGGCTGGTGGGGTTCAGGTTGCACACGCTGGCTGTGAAAGCCGGGAAGGTGTGCAGTGGCTGGCCAAACGCGTCCAGGCTGAGCGGCTGCACATGGTATTCAATGTTCGGGTAGGGCTGGTCGGGGCTGCTGCGGGTAAAGGCACCCAATTGGCTGGGGGCCATGCTCATCGGGCCGGTTTGTTTAAGCGCGTATTCCAGACCAATTTTGGCCTTGCCCCACCAAGAGTTGGCGAGCACGTTCAAGGTGTCCACGCCTTGCACCTTGAACACCGCACGAATTTGCAAATGATCCTGCAAGTTGGCTCCCACGCCGGGTAAATCCACAATGGGTTCAACACCTTTGCTTTTGAGATCGGCGGCATTGCCAATACCCGAGAGCTGCAAAATTTGCGGGCTACCCACGGCACCTGCGGTCAAAATTACTTCAGCGCTGGCCTGCACGGTCAGCATTTTATTGCCTGTCCACACCTCTACGCCGGTGCATCGCTGGCTGCCGTCGGGCTGCTTTTCCAGAATCAGGCGGGATACATGGGCATGCGTCCACATCTCAAAATTGGTGCGGCCATAGCAGGTCGGCCGCACAAAAGCCTTGGCGGCGTTCCAGCGCAGACCGCTCTTTTGGTTGACCTCAAAATAGCCCACACCTTCATTGCTGCCACGGTTAAAGTCATTGGTCGCGGGTATGCCCGCTTGTTGCGCCGCCTGCGAGAAAGCGTCCAACACGTCCCAGCGCAGGCGCTGCTTTTCAATCCGCCACTCACCGCTGCTACCCGTACTGGGGTGGCCATGGACATCGGCCAGTTCTTGAGGCACTTTCGGGCTTTGGCCCTTTGGAATATTGCGGGAGTAGCTATCAATACTGTAGTGATTTTCATGTGCCTTGAAGTCGGACAAACAGTTGTCCCAGCGCCATGCGTCGTCCCCTGTGAGCTGCGCCCACTGGTTGTAGTCCCGCGCTTGGCCGCGCATATAGATCATGCCGTTGATGCTGCTGCACCCGCCCAGCACCCTGCCGCGCGGATAGCCTAAAGCGCGGCCATTGAGGCCCTTTTCGGCTTCGGTTTTGTACAGCCAATCCGTGCGCGGGTTGCCTATGCAGTAAAGGTAACCCACGGGAATATGGATCCAGTGGTAGTCGTCCTTGCCGCCAGCTTCAATCATCAAAACGTGTTTGGATCGGTCAGCGCTCAAGCGGTTAGCCAGCAGGCAACCGGCGGTGCCGCCGCCGATGATGATGTAGTCAAAAATAGGGTGGGTCATGTTTCAGGTTACCAAAGGAGCGATGCGCATGAGCACTTCATCGACGATGTAGTCGGGCGCTTTTTCCAGTTTGCGGCCGTTGCGCTCGCGCAGCGCGATGGTGCGGGGCTGGTTGCAAATGACAACACCTTGGGTGTGCAGGCCAGCGCCGGTGAGCGACACCGCAAACCCCGCACTGCGGGCAAGCGTAATGCCCTGGCTGACGGGCAGCACAATAGCCAAGGTGTCGTCGGCGGGTGAGAGCACAAATATCGGACGTACGCCTGCTTGCTCACGCCCCTTGGTGGGATTGAGATCCACCATCCAAAGCTCGCCCCGTTGCGCAAGTTTTACTGCCACTTCAGAGGCGCTCCGAAGGCAAATCCTGCAAGTCCAGCCAGGCATCGTCACGCGGTAGCTTGAGTGCTTTGTGCTCTTTCATCAGTTGTGCCAGGGTCCATTGCGGCTTTGCGGCCTCAATCACCAATTTGCCGTTTTGCACGTCCATCACCACATCGTGGCCCACTTGCAGGCAGGCCAGTGACAGGAGCTTTTTGGGGATCGGCAAGGCCACCGATCCACCCCAACGGCGCAAGGTTGCTGTAATCATGGTGCTCTCCAAAAGTGATACAAATATATCACTTTTTGAATCAATCGATCACTTGCTCGTCGGCATCGCAAACTCTGCACCCTTGGCAATGCTGTCGGGCCAGCGCTGCATGATGGATTTTTGCTTGGTGTAAAAGCGCACACCCTCTTCGCCGTAGGCGTGCATGTCGCCAAACAGGCTCTTCTTCCAACCGCCAAAACCGTGCCAGGCCATCGGCACGGGAATCGGCACGTTGATGCCAACCATGCCCACCTGGATGCGGCGGCCAAACTCGCGGGCTACACCGCCGTCGCGGGTGAAGATGCTCACGCCGTTGCCAAACTCGTGGCTGTTGATGAGTGCTACCGCCTCGGCAAAGTCTTTCACGCGCACGCAGGCCAGCACCGGGCCGAAAATCTCTTCTTTGTAGATGCGCATGTCGGCTTTGACGTTGTCAAACAGCGTGCCGCCGAGCCAAAAACCTTGCTCGCAACCGCTTTCTTTCATGGCAAACTTGCGGCCATCGACCAGCAAATCTGCACCCTGCGCCACACCCACGTCGATATAGCCAGTGATGCGGTCAAACGCGGCCTTGGTGACGATGGGGCCCATCTCGGCATCCAGGTTGGTGCCGTTTTTGATCTTCAGCGCCTGGGTGCGCTCGGTCAGTTTGCCCATGATCTTGTCGCCCACATCGCCGACCAGCACGGCGACCGAGATCGCCATGCAGCGCTCGCCTGCCGATCCGTAGGCTGCGCCGATGAGTGCGTCCACCGACTGCTCCAGGTCAGCATCGGGCATCACCACCATATGGTTCTTCGCGCCGCCCAGGGCCTGCACGCGCTTGCCGTGGTGCGCGCCGGTCTCGTAAATGTAGTTGGCAATGGGGGTGGAGCCGACAAAAGACACAGCCTTCACATCGGGGTGCACCAACAGGGCGTCCACGGCTTCTTTGTCACCTTGGATGACGTTGAACACGCCGTCGGGCAGCCCGGCTTTTTTCAGCAGCTCGGCCATGAACAATGCAGGGGAGGGGTCAATCGGGCTGGGCTTCAAAATAAACGTATTGCCCGCAGCAATCGCCACCGGGAACATCCACATTGGCACCATCACCGGAAAGTTAAACGGCGTAATGCCCGCCACCACGCCCAGGGGCTGACGCATCACCCAGTTGTCAATGCCGGTGCCCACTTGATCGGTGTAGTCGCCCTTGAGGAGTTGCGGTATGCCGGTGGCAAACTCGACAATCTCAATGCCGCGTGTGACTTCGCCTTGCGCGTCGGTAAACACCTTGCCGTGCTCGGCGGTGATCATGCGGGCCAGGTCGTCTTTGTGCAGATTGAGCAGCTCCAAGAACTTGAACATCACGCGGGCGCGCTTGAGCGGCGCTGCGTCGCCCCAGGCCGGGAACGCGGCTTGCGCGGCGGCTACGGCGGCAGCTACATCGGCGGCTGAGCCAAGGGCTACACGGCCCGTGACAGCACCGGTGGCGGGGTTGGTGACGGGTTGGCTACGACCAGCGGCCCCGGCGACGTTGGCGGCAACGCGGCCTGCAATGTAATGGTCGATATTTGAAATACTCATGGCGTGTCCTTGGGGTGTGCGGTGAAGTTAACCCGCTATTTTCGCCAATTTAACGGGCAAAAGCCAATGACATCGGCAAACAATGCATATAAGTTTGATTTATAGTGCCCAGCATGCCTGCCGCCGCACCCGCCCCTCCCGGCTCCTCCTCCCCAACCAAGCGCCGCGCTCCGCCTGCCATCGCAGCGTTGCCCACCCGCCTGGAGGGCGGCTACGACCTACCCAGCCTGAAAGCCTTTTGCTTTGTCGCGCGCGAGGGCAATGTCTCGCGCGCGGCGGCCAAGCTGCACCTCACCCAGCCCGCAGTCAGCCTGCAAATCAAGGCCCTGCAAGAGCGCAGCGGGCTCCAGTTGTTTACCCGCACCGCCAAAGGCCTGGCCCTCACACGCGATGGTGCGGCCCTGTTGCCGCAAGCCGAAAAAGTGCTGGTCGCGCTGCAAGACTTTGGCCAAAGCGCACGCAGCCTGCACAGCACCCTGCGCGGCACGCTGCGGGTAGGCACCATCCTGGACCCCGAGTTCACCCGCTTGGGCGAGTTTCTCAAACAACTGGTCGAATCGGCCCCGCAGATCGACACCGAGCTGCGCCAGGCCATGAGCGGCGAGGTGCTGGCCCAGCTTGCCCAAGGCAGCTTGGACGTGGGTTTCTATTTGGCTATGCCGCATGAACTGCTGGGCGGTGATTTAAAGCAAAATAAGCTTCTAGCCTCACAGAATACTGCGGGAGCAGCTATTGAATTAATAGCAATACCTCTCACCCGCTTTACCTACCGTGTGCTCGCCCCGGCTGGCTGGGGCCCCCAAGTGCAGGGGCGCGACTGGCGCGCCTTGAGCGCCCTGCCGTGGATCACCACGCCCGAAGCCTCAACCCACCACCGCCTGCTCGCCAGCGTGCTCGCGCCCCTGGGCATCGCGCCCAAACGCGCTGCATTGGTAGACCAAGAGGCCTCCATGCTCGACCTGGTGCGCTCCGGCGTGGGCCTGAGCTTGGTGCGCGACTCGATTGCCATGCGCGAGTCGCAGTCACGCGGCCTGGTGATCGCGGATAAGGTGTCGCTGGACTGCACGCTGTGCTTTGTGCATTTGGCCAAGCGATCAGACGATGTGGTGATCGCGGCGGCTCGGCAGGCCCTGGACAATGTGTGGTTGGCGGGATGATCCTTGGCTGCGGGACGGGCAGCACATCTTGGCGTTTTAAGTAAAGATCCGGGCTAGCGGTCGGGTCGGGTGTTAGCCCTGTTCAAGCCGCACCCAAAGGCAAATACAGTGACATAGGCGCATCGGCGCAAGGCTTGAAGCCGTAGTGAATGTAAAACGATTGTGCGGCTTTGTCTTTGGCATCGACGATCAACGCAAACGCGGCCACCTGTTTGCGCGCTTGCAGGCAGCGCTCTACGGCGCACGCTATCAACAGTTTGCCCAAGCCTTGGCCTTGCCGGTCTGCGCGGCAGGCCAAGCGGCCCATGCGAAAGCAGGGCACGGGGTACCGGGGCAGCTTTTTCTGCTCTGTGCTGCCCAAGCTGGCAGCGTCCACCTGGGCGGCGCTCAAGGTGTAGTAGCCCAAGATCAGGCTCGGCGCACTAGCCTGTGTCAGCACAAACACGGTGCTCACACCTTTGCGGCGCTGCGGCGCAGCAAAGCGGTGCAAGTAGTCGTCCAGCGCGGGCACACCGCAGCTAAAACCCGCGCGGTCGTGCCGCTCGGGGT
The DNA here is from genome assembly GCA_043772355.1 of Polaromonas sp. Classification (GTDB taxonomy): domain Bacteria; phylum Pseudomonadota; class Gammaproteobacteria; order Burkholderiales; family Burkholderiaceae_C; genus JAAFIP01. Next base: position 16,815 of record JAYVGI010000389.1, read on the forward strand.
CAAAAGCGTGTTCTTCCCACACGCTAGGCTGCGCGTTTCACAGATTTGTTAGCCGCAGCCAGTGCACCCTTCAAGGCGTGGTTCGGCTTGAAGGCGCCATTGAGCGCCTTCGAGAACGACGCAAAATCGCGCTCAGACAAGGTAATGCGCGATTGGCTGTCCAGCAGCGCCAGGGCTTTCTCTTTCGCTGCCGCCCGCACAAAGCCAGCCATGGTCGCACCCATCAGCGCAGCGGCACGGGCCACCAGGTCTTTATCGGCGGCATCCATGGTGAGATCAAATCGGGCAACGGCGGTCATTTCGTAACTCCTGTGTTGAGATAACTTACGGGATTGTACCGTATGGCTTTTCTAATCATTGTGAAACACACCGTCGCTACGCATCCACAGCGAATGGTTGATCGGTAAACGGATACGGATAGGAAATTCAATCGCATGAGGCCAGGTATGGCACGGATTTGGGGCACTCAAAAGCCACAGATCCCTGCCGTTTGAACCGTCGCAGCCAATGCCATGGAAAAAATGGTGAAGCCGCCGTTCGCCAATGGGTTTTGAACCTGCGACCGACGCAGGCCTAGCCCGCAGCGGCGGCCCGCGTGCCGGGGATATGCATGGCGGCTCAGCCTGCACCCCGGTGTGATCGAGCATTTGCCGTATGTCCAGGCCTGCAGACGCTCCCAAACGCTCCAAACCCTCCAAAACCGCCATGCTGAGCGATGCTTTGGGTGTGAATCAGCCTGTAGCCGTCTCAAATCATGCGGGAGCAGCTATGGAATAAATAGTAATGAAAGTGCAAAAAATGCGCAACGGGGTGTCTGCCCGGCAGGTTTTGCACACAAAGCGGCTCCCTCTCCCAAAGCCTGGCAATTTTCAACTTAAACCTCTGTACCCCGCTGTCTTATATAGATGGAGTGCTACGATTTAGTGAATATTCATGGTATCAAGGCGACCCGCCAAACAGCAGTGCGCTGTGCTCACCAAGCGCACAGCGCACCCACCGCCTGCAAAACAAGCCACGACACCACCCCGGAGTGAACCAGTTAACATGCGTGGACTGAGACCCACGTCTATGGACTCCACCCAACCCCGCATAGAAAGCCAGGCCGCGGCTGACGGCGCGCGGCTGGCTGTGCTGGGCCGCTGGACATCCGCCCAAGTGGCGGATGCCGGGCACTGGCGGGCGCTGCAAGAAAGTCTGTCGAACCTGCGTGGTGCCGCCACCGCCCCCACCCATGCAGCCTGGGACTTGCGCGGTATCGAGCAGCTAGACCACATCGGCGCGCAACTCTTGTGGAAGCACTGGGGCGGCGCTTGGCCTGCGCGCATCGAGATGCTGCCAGCGCAGCGCGCGGTGCTGGAGCATGTGGCGCAGTTCACTACTGCCGCACCCGTAGAGCCTGCACGTACCCTTCAGCAGCGCTATTTGGCTTTGGGTGACATCACCTTGCTGGCGCTCTCGCATGCGCGCAGCTTCACCCGTTTGATCGGCCAACTGCTGCTGGACGTGGTCCGTTTTGCCAAAGCCCCACGCCAGGGGCCGTGGCGCGATATCTCGGGGCATTTGTACCAGTTTGGTGCCACCGCCCTGCCCATTACCGCGCTGGTGGGGTTTTTGATCGGCGTGGTGCTGGCCTACCTGAGCGCGCTGCAGCTCAAGCAGTTTGGTGCCGATGCGTTTATTGTCGATTTGCTGGGTGTGTCTTTGGTGCGCGAGCTGGGCCCCATGCTGGCGGCCATTTTGATCGCCGGGCGCTCGGGCTCGGCCATCACCGCGCAAATTGGCGTGATGCGCGTGACTGAAGAGCTCGACGCGATGCGGGTGATGGGCATCCCCCACGGGTTTCGCTTGGTGATGCCGCGCGCACTCGCCTTGGCATTGGCCATGCCACTGATCAGCGTGTGGACGACGGTGGCCGCGCTGGTGGGGGGCATGGTGGCCGCCGATGCCGCGCTGGGCATCACGCCCCGCTTCTTTATCAACGCCTTGCCCGCAGCGGTGGAGCTGTCCAACCTGGTTTTAGCGCTGGGTAAAACCGTAGTGTTCGGCCTGCTGATTGCATTGATAGGCTGCCATTTTGGCCTGCTTGTGAAGCCCAACACCGAGAGCTTGGGCCAAGGCACCACCGCCTCGGTGGTCACCTCGATCACGGTGGTGATTTTGGTCGACGCGGTGTTTGCCGTGGTGTTCAAGGACGTCGGCATATGAGCGGCGCAGCACCCACCCCCACCCCTACTGACGGCAGAACGACGGGTGCCAACCTGGTGGCCGATACGACCCACAACGTCGTGGAGATCCACCAACTGTGGACGGTGTTTACCAAGGCCGACGCAGAATCCGTGATTCACAAAGACCTGGATTTGACGGTTCGGCGCGGGGAAGTGATCTCTTTGGTGGGCGGCTCAGGCACCGGCAAAACCGTGCTGCTCAGGCAAATCTTGGGGCTGGAGACGCCAGCGCGCGGCAGCATCCGTGTGCTGGGCGAGTCGGTGGCCAGCTTGGGCGCGCGCGGCGCGGCCAGCAAGGTGGGCATGCTGTTCCAGCACGGTGCGCTGTTCTCGGCCTTCAGCGTGCTGGACAACATCGCTTTTGCGTTGCGCGAGCTGCAAACCCTGCCGGAGGATGTGATCCACGATGCCGCCTTGGTCAAGCTGCAAATGGTCGGCCTGGAGGCCAAGCAGGCCAGTAAAATGCCCGCCGATTTATCCGGCGGCATGGTCAAGCGCGTGGCGCTGGCGCGCGCCCTCATCATGGACCCGCCCCTGTTGCTGCTGGACGAACCCACTGCCGGGCTGGACCCGAGCAGCGCCGATGGCTTTTGCACCCTGCTGCGCAGCCTGCACCAGGAGCTGGGCCTGACGGTGGTGATGGTGACGCATGATTTAGACACGCTGTTTGAGCTGTCCACCCGCGTGGCCGTGCTGGCCGACCAAAAAGTCATCACCGTCGGCACGCCGCAAGAGGTGCTGGCTTTCAAGCACCCCTTTATTGACACGTTTTTCTTGGGCGCGCGCGGGCAGCGCGCGCAGGTGTTGTTACATGACCGCGCTACAAAGGTGTAAAACTCGCGCTGCAACCAATGCAATATCCATAGGCTCTAAGGATTATGGTTTGGAGGAACTCTGATGGAAAATAAATCACATGCTTTAGCCGCTGGCGCCTTTGTGCTGTTTGTCACCGCGCTGGTGATCGCGCTGGCCGCCTGGCTGGCGCGCGACTCCAAGCTGCGCGACGTGTACGAGCTGACCACCAGCGAGTCGGTCACTGGCCTGGCGGAGCAGGCCGCGGTGCGCTACCGCGGCATACCGGTAGGCAAGGTGGAGTCAATCGACTTTGACCCGCAAACCAAAGGCAATGTGCTGGTGCGCCTGGCGATCAACACCAATGTACCCATGACCAAATCTACGTTTGCTACGTTGAACTTTCAAGGCGTCACTGGCCTGGCCTATGTGCAACTGGACGACGAAGGCCCGTCCAAAGAGCCGCTTACCACCAGCCGCTTTGAGCCCACACGCATCCCCTTGCACCCCGGTTTGTTTGCCAGCCTGTCTGACCAAGGCACCAAGCTCTTGATGCAGGTCGAAGACACCAGCAAGCTGCTGAACCAATTGCTCTCGACGGACAACCAGAAAATACTGATGGACACGGTGCAGACCACGGCGCAGAGTGCCGCGAAAATCGGTGCAATGTCCCAACGCATTGAGGCCATTGCCGACGCGCAGTTTGGCCCAGAGCGCACCAATATTCCGGCCTTGGTCAAAGACACCCGCGCCACCATGGCTGCGCTGCAAACCACTGCCGGAGAATTTAGCAAGACCGCGCAAGAGCTGAATAAAACTGCCAGCGAGACCACGCGCGCGGCCAGCAGCGCGGGCGCCGCCGTGACCGCGCTGACCGGCAAAATGACTGAAAAAGGCGGTGTGCTGGACCAGCTCAGCCTGGGCAGCGCCGCCTTGGCGGGCAGCGTGCAAACCCTCAACGCCAACACCCTGCCTCGCGCCGCGCGCGCTGCCGACGACACTGGCAAAAGCGCCCGCAACATCTCCCGCGTATTCAACCAACTGGGCGACAACCCGCAAAGCCTGATCTATGGCAGCGGCAGCGCGCTGCCCGGCCCCGGTGAGCCAGGCTTTGTAGCGCCTGCAGCCATCTCAGCACCGTCTTTGGCCCCCGCCGCAGCGCGATAGGACACACCATGGCAATTTCTGAACGCACCCCATCTACTATGCATTCTATAGCTGCTCCCGCAAGGTTCTTGCTGGCTAAGGCGCTAAACAGTATAGAAACGAGCGCTTTCATGGACGCTGGAGCGCTCAGCGCGGCTCTGGCCACCTGCGCCGCACTGGCACTGGCGGGTTGCGCCACCCCGCAAGCCCCGGTAGCCAAAGCCGCGTACGACTTTGGCCCTGTGCCCACCAGCAGCGCCAGCGCCGCTGCCAAAGCCACTGGAACGGCACCCAGCCCGGTGGCACTGGCCTTGGCCGAGGTGGATGCCAGCACCGCCCTGGACGGCTTGGCGGTGGTGTACCGCCTGGCCTATGCCGACGCGCAGCAACTGCGCCCCTATGCCCTGGCGCGCTGGAGCATACCGCCTGCGCAACTGGTGCGCACCCGCCTGCGCGACGCACTCGCCGCGCGCGGCCCGGTGCTGGGCCCGGCAGATGGGGCAACGCCTTGGGTGCTGAAAGTCGAGCTGGACGAGTTTAGCCAGCAGTTTGACGCACCCGCCAGCAGCAGCGGCGCAGTGCGCCTGCACGCCAGCCTGTTCAACGCCAACAAACTGGTAGCCCAGCGCAGCGTGCAAGCCACGGCACCGGCCCCTAGCCAAGATGCCGCAGGCGGGGTGCGCGCCCTCACTGCGGCCACCGACGATGCCGTGGCGCAACTGGCTACCTGGGTAGCCGAGCAAATGCGCTGAAGCTGCGCGTGTCTAAGCCCGAAACCGCTTGCGAATCAGCGCCATCGCCAGCCAAAACGCTCCCACTGCACACACCAGCAAAATCGCCAGATTGCGCCCCGGCGCGCTGGGCAATTGGCCCATGAACAGGGGCCGCACCAAGTCAATCGCTGCACTCAGCGGCAGCCACTGGGTAATGCTTTGCACCCAGCCGGGCAACTGGTCACGCGGGAAGAACACGCCCGAGAGGAACATCATGGGCGTGAGAAACAGCGTGAAGTAGTAGGTGAAAAAATCATAGCCCTTGGCCAGCGCGGTAAACACCATGGCGATGCAGGAGAAGGTAATGCCCACCAGCAGCAGAACCGGCCAGGCCAGCAGCAGCGTCCAGTGGTGGCCGATGCCCAGCAGCAGCATCACCCCCATGATGATGCTCACGGTGAAAATCGCCTTGTAGGCCGCCCACAGCGTCTCGGCCAACACAATATCGTCCAGGCTCACGGGCGCGTTCATGATGCCGTCCCAGGTCTTTTGCATCTGCATGCGCGAGAAGGCGGAGTACAGCGCCTCAAAGCTGGCCGCCTGCATGGCGCTCATGCAAATCGAGCCACTGGCCAGGAACAATAAGTAGGGCACCTGCTGGCCGTTCAGGTTGACCTGCCCCACCAGCGCGCCCATGCCGTAGCCAAAGGCCACCAGCCAAATCAAGGGCTCAGCAATGTTGCCCACCAGGCTGGGGATGGCCAGCTTTTTCCACACCAAGAGGTTGCGCAAAAACACCGGCCACCAACGAGCGGTGATCGACGGTGCGCGCCACAGCGACGGTTTTTCAGGTGGGTTTTGGCTGGTAGCCAGCTGATTATGTGTGGGAGCAGCTATTATTTTCATAGTCATCATCCTTCCTCCCGAATCTGGCGACCCGTGAGTTTGAGGAACAAATCCTCCAAATTAGCCGGGCGGTGCAAGGTGCGCAGTTGCGGGTAAGCCTCCAGTGCGTGCAGCAAGGGCGCGGCATCGCGGGTGTAGAAAAACACCGTCTCACCGCTCACCTCCACCCGCGCGGCGTGCTGCGCCAGCGGGCTGCCCTGTAGCGCCAGCGCATTGGGCTGCCCGGGGTCACCGCCAGCTTGGCCAAACGCCTCCACCACGTCCGGCTCCAGGTGCTCGCGGATCAAATCACGCGGCCTGCCCTCGGCTATTTTTCTGCCATGGTCTATCACCAGCAGGCGGCTGCACAAACGCTCGGCCTCGTCCATGAAGTGGGTGGTCAGCAGGATCGATTTGCCTTGCTGGAGCAGCACCTGTAGCCGCTCCCACATCAGGTGGCGGGCCTGCGGGTCTAGCCCCGTAGTGGGCTCGTCCAGCAGCAACAGATCGGGGTCGTTCACCAGCGCGCGGGCCAGGCTCAAGCGCCGCTTCATGCCGCCCGACAGTTCGCCGGGTTTGCTCTTGGCTTTGTGCGTGAGGGAGGCAAACTCCAGTAGCTGGGGCACCCGCGCCTGGATGTCTGCCGTCTTCATGCCAAAGTAGCGGCCATAGACCAGGATGTTTTCTTCCAAATTAAAGTCCGGATCCAGCGTGTCCAGCTGGCTCACTACCCCCAGCCGCGCCTTGATGGCGCGCGCATCACGCGGCATCTGCATGCCCATCGCATGGATCTCGCCGCCGTCGGGCGCAGTTTGCCCCAGACACATGCGAATCGTGGTGGTTTTGCCCGCGCCATTGGGGCCGATCACGCCTAGGCATTCGCCCGGGGCGATGTCGAAGGACAGGTCGTTAACGACGAGGTTGTCGCCGTAGTGTTTGTAGAGGTTGCGGGCGGAAAATAGGGGTTCTGCCATGGCTTCATTGTCTATCTGTTTAGCAAACAAGTATCAACGCTAAAATCAAGCCCCTAATGGCCTGCGATGGAATGAGAAAAACACTGTGTCTGATAGCCTTGCTGTAATGTCCCAATACCTGATGCCCAAAAAGGCGCTGACCCGATTCGCAGGCTTTGTGGCTAGTGGGCGCTGGGGCAGCATCACGCAGTGGATTATTCGGAACTTTATTGCCCGCTACAACGTCAACATGGCCGAGGCGGCGCAGCCTGAACCGATGAGTTACGCGACGTTCAACGAGTTTTTTACCCGCGCCCTGAAAGACGGTGCCCGCCCATTAGAAAAGGCTGACTGGGTGTGCCCGGTGGATGGTGCCATCAGCCAGTTTGGCCGGATTGAAAAAGACCAGATTTTTCAGGCCAAGGGCCACCAGTACAGCTCGCGTGCGTTGGTCGGCGGAGATGCAGAGCTGGCCGCGCAGTTTGACGATGGCCACTTTGCTTGCCTGTATTTAAGCCCCAAAGACTACCACCGCATCCACATGCCATGTGCGGGCACGCTGCGCCGTATGATCTATGTGCCGGGCGATTTGTTCTCGGTCAACCCCACCACCGCCCGCGGCGTGCCCGGCCTGTTTGCGCGCAACGAGCGGGTGGTGTGCGTGTTTGACACGTCGCATGGACCCTTCATCAACGTGCTGGTAGGTGCCACCATCGTCGGCAGTATGGCCACCACCTGGCACGGTGTGGTCAACCCTCCCCGCACGGGTGAGATGCGCGAATGGCACTACGGGGATGACAAAGACGCTAAGGGCATCAGCTTCAAACAAGGCGATGAGATGGGCCGCTTTTTGCTGGGCTCTACGGTGGTGATGTTGTGGCCCAAAATGCCCCGTGGCATGCCGCTGGGCTTTAACCCCGACTGGCAAGCCGGGCGGCCTATTCGCTTGGGCGAGGCCATGGCCAGTCTGGGCTGACGCACAAGGCTGCACCCCGCAGCGCCACGCGCATGTGCCCAGCCCATGGCCTCCCACCTGAAACCTGAAACCTCCCAGATGCCACTTAAATTTTCTCCCCGCGACAGCGCGTTCGCTCTTGCCATCATCGTCATTTGGGGCATGAACTTTGTGGTGATGAAGTTTGCGATGCGCGACTTCACGGCCTTTCAAATGGGCGCGGCGCGCTTTCTGATGGCTGCGGTACCGTTGCTGTTTTTCATCAAGCCGCCGAAGGTGGCGCTCAAGTGGGTGCTGCTGTATGGCCTGTGCCAAGGCGTGGGGCAGTTTGGTTTGCTGTTTACCGCCTTGCAGTTTGGCATGACGGCCTCGCTGGCCTCGGTGTTGATGCAAACCCAGGTGTTTTTTACCGCGCTGTTCGGCATGCTGTTGCTGGGCGAAAAGCTCAAGGCCTCGCAGGTGATGGGCCTGGCTTTAGCCGCAGTGGGCCTGGCCTGCTTTGCCATGCATTTTGTAGATGCCCAAGCCCGCGGCATCAGTACGGTGACGGTGCTCGCCTTCATGCTCAACCTGGGCGCGGCGGCTTCGTGGGCGGTGTCTAACGTGGTGGCCCGCAAAGCCCAGCAAGAGAGCCCCAGCTACGACCCGCTGGCCTTTATCGTCTGGACATCCTTGGTGCCGGTTATTCCCTTTGTCATCTTCAGCACCCTGATGGACGATCCGGCGCTGCGCTGGCAGTGGACCACAGCCCGCGCCAGCTCGTGGCTGGGCATTGCCTACCTGGGCTGGGTAGCCACCGTCACAGCCTATGCCATGTGGACGGCCCTGCTCAAGCGCCACAGCACGAACCGTGTCGCGCCACTGAGCCTGGGCGTGCCGGTGGTGGGCATTGCAGCGGGCATGCTCATTTTGGGCGAGCAGGTGAGCCTGTGGCAATGGGCCGGGGTGGTCTTGGTGGTCAGCGCGCTGGCTGCGGCGCTGTTTGGCGACAGGCTTTTTGCCAAGCCGTCCGGCGCATAAGCTTGGTGTGCTGGCTGCGCGCCCGCATAGCGCTGCGCAGCCTAGCGGATATCGGGTGCGTTGGGCAGGCCGTTGCTGCGCACCTGGCCTTCTTGCAGCGGGTAGTGCTGCACCAGTAGCGCGGACACCTCTTGCAGGGCCTGCGTTAAACCCTCTTCAAACTTTTGCGCTTGGAGCGCTACCGATAGATGCTGCGCAATGGCTTGCCACTGGGTGGTGTTGACCTGGGCGTTCAGGCCCCGATCAGCCACCAGCTCGATAGCGCGCTCGGCCAGTAGCAGGTAGATCAGCACGCCGTTGTTGTGCTCGGTGTCCCACACGCGCAGCTTGCCAAACATGGTGATGGCGCGCTCACGCGGCGTGGCATCTCGCCACAGGTAGCTGCTGGGCATACCTGCCTCGACGCAGATGCGCACCTCGCCGGTGTGGCGCGCCTCGCTGGCAGTCACGTAGCCTTCCAGGCGCTTGAGCAGCTCGGGTGGCACGGCGCGGCGCGTGTCGCCGTCGTCCATCCAGCGGTGGCGCAGGATGCGCAGCAGACGTGCGAACAGGCCCATGCGCGGGCTTGAGGATGTGGATTTGGGTGTAGTTGGGTTCATACCAGTCACCTTAAAAATCACCACTGGCGCCACCGCCACCAAAATCGCCACCGCCGCCGGAGCTGAAACCTCCGCCTCCGCCTCCACCCCCGCCAAAACCGCCTGAGCCTGATGACCAACCGCCCCCGCCATAGCTACCGCCACCACGCCCATCGCCCCGCGCGCCCGTGGCGATGCGGCTAAAGCCCGACATCAGCGTAAAAATCAAGGCCACGACAAAAGCGATGCCCGCCAGCGCCATGCTGGCCGTGACAAAAAACGCCAGCCCACCTACTGCACCGCCGGTGACCAAAGAGCCCAGCTTGTTGCCAAAAATGCCTTTGGCAATCGCACCACCAATGGGGATGGCAAACAGCATGAAGATGGCAATGTCCATCCACTGAAACCCCTCGCCCAACTTGTTCAACCCGCTGCTCTGCTTGGGGGCGACCTCGGGCAGGCTCTCACCATCAATGCGTTTGGTAAGTGCGTCGATGGTCGCTGACAGGCCACCCGCATAGTCGCCGCTGCGCAGGCCCGGGGCCAGGGCCTCGTCGATGATGCGTTTGACCGCCAAATCAGGCAGCGCACCCTCTAGCGTTTTGGCCACTTCGATGCGCAGCTTGCGGTCGTTTTTGGCCACGATCACCAGCACGCCATCGCCGACCTCTTTGCGGCCAATCTTCCACTCGTTGGCCACCCGGTTGGCGTAGCTGACGATGTCTTCGGGCTGGGTGGTGGGCACGATCAGCACCACCACTTGGCTGCCCTTGCGTTTTTCCAAGACCTCCAGCTTGTCCTCCAGCGTTTGCCGTGCGGCAGCGTCCAGCGTGCCAGTGGTGTCCACCACGCGCGCAGTGAGCGCGGGTACCGGCTGCAGGTTTTGCGCATACGCGCCCATGCCTAGCAGTGCAGCGCACAGCCACAGGATGAACACTATTATTTTTATAGCTGCTCCCGCAATATATTTGCTGGCTAGCCGCATAAATGACTTACAAATGAGGTTATTTTTTGGTGAAATCAACGACCGGAGGCGCGCTGATTTGCGCTTCGTTCTCTACCGCAAAAGTAGGCTTGGTGCCGTAGCTGAACATCATGGCCGTCAGGTTGGTCGGAAAGCTGCGGGCCAGCACGTTGTACGCCTGGATGGTTTTGATATAGCGGTCGCGCGCCACGGTGATGCGGTTCTCGGTGCCCTCCAGTTCCACGCGCAGGTCTTTAAAGCCCTGGTTGGCTTTGAGGTTAGGGTAGTTTTCAGCCGCCACCAGCAAGCGGCTGAGCGCACCGCCCAGTTGGCTTTGCGCCTCCTGGAATTTTTTAAACGCCTCGGGGTTGTTCAGCGTTTCGGGCGTTACCGTGATGGCCGTCGCTCTGGCGCGCGCCTCGGCGAGTTTGACCAGTGTGTCCTGCTCAAAGCCCGCCTCGCCTTTGACGGTGCTGATGATGTTGGGGATCAAATCGGCACGGCGCTTGTATTGGTTCAGCACATTGCTCCAGGCGGCCTTGGTCTCTTCGTCCAGGCGCTGAAAGTCGTTGTACCCGCAGCCGGTGAGTAAGGCGCTGGCGGCTAAGATCAAAATACCCACGATGCGCTGAAAAGATGGCATATGTACTCCTGTATGAATTTAACTGCCACTGTAGCAGCAAACACCCAGCCTCTATAGCCACCAGCGGCCACACGGCGGTCTACACGTTAGCATACATAGATGCCAATCACCACAAATCAAGTCCTCACCGCTGGCCAGCACCGCAGCGCTGCACCCGCCGCCCTGCCCCGCTTGCTGATAGCCGGGGCCACGGGCGCGCTGGGCAACGCCGTGCTGCGCCGCCTGGTGGGCATGCAGCGCCATAGCCACACCCAGGTGCTGGCCAGCCTGCCGCTAGGCCAAGGCATGCGCCATGTGAGCGCGCACGAAGTGGCCGGGCAGGTAGCGCAGTGGCCAAGGGCCCAGGCCGACGTGGCGGTAGTGATGTTTGACCCGCCCCGCATGTTCCACCAGCGCGAGCGCGCGCTGTGCACCCCCGCCCCAGAGCAACTGGCCGCCGTAGGCGCGTGGCTAAAAACCTGCGGAGTACACACCCTGGCCGTGGTACTGCCCCATGCGCAAGGCACCCTGCCCGAGGCACTCAAACGCGGGCTGGCCAGCTTGGACGAGCATGCGCTGGCAGCCCTAGGCTTTGAACGCCTGCTGATCGTGCGCACCGCTGAAAAGCCACTTGCTGCGAGCGGCAGTAACAGCCTAGAGAAATTAGCCGCGTGGATGTTAAGCATCGCAAGCTTTATGGTACCCAGCAGCGAGCAGCCCGTACGCGCTACCAAAGTAGCCGAGCTGGTAGACATGGCCTTGCAGTACCTCCCCAAAGGCACATGGGTGGCAGCGCCCGAGCTGGTGTGGCACGCGGCCCAGGGGGATGCGGGGCAGATGCGGCAGGTGGTGAGGGATTGGTTTGGTACGCGGGCGGGGTGATTGCTGTTTGTAGCGCTGCTGAAATTTGCGAAAACCCTACGCCAATGTGCGATCTATGCTAGTCCCGTTGTACCAGCAACGCGCGCCGATGAGATTGATAGCGGCAGAGTCAAGCTGGTAATCGGTGAGGATCTAGAGCGTCAAGTCCAAGCCCTCTTCAAGTGAACCACTGGCTCCACCCCGAGGCCGCCGAAGAACACAAACAACAGGTGGCCTACCATGAAGAAGCGCAAGCCGGGCTAGGCAGACGCTATCACGATGATTTTTTGGATGCCTTGTCGCGCACCTGCACCGCACCCACTCAATCCCGCATCTCCCTCGCGCCCAACATTCGCCGCACGAAGCTGAGGGTTTTGCGGCATACAATCGTTAGAAGAGGAACAGGAAATGCTTTTCACTATCGTAAAATTTATCCACCTTTTGTCGCTGCTTCTCCTGATTGCATCGAGCATTGCAAAAAACTTCTTGGTCCGTAAGGCATCAGTGTCGGCAAATGTCATTCGTAAATGCCGGGTTGCAGATCGGGTTTCTGGGGCAACAGCTGGGCTAATGATCGCTAGCGGAATCGGGATGCTTTACCTGAGTCCTAAAGGGTATTCGTTCTACGGTAACAATGGCTTGTTTTGGTTAAAGATCGCGTTACTTGTGGTGGCCAGTGTTTTCATCATTCTTACAAAAATATTTTTTAGAAATTACACACCTTCTCAACTGAATAGCGAGATCAAGGTCCCAAGTTCAATAAAGAGAATTCTTGCTTTTGATTTATTCAGTTTATTCGTAATGGCCGCATTGGGAGTGCTCATCGTTAGTGGCACTACGGTAAAGTTTTGACAATGCCACTGAATGATCAAAGGTTAAAAGCATCTAAATGGCAGTCCATCGCCTATCTCTCGTTGCTGCCGTGTCTAATGTGTCGCCCAGGCTGACCGTTGGGCGAAGTTTGACTTCATCCTGATGCGAATCATTCGGAGCCTTCTATGGATCGACTGCATCGCTGGCGCTCTTGCTGGCGTGTTGGTTCTTTTGTTTAGTGAATGGCTGAGTCGTCTTTATTCATTACCTCCAGAAATCCTCTACTTCATGGGCTTGGTAAACCTGCTTTACGCCACCTATTCGCTCTCTCTTGCCAAACGTTGCGCAAGACCCAAGGCGTTGATCCTCCTATTAGCTGCGGCGAATGGAGTCTGGGCCTTGGCGTGTCTGGGACTCGCAACTCATTTCTTTGAAACAACGATCTTCCTCGGGTTTGGACTGCTAGTCGGTGAGGCTATTTTTGTTGGTGGTCTGGCGAGCTTAGGGCCTGTTAACAAATAACATAAGCAATATCAACCCGATAGAATTTGATAATTCCAATCACCATGGAACTCATGTCGCACGAGCTTGATAGCC
>JAYVGI010000390.1:0-15769 GCA_043772355.1 Polaromonas sp.
GGTGCCAATGCGGTGGTGAACATCACCAGCAAATTCCTGGATACGCCGTTGAACAGCAAAAACCGATACGCCTGCAATTCCGGCACGGGGAGCGCCACGGTAGATCTGGTGGTTCAGTTTGCTACCTTGCAGAGCGAAAATCTCAAAGCCATCACGCAACCGATGCTGCCTATGGCGCAGCTAGCTGGTGCGCTGGCTGCGAGGGTCTACCCTCCAGCAATGTCGAGTGCTTCTGTCACCGATGCCGACGCCATTGCGTTCATCGGTCAAGGCTGCCGACGCTTTTATGCGCAGGAGTGGCTCAAGTTCCCCATGCCTCGCGCCTTCGCTATCTCCCCCACCGGATATTGCCATTCAGCTGCTGGCTTCAATCCAACCAACGGTACCCATAAAGACCCCGCCATTCGCGCACTCGAAGGATGCAGTGCGAAAGCCAATACGCCGTGTCAGTTATATGCCGTGGATAACAATGTCGTATACAACCCCGCTGGCATACCGGAAGAGGACTTGAAGCCGGTCGCTGTCAAATGAATTCGCGTGGTGCGCTAGCGCAGGTGTAGGCGGGGCAATTTCGGGCGGTAACGGGTACCGCATAGAGCCGAAATCTGTCAAGGTGCCTTGGCCAGTCCCAGACGCTCCACATTGCGCCGCTCAGCGGCATATGCTTCTTTCAACGCTGCGCCATAGTCTTTAGCGTCCAGATAGTTGGGTTCCTGCTCGTACTTTGCCAGCTCGGCTACATGCTGGGCATCAAACAATGCTGCCTTGAATGCATCGTGCAGGGTCTGGACGATATGCGGGTCCATGCCGCGCGGGCCTACCAGGCCGTAAGGGGACATGGCGGTAATGCCGTAGCCCAGCTCTTTAAGTGTAGGCACTTGGGCCCAGCGGCTGGAGCGGCGCTCGCCAAAGGTGGCCAGTAGCCGCAGCTTGCCAGACTCCACATAGGGCACAAAGCCATTGGAGTTGACACCTGCCATCAACTGGCCCGACGCTACCGCCAGCATCTGCTCCGCCGTGCCTTTGTAGGGTACATGGATATAGCTTAAAGACCGTTGGCCAAAGAGCTCGTCGAGCACGACATGGGGTGTGGTACCCAACCCATTGGTGGAGATGCTGAGTTCGCCGGGCTTAGCGGCGGCAAATTTCAACAGGTCATTGAACGTTTTGAACGGGCTGTTGGCTGGCACCACCACGCCAAAGGTGACGCCGCTGATTTGAATGATGGGCGTGGTGTCTCGTATCGGGTCCCAGCTGACTTTTTGCACATGGGGCGCCCGCAGGGCTGGGTGGGGCAGCTGTGCCAAGGTGTAGCCGTCCGGTGCAGCTTGTTGGAGGGTGGGCATGGCCAGCGTGCCGCCAGCGCCTGGCCGGTTTTCTATCACAATGCGTTGGCCCAGTGTTTTACCGGCTAACTCGGCCAACAGGCGCAGCGTCACGTCGGTAGCGCCGCCTGCAGACCAGGGCACGAGCAGGGTGATGGGGCGGGTGGGGAAGGGCGCTTGTGCGGTGCCGATCAAGGGCACGCAGGCACTGGCCAGACCTGCCATTGCGCGCCGTCGCGTCAGGCCATCGCTGGGCAGTCCGTTCACAGCATCAAGGGTTGAACCATTCACGGTGGGCCCCCGCGTTTGGCCAGTTGGCCAAAGCCGCGCTGTGGGTCATAACCCCAGCAGGCCAGCGCAAAGCAGACGGCGAAGGTACCCAGCACCACCCAGGGGGCAATGCCAGGGTCTTTGCCATAGATGGCAAAGCGCATCCACTCCACCGCATGGGTGAAAGGGTTCAGGCGGGCAATCTGGTACACCCAGGTGGCACCAGACTCTTCGAGCTTCCATAATGGGTACAGCGCGGTGGAAATGAAATACATGGGGAAAATGACGAAATTCATGGTGCCCGCAAAATTCTCCAGCTGTTTGATATGCACGCTCATCAACAGCCCTAACGCGCCCAGCATCAGCGCGGCTGACGCGCAGGCCAGCAGAATATGCGGCGTGTGCGCGCCAAGCCAGGGCAGGCTGGTGCCCAGCAGCGCCGCGACGATCACAAAGGCCAAAGCCTGTAGCAGGGACAACACGGTAGTGGCCAGCAGCTTGCAGGCCAGCACCCACCAGCGCGGCAGGGGGGCTGTGAGCAGCAGGCGCATGAGGCCCATCTCGCGGTCATACACCATGGCCAGCGAGGACTGCATGCCGTTGAACAGCAGCACCATGCCCATCAAGCCGGGCACGATGTACACGTCGTAGGAGATATAGGTTTCATAGGGCTCCACAATGGCCACGCCAAAAACGCTTCTAAAGCCTGCCGCAAACACGGCTAACCACAGCAAGGGGCGCACCAAGGCAGAAGCCAGGCGGCCATATTGGCGCGAGAACTTGAACAGTTCGCGCCAGACAATCGCCTTGAGCGCTTGCGTCATGTGGGGGATGCGAAGGGTAGAGGTCACTAGGGCGGGCTCGTAGTCAAGAGGGGGTTTTGCAGAGTTTTTCGGGCATGTCTGCGCCCAAGGTGTCTAGCGTATTGCGCGGGTGCATCACACCTTCCAGCGGCATGCTGGCCTGCACGCCCTGGCCGTCCGACAGCAACAGCGGCTGGCGCAACTGCCTGTCCCAGGGCCGGAACTGCATGGCTACGCCTTTGGAGCCATCCAGGTTGGTTTGCAACAAGGCTTTGCCTACCGCAACGGAGTCCAGCTTGGTCTGCGCCATAGCCAACGCAACCAGCGCTTTGCCCGCCATCCAGCTGGCCCAGTCGTGGCCGGTCATGGGCCGCTTGGCGGCCTTGGCAAAGCGACGCGAGACCTGGGGGCCGCCAAAGCGCTCAAACTGGGCACTCCAAGCCAAGGCTACCAAACCGGCATCACCCACCACGGGGCGCGCTTGCGCGGTGTTGTAGGGCAGGCCACGGGCAAACTCGCCATCGCTGTCAATCACCCACACCGCGTCGTAAGTCATATTGGCTGTGAGCAAGGTAAGGTTGGCCAATGACCGCTCGCGCGGGTCGGCAGACAGTTTGTAAGGCTTGTTGGCGACCAGCTTAAGCCCGTAGCGTTTGATGGTGGCCAGGGCCACGGCAGTACGCTGTGCATCGTCGGCAGAGGGGCCCGTTAACAGCAACACCTGCGTCCACCGGCGCGCCAACAGCGCTTGGCCCACCGCATCCGCACGCATACGCTCGCTAGGCAATAGGTGGTAGAGGTTGGCTGCGCAATCGCGCTCGCGCAGGCGGTCGTCGCTGGTGCCTACGTTGAGTATGGGTAGCTTGACAGCACCTGCCACGGCAGCCGCCCAATCGGCTGGTAAGTTGACCAGTAGCGCGGCGGCCCCGTTCTTTTCGGCAGTTTGTGCGGCCAGGCGGGCATCTGCCACAGCGGCCACGGCTTCAGTTTTAAGGACGATGCGGGCTTTAACTGCGTCCAGCTCAAACTGCGCCTCATCTACAGCAACGCTCACACCATCCGCCGCCGAGCCGCCTGGATGGCCCAGGTAAGCGCGCTCTAACCGGGTTTTATCAAGTTGCGGGCTATTGGCCTGCTCGATCAGCGTGACGCGCCAATCTACCGCATGCGCTGAAAGCGAGACGAGGCAAAGGCAGGTCAGACCCGCCCTGCCAGCCAGTTTGAGCCACCCATCTGAGATGTCGCGAATCAACGTCATGGCCTCGATCAGTCCACCACCAGCACCGCGTAGGGCACTCGCCCTACGGGCACCGTCTTCAGTGCCTTGCCAGAGGCCACGTCAATGACTGTCATGTCATCCGATAAGCCATTGGCCACATAGAGTTGGGTCTCTTCCTTGTTCAGCGCCACATTCCAGGCGCGCTTGCCGGCCAACACCTGCTGCACCACTTCGCGCTTGGCCACGTCGATAAAGGCGACATGGTTCACCCGGCCCATGCCGACAAAAGCCCGTTTGCCATCGCGGCTCATGGTGATGCCCACGGGGGTAATGTCTGAATCACGCGCGCCCTTGACCGCAAACTTCACTGTGCCGATGACCTTCATGTCTTTCGTGGAAATGATGCTGAGACTGGCCCCAAGTTCATTGGTGACCCACAGCTCGGCACCGTCGGGTGTCAGCGCCATGCGGCGAGGGCGTTTACCCACCTGGATATTTTTGACTATTTTGCGTGTGGCCGTGTCGATCACATGCACCATGCTGGCGACTTCAGACGTGACGTACACCGTCTTGCCATCCTGCG
Source organism: Polaromonas sp. (assembly GCA_043772355.1). Classification (GTDB taxonomy): domain Bacteria; phylum Pseudomonadota; class Gammaproteobacteria; order Burkholderiales; family Burkholderiaceae_C; genus JAAFIP01. The sequence continues at coordinate 4,201 of JAYVGI010000390.1, forward strand.
AGACTTTGACCCCTTCGGGCTCCTTACCCACCTTGACTTCGCCAATGACCTTTTTGCTGGCCATGTCAACGATGGCCAGTTCGCCCTCGTCTTCGTTGGATACATACAGGGTCTTGCCGTCTGGCGACAGATCAAATGCTTCCGGGTCATCACCCAGGGGTATGCGTCCTACTGACTTGCGCGTGGCAAGGTCGATCACATCGGCCGCGTTGTCGCCACCACAAGCCACCAGAACTTGCTTGCGGTCCGGCATCAACTGCATGTGCCGGGGGCGTTTGCAGGTTGCGATGGTGCCTTGTACCGTCAAGTCTTTCAGATTGACCACGGTCAGTGCATTGTCTTTTTCACTGGATACCAGCGCAATCGGTTGAGCCGATGCCGCGCATGCAAGCGACATGGAAAAAAAGATTGCAGAAAAAAAGTTTGTATTTTTCATCATGGTGAGCCGTGGAAAATAAGACGGTGGACAGTCGATTATGGTGTGACGGCTGCGCGGCTGGTACGGGCAATGAACCCCGCTTCCAGCGTACTGTGACCAAGCGCCAGAGTGACTTGCTCTGGGTTGCCCTCTGCAATCAATTGGCCTTGGTGCAGCACCAGCACTTTGGCCGCGTCTACGGTTTCTTCCACCCAGTGGGTCGCCCATAAAACGCAGGTGCCGCGTTGTTGCACGTCCCGCTGCACAGCGCTGACCATGTCTTTGCGCGATTTGGGGTCTAGGCCTACAGTGGCCTCGTCCATCAACAGCAAGCCCGGGCGGTGCAACAGCGCGCGCACCAGCTCTACCTTGCGCCGCGTGCCGCCAGACAGCTCGCGCGTGGGGCGGTCCAAGTCAGTGCTCAGGCCCATGGCTTCGCAATCGCTCGTTATCCGATCCAGCGCCAGGGCGCGGCGGATGCCGTGCAAATCGGCATGGAACTTTAAATTGCGCCGCACAGAAAGATCCAGGTCAAGCGCCTGCTGCTGAAAGACCACGCCAATGCGCGCCAACGCAGTGGCAGGTGATTGCTGCAGGGCAATGCCATCGATGGTGATGTCGCCTTGGTCAGGCACAAACAAACCGGTCAAGAGCTGAAACAGGGTAGATTTGCCTGCCCCATTGGGGCCCAGCAGCGCGCAGAACTGGCCGCGCTGGAGCTCAAAACTTACTTCCTTCAGCGCTGAGCGCTCGCCATACCGTTTAGACAGATTTTTTACAGAGAGCATGAAAAACTGACGCTTTATTTACCAAAATTCGATGCTCTAGCGCTCGCGTAGTCGCTTTTTGCACAGGTTAGCGAATGCGCAACGTTACTTCTGCACGGTTTCAAGATAGCTCAGTAGCTGTTGAATTTCAGGGTCTTTCAGGATCTCTTTCCAAGGTGGCATGCCCAAGTCTGAGCGGCCATTTTTGATCGTCGTTGTCGCAGTTTCCAGCCACTTGGTGTCATAGCGCATTTTCAAGCGCCGCACATCGCGCTCGCGGATCGGGCTGGCAGCGTCAGAACCATGGCAGTGCGAACACTGGTCGTTAAAGCGCACGCGCCCTAACTGTGCGTCGGCGCTCAGAGCAGGTTCTTGCCCAGCGGCCACTTGTGTGGCCGCGCCAGCGGTAGCCGCTTTGGCTGCGGCAGAACCAGAAGCTGTGATTGCTTTGGTAGGAGGCTTGGCTTTCGCGGGTGCTTTGCCTTCTGTGTCGCCCTTGGCTTGCGTTTTGACCATCCACTGGGCTGGAACCGTCACCGCACTGTCACGGGCGGCCAAGGTTTGCACCTTAGCGGGAGCGGCTGCTGCAACCAGGTCAAGCTTGACCGGCACTGTCTTGGGAAAGCCATACTTGGCAGCCAATTCAGCGATCTGCGGCTTAAGGGCCAGTAGCGCAGCGTCAATGTCTTTCACCAGCTCAACCTTGTCGCGCTGCACCGCAACGGACACCTGACCGGTCAGGTCTGGGCCAGTGAGCGGGGTGACTTTCCAGCGGCTACCATGCTGCTTCATATTGTCAAAGCCCGCAGAAGGGCCCCACAAAAATCCGGCATCTATCTCGCCTTTGGCAAGCAACGCAAAAATTTCTTCAGACGTTTTGAAGGTAGAAAAAGGCAGGTCATTACGCTGCGATAACAATATGTGGGGATTGGTTTGGAATTGAACCGCCAGGCGTTTGCCTTTGAGGTCATCCAAGCCATTGAATGTAAATCCGGGGGCGCTCACCAGCGCATAGCCCACGTCCAGAAAGGCGGCAGTCTTTTGCAAGCCTCGCACCTTGTAATCTGCATCCGTCGGCAGGGCAAAGACTGCGTCACATTCTTTGGCGGTGTTGCGTAATGCGCGGCGTTGGTAGAAGGTTAACCACCATGTGTATTGAACCGGCGTGGCGTTCAGGCGCTGCGCCACCAATTCAGCCAAATCGACGTAGATGCCGCGCTCTGCACCTTCGGATTTGCTGAACGGCAAATTATCGGGATCGGCGCAGACGCGCAAAGGCTCTGCAGCGATGGCATGGCTTGCGTTTACCGCGAGCACCGCAGTGGTCAGCGCAACTGCGAGGGTACGGGCTACGTTTACTACGGGGAAAAATCTGCAAAGCGTCATGTCAAAATTCTCATCTACAAATTAAAAACCCGTGGAGGTGTTCCGCGGGTTTGTTGCAAAAGTGCAGTACCAGTATGCCAATGCATGCTGGTACTGCGTCGCTATCGCCTAGTTCAATGCAAACACATACAGCGTACCGCCCTCAGGGCTGGCCGCTACCATTTTCTCACCCAGCGCGCCGAAGAAGGCTGGGATCGACTGGGTCCGACCGGACACAACCGCTACATACTGCTTGCCGTCCAGGGTGTAGGTCATCGGTGCAGCGGAGATACCGGAGCCGGTATTGAACTTCCACAGCTCTTTACCTGTTTTGGCATCCAGAGCCTTGAACCAGCCTTTGATATCACCGTGGAACAGCAGGTTACCCGCAGTGCTCATCATGCCACCGGTAAATGGCAGGTCTTCCTTGTTGAACCAGACTTGCTTTTGCGCAACTGGGTCCCAGGCTTTGACGCCGCCCATGTGACCACCAGGGCCTACTTTGCCCAAGTCAAAGTTCACACCCAGGTAGAACGCGCCGCGCTTGTAGTCGCTCTGAATGCCTTCCATGTCCATGCACAGATTCATGGTGGGAATGTAGACCAAGCCGGTTTGGGCGCTGTAGCTGACGGGCATCCAGTTTTTTCCACCAATCAGGTTCGGGCATATGTCGGAGGCCTTGCGTTTCATACCGGGGCGTTTGGCGTTGCCTGCAGCCTCGATCGGGGTGCCGGTCTTCATGTCGATACCGGTAGCCCAGTTGACACCTTCAATGTACTGCTTGGCAGACAACAGTTTGCCGTTGGCACGGTCAATCACGTAGAAGAAGCCGTTGCGGTTGGCCTGCATGATGGCAGGTACTTTTTTGCCGTCCACTGGGTAGTCAGCAAACACCAACTCGTTAACGCCGTCGTAGTCCCACGCGTCATGCGGTGTGAATTGGTAGTGCCAAGTAATCTTGCCGGTATCGGCATTCATGGCCAGTACAGAGGCAGAGTACAGATTGGTGAATTTACCAACATCTGAGCTGTCGTTGCCGCGAACCGATGCTGACCAAGGCGATGGGTTGCTGGTACCGTAGTACACCAAGTTCAGCTTGGGGTCGTAAGAGCCAATGTGCCAAGCCACTGCACCACCCAATTTGCCAGAGTCACCCTTCCAGGTGTCTCCGCCAGGCTCGCCTTGCTGGGGAACCGTTTGGGTGCGCCAAACCTCTTTGCCAGTGGCTTGGTCCAGCGCCACGATGGAGCCGCGAGCACCGTACTCGCCGCCACCGTAACCGGTGACAACCAAGTTTTTAACCAAAGTGGGAGGCGAGGTGATGACGGAGCCTTGGGTGTAGTCGGTAACCTGTGTCTTCCACAGTTCCTTGCCTGTCTTGGCATCCAGTGCGACCACATGGGCGTCCAGGCGGCCGACAAAAATGCGGCCATCGGCGTGGGCTACGCCACGGTTGTTCACGTCGCAGCAGGCATACTGCTCAATGCCTTTCGGAATGTCTGGCTGGTAAGTCCATTTCACCTGGCCAGTTTTGGCGTCTACCGCGAAGGTGTTTTTGGGGCCAAAAGAGGAGGTCACAAAAAGAGTGTCGCCCACCAAGATGGGAGTTGACTCTTGCGAGCGATTGGTGCCCAGCTGCAAGGCCCATTGCACTTTGAGTTTATTGACGTTGCCCGCGTTGATCTGGTTGGAGCTGCTGAATCGGGTGTTGCCCGAGTCGCCGCCGTACATCGGCCAATTTTGCGCGCTTGCCATGGACGCGATGCCCATTGTCAAACCCAGTACCACCGGGTTTAAAAAATTTCTCATGACCTGTCTCCTATTTAGTGGGTTAATGAATTCTTTGAAAGAGTCCGGATCAATGCATTGTTTTACCGGTGTGCGAAGCTTAGAACTTAATCCCCTTGCCTAAATCCGGGTTAGCCCTATGTGCTGACAATTAGTCGCATATTGCGACACTGTGGCCTTGTCATGTACTGTTACCAGCTAGGAACGCCACTTGACCAAATCCAAAGTCATCGTGCCACCTCGCAGTGTTCTGGAGGGCGATTTTTCCACCCGCTCTACACGTACCAAACCGACCTTGGGGCAGTACCATTCAGTGCTGAACAGAGGCATGTCTCGCCACGAGAACAGAGCGTCCACGTACAGCTTAATTTTGGCCTCCCCCAGCACACGAATGCAGCCCTCAAAGGTACCCGCAGCGGTCTCTATTTTTTGCTCTAGCGCCTCGATTTTGTACACCATCATCACAGGCTTGTGGGTGTAACGAATTTCTTTGGGGACTTCATTTTTGCGTTGCAGAATGTAAGCGACCGTGTTGGCCTCCCACTGGGTGCCGACGGCATAGGGTTTTTTCAGCACATACCGTGGCGGGTTATCGGTGATGAGTTCTTTGTCCAAGCCGTTTTTGCTGGCAACGCGAAAGATGCCCGAAGCGTCGCTGCGAAACCAATAATCTACGCCGTTATCACTGTGCCTGCGCAGTGCAGGTTTGCCGTCCACGTCCTGAAGACCACGCGCGGAGAGTTCTAGCAAATCGATGCTGGGTTCGCCTGCTTCATCCAGATTTTTAGTGACGCGGTAAGTCCAGCTACGACCATCTTCCAGCGGAAAGTAGGCGTCCTGCTCAGGCTTTGGGCTGCAACCAGTGACGGCCAATGTGCCCACCACCGTACCGCTCACAATTGCCCATAAACGGCGTTGAAGGGGCCAAGCCTGCGGGTCGTTAGTGCGACGCTCTAGGGACATGTTTATTTCTCCGGCAACTGGGGTGAGGGCAGGTCGCTGATCTTGATCTCCTGTTCGTCATTGCCGGGCGTGAGCCAACCTAGCCCGCGTCCGGTGCCCGCTTTGACTTCAGCGGTGCCCACTTGGCTGATGCCGTCACGGCCTTTTTTTATACCCTCTTCAATTTGCATATGCAGCTTGCGGGTGTAGGGCAACTGGTAAGCGCGTGGCTCCAGCACGGGGCCGTTGTCGCCTATTTTGCTCACCCACAGGTACAGCAGGCCCGGAGTTTTGCCGGTGGGCTCCTGCACCATGGCGGACAGCATGACAAATTTGGGCGGCAAGGCATCGGTGCTGGGGATACCCCAGATAGAGTGCACCGCCTCGTGGCCGTAAAAATACAGCACCGTCACCGCTGTGATCAGCACGCCTTTAAGCCAGGCGGGCCAGTGTGACCACAACAGCGCGACGAGGGTGACAAACAGTAATACCGCAAAACCCAAGATGATGGACAAACTCATTTTGTACTGCTTCCTACCAGGCGCTTGGCCAGTGTGTTGATGCTGTTGACGGTGCCGTCGGGTTGCACGGTAAAGCGCACCATGGTGGCCTCTTCACCCCGGCTGGCTAAAAGTTGTTTGCCGTAGTACACCACTTCGGCGCGCGGGTTGACTTTGACGACCGAGATATTTACTTCCACTGGTTGCCCGGCTTTGGGGTGGGTGGCATCAACCTCTTTTGACTCAAAATAATGCGCATTCACTACATACTCTCCCGGTGCGATGCCGCGCACGGTCACCACCTCCTGGTTGAGCGGATTGACGATGGTGCGGCCGTTAACCACAATCGTGTCGTTAGACAAGCCCCGGTCATCGCGGTCCAAATGCATGAGCCCAGCCTCGCGTGTGCGGTACCACACCACATCGCCTGTGGGGCCTTGCGCCCACATGTCGATGTCGTTGGGGTCAAGGTCAGGCCAGGACAACGTGATGATGTATTCCGCCTTGGCCGGAATGTCGCCCGCCTTGAGGGCCTTGGGGTTCATCGCCAGCAAAGCGATGAGAAAGCAAAATACAAACGCGATCAGCATGTTAAACAGCATGTCATAGAACGGATCTACCTCCGGCTCTCGGGACATGCGGCGCCGGGCCATTTAGCGCTCCACAGCGCCGGTGTGCCTGCCAGCAGTGCGGTGCAGACCGTAGCGCTGGCAGTCGGCTACCAGCAGATCCGCAAACCGGTCTAGCCGGGTCAACTGCAGGCCGAGCAAAATGTTTCCGACCAGTCCTACCATCGTGGTCAATAGTGCAACGCCCAAACCAGTGGTCAAACTTTTAAGCAGCTCCTGCGATTGGGCGGGATCAAAGTTTTGCATTTGACCGATGTTCAGGGCCAGTATCGAAAACCCAATCACCTTGCCCAGCAAACCCAGTTTGAGCTGGATACCGTTGACCCACCATGCCGTGCTGTGCGGGCCATGGGTATGTTCCAGCAGCAAATCCAGCGGCGCATCGGCATCGCCTTGCGGGGCATCGAGGCCGCGCCAATATTCTGCCGCCCAACTGGTGGCCGAGTGATCGCCTAGCGCAGCTGCGACCAAGTTAGAAGAGAGTTTTGCATCGTGAAGTGCCCGCCGCTGCATTTGTAGTTCGCGAGAGCGGGCGCCGCACCACAGGGTGGCGCAGCCAAACAAAACGATGATCACCAGCGTGATGCCGGTCGGGTCAGAGCGCAGCAACAAGCCCCAAACCCCTCGGACACCCAGTAGCCACGCGGCAAATAACAGCAGGCCGCCCAAGGCGGCCCACTCCAGCCAGAGAGGTTCAACCACGGACTGGCGGCGGTGCACCGCTGGCGGGGCCAGGGGCAGGGTTTGTCTCACTCGACCCCAAATTTTTAGCATTTGCACAGCATAGTACAGACGGTGTACCATTTTGAGAAAATTCTGTGCGAGACTGCCCATCTAGGGTTTTACCTAGGCATCCACATCGCACAGTAGTGCGGGGTGGATATTTGCAACGGGCCAGCACCCAAACCAAGCGGGATTTATTTTTTTCACCCGTCCCATCACAGCTTATACACAGTGCTGCTCAGTTTATGCACAGGGCAGTCCACAGACTTATGCACAGCGGTTGCACCTGCTTGCTTGCTCCCGTCAGAGGGGCAGATTACCATCTACGATTAGCATAGAAAAAACACATGTCAGCAGTACTCACTTCCGTCGATGACCACTACGCGTCCGACCACACTTCCGACCACACTTCCGACCACACTTCCGATCACACTTCCGATCACGCGTCCGACCACACCTCAGACCACAGTTCCGACTACACGCCCGACCACACCTCAGACCACAGCTCCGACTACACCCCCGACCTTTCCAGCTTCGGCGCAGACCCGCAAATCGCCCAGTTGCGCATACCGCCGCACAGCATCGAGGCCGAGTCCAGCGTGCTGGGCGGCCTGCTGCTGGACAACGGTGCGTGGGACCGCGTGGGCGACCTGCTGGTGGACGGCGACTTTTACCGCTACGAGCACCGCCTGGTGTACGCCGCCATTGGCGAGTTGATCAACAAAACCCGGCCGGCTGACATCATCACTGTCTACGAGAATCTGCAGTCCAAAGGCAAGGCCGATGAGATAGGCGGCTTGGTGTACCTCAACTCCCTGGCCCAGTACGTGCCCAGTGCGGCCAACATCCGCCGCTACGCCGAGATCGTGCGCGAGCGCTCCATCCTGCGCAAACTGGTCAGCGCCAGCGACGAGATTTCCACCAACGCCTTCAACACCCAAGGCAAAGACGTCGCCAAAATCCTTGACGAGTCCGAGCAAAAAATCTTTGCGATCGGCGAGGAAGGCTCGCGCATGAAAAAAGGCTTCCAGGGCATGGAAACCCTGGTCGTCGAGCTGATGGACCGCGTGGTGGAGATGTCAGAAAACCCCAACGACATCACCGGTGTGCCCACGGGTTATATCGATTTAGACCGCATGACCTCGGGCCTGCAAGCAGGTGATTTGATCATTTTGGCGGCTCGACCGAGTATGGGGAAAACGGCCTTAGCTATCAACATCGCCGAGCACGTGGCACTCAATGAGCAGTTGCCGGTCGCCGTGTTCTCCATGGAGATGGGTGCCAGCCAACTGGCCATTCGTATCGTCGGCTCTATCGGCCGCATCGACCAAATGCGCCTGCGCACCGGCAAGCTGCAAGACGCGGAATGGCCGCGCCTGACCGAGGCGATTGAAAAGCTGCGCGGCATTAGCCTGCATATTGACGAAACCCCGGGTCTCACCACCAGCGAGCTGCGCGGCAACGCCCGCCGCCTCGCGCGCCAAATGGGCGGCAAGCTGGGCCTGATTGTGGTGGACTATTTGCAGCTCATGAGCGTGTCTACCGCCATGAACGACGAAAACCGCGCCACGGCCGTAGGCGAGATCTCACGCGGCCTCAAAGCCCTGGCCAAAGAGCTGCAATGCCCCGTCATCGCGCTGTCGCAGCTGAGCCGTGGCGTAGAGAGCCGCACCGACAAACGCCCGATGATGAGCGATTTGCGCGAGTCCGGCGCCATCGAGCAAGATGCCGACGTCATCATGTTCATCTACCGCGACGACTATTACAACAAAGACAGCAAAGAACCCGGCGTGACCGAGCTGATCATCAGCAAACAGCGTAACGGCCCCACGGGCACCTGCAAGCTGGCGTTTATCAAAGAGCTGACTCGCTTTGAGAGCTTGGCGCAGGGGTATGGTGGTGGGGATTTTTAAGAAATTTTAAGTGTTTTAGGGCTGTAGCCCAATAGAATATTGCGGGACCAGCTATTGAATGTGTAGTGTGTTGATGACCCACTACGCTGCATCGAACAACCGAAATGCGCTGCGGTCAAGGTATCACCTTGCATTTTCCCAGTACAGCATCACGCGCCGCGAGAGGCAGTAAAAGTAAGTTACCCGAAGGGGCCCCTAAGGCTTGGCCTTCACCATCTTGGGTATGCGACCAGCAGCTAGGGATAGCCGTGGCGGCTATGCTTTTTGCAAAAACTCTGGCTTGTGCCTCAGGCTCCAAGCCTGTATGCACCCGTGCTTTGTAGGCCAAACTGGAGGCGTTGGCTTGCGTCGCGGCGCGGGCCAAATTGGCCTGCGATAAGTCTATTCGGGTTGTCCCATTGGGTGCGGACGGCGCTGAGCCGGTACCCGTGTCGGCGGATGGGCTGGCACTGGGTGATGTGGACGGGGCCGCTTGGGGAGCGCCGTCATGTGCTAGTCCAGGCTCTACATTAGCGCGTTGTGCTGGCGTCGCAATACTGGCTTCTTGGCTTGCGGAGCGTGATGCTTGGTATGGCGGAACAGGCTGTTGGGGCTTCACAGGTCTTGTTTTTGTAGCTGCTTGCAAAGATACGGTGGGCTGTAGCACATGAATAGATGTGGGGGTGCTGACCGTGACCTCAGGCAGTTGGGGGGATGGTGTTGGAGCAAGCCATCGAACAGTCAGCACCTTGGCGCTATCAGCGGTGTACTGAGGCGCCTTGAACAGGAAATTTTGAAGTAGCAGCACGCTGTGCACGCAGACTGAAAAAAGTATGGCCCAAACCATCGGGTGAACGGCTTTACGCTGATAAAAACGCTGAGGCATTGGCTCCGCGTTGGCGGTGGCGAGCTGCATAGCTTGCGGTTTTAATCCCTTACTTTTTACGCCCGACAAACCCCGAGAAGACAAACGTCTCCACACCGTTTTGCGTCTCCACACGCAAGGCCTAGCCGCCACCGGCCAAGGTCTCTGGCACGCGCGCTTCGGCGTCTGAGGTGGGCATGAGCAGCATGCGCGTGGGTTGGCCCAGGGCCTGGGCAAAGCTGACTTCGATCATCAAGAAACCGCGCTCCTCTATCAAGCGCAGGCTGCGGGGCTGGTCACCTATGGCGGCCAGCTCTTGCTCGCCAAAGTTGGTGATTTCGTACTCACCCAGGCGCTGGCGCCAGGCATCCAGATTAGCGGGGGCTTGGATGCGCTCGCCCATGCGCATTTCTTGGGTGCCTACGCGGGCGAACAGGATGTCGCGGCCTGCTACTTTGCGCAGGCCCAAGCCCACATCGCCCAACGGGCCCAGGTTGATATTGAACAGTCCGAGTAGCGCATAGTGCAGGCCGAGCAAGCCATCTTGGCGCTGGCGCAGGTTGAAGCTGCGGCCGATGGTGTGTGCCTGGGCTCGCAGGGCGTTGCCGTCCCGACTGATGCTGACGTGGCCAATGGCGGTGGTGTAGTCGCCTGGGGCGGCTCGCAAGGTGCCCTCGGGGATGGGGGTGTCGGCCCATTCGACCTTGGTGGGCTTGGGTTGTTGGATGCCGGTTTTAGCCTCGAACGCCAGGCCCAGCGCCTCGGTGGCCACGCTGTCTAAAAGGCCCATGGCGGAGTCTGAATTGGCCAGCACGACGATGCCCAGCTTGTGCTGCGGCAGCACGTACAGCTGGCTGCGAAACATGCCGAGTGCGCCTGCATGGTGGGCCACGGGCCCGGCGTTGTGCAGGTTGGTTTTGCCTAAGGTGCTGAGCATCCAGCCCAGGCCGAACGCGAAGTTCAGATCTAACGGCACGGCGCTGTTTTGCGGGCGCAGCATCTCGGCCATGGTTTCGGGTTTGAGGATTTGCTGGCCGCCGGATGTGCCGTTGGCAAACACCATGGACATAAAGCGCGCGAGGTCGGTGGCGCTGGCGTTCAGGCCGCCCGCTGGCACATCGCGCAGGGGCCATTCTTTTTGCGCTGCGCCTTGCTTGTACCCTAGCGACATACCTGCCGAGCTGGACGGCCCGGTGCTAAAGGACGAATCCGTCATGCCCAGGGGTGCCAGCACGGCCTGCTGCACGTGCTGCGCAAAGGGCGTGCCGCTGGCGTTTTGCACCATATGGCCCAATAGCGAGAGGCCGATGTTGGAGTAATAGAAACTTTGGCCGCTCGGGTAAGCCACCGGGGTTTGGTTGAGGTAGGCTACCAGTTCACTGAACGGCGCTGGCGTGGCGGCCTGAAAGCCCTGGAACTTGTCGCGCGGCAGGCCAGAGTGGTGCGTCATCAACTGGCGTGGCGTGATGGCGGCTTGGGATGGACTGGACAGGGGTGGGCCGGACAGCGGCGCAAAGTCGGGCAACACTTTTTGCACAGGCTGGTCAATGTCCAACAGGCCGCGCTCGGCCAACTGCATGGCGGCAGTGTCGGTAAACAGTTTGGAGATCGAGCCCACGCGGTACACGGTGTGGGCCGTGGCGGGCAATTTGCGCTCTTGGCTGGCATAACCAAAGCCTT
>JAYVGI010000391.1:0-30733 GCA_043772355.1 Polaromonas sp.
ATATCAGCACCTCCGGTCCTGGCCACCCCTGACACGGGTCCGCAAACGCGATAAGGCCAACCTCCCCCGCAAGGGCTGTGTTTCTTAAGCCGCCATCTCAAGCTTCAATGTCAGGCGTCCACACGAGCTTGCCTGGCCAAGACTGGTTCAACCGAAGTCCCGAAGTCCAGTTAAAGCCGGGCCACGGAGTCTCGCCGCGCAAACAAGCGCTGAAGCGACCTCGTTGCGCCCGACCGAGCGGATGGCCCGCGGCCGACCACTTGTCGACGACCCCACCAAATCCCCTGCGCAAGGACCTGCATGACCGCCAAGAAGACCGACGCCGCCAAGCCCGCCGACAGCACTTTGATCGCCAGCACCAAGGCCGCCGCGAAGCCCACCACCACGCCGGCAGCCAAAGCCGCCGCGGTCGTGGCGCCTGCCCAGGCTGTGGCCAAGCTCAAACCGGCTGCCAAGGCGGTCAAGCCCGCGGCCAAGGCCGACAAGCCGGTTGAGAAACCAGCCGCCAAGTCAGCTGCCGCCAAGGTGGTCAAGAGCAAAGTGGAGCCGAGGAAGGAAGTGGACGACGAACTGGTCGACACCGACGCCGAGCTCGAGCTGGAATCCGAGTCCGAGATCGAGGTCGTCGCAGAGGCGGTGGCCGAGGTGGTGGCCGAAGTCGGCGCCGGCGTGGTCGAACCCAAGGCCAAGCCGCTGCGCATGAAGGTCTCGCGGGCCAAGGAACGTGCGCTGATGCGCGAGTTCGGTCTCGACGAAACCACGCTGACCGAAGAAGAAGTTGCCAAGCGCCGTCTTGAGCTCAAGACGCTCATCAAGATGGGCAAGACCCGCGGGTTCTTGACGCACCAGGAGATCAACGACCACCTGCCCGAAAAGCTGGTCGACCACGAAATCCTCGAGGCCATCGTCTCGATGCTCAACGACATGGGCATCGCGGTTTACGAGCAGGCACCCGACGCCGCCACGCTGCTGATCGCCGGGGGCACCACCACCACCGCGACCGAAGAAGAAGCCGAAGAAGCCGCCGAGGCCGCGCTGTCCACCGTGGACAGCGAGTTCGGCCGCACCACCGACCCGGTGCGCATGTACATGCGCGAGATGGGCTCGGTGGAACTGCTCACCCGCGAGGGCGAGATCGAGATCGCCAAGCGCATCGAGGGCGGCCTGCAGTCGATGATGCAGGCGATATCCGCATCGCCCAAGACGATCGCCGAGATCCTGTCGATGGCCGACGCCATCGGCACCGGCACCAAGCAGATCTCCGAGGTGGTGGACGGCTTCGTCTCCACCAACGAGGCCGACGACTACGTGGCCGAGGAAGACTTCGACGAGTTCGACGAGGAAGACGACGACGATGGCCAGGGCGGCAGCAAGGCGCTGACCAAGAAGCTCGAAGAGTTGAAGAGCCAGGCCCTCGAACGCTTCCTGCTGGTGCGCACGCACTTCGACAAGATGCGCAAGGCCTACGAGAAGGACGGCTACAACTCGGCGTCCTACAGCAAGTGCCAGCAGCAGCTGACCGATGACCTGATGACCATCCGCTTCACGGTCAAGACCATCGAGCGCCTGTGTGACGTGCTGCGCTCGCAAGTGGACGACGTGCGCCGCTTCGAGCGCGAGATCCGCAAGATCGTGGTCGACCGCTGCGGCATGTCGCAGGACCACTTCGTCAAGACTTTCCCGCCCAACATCCTGAACCTGGCCTGGGCCGAGAAGGAAATCGCGGCCAACAAGCCCTACAGCGCGATCATGGGCCGCAACCTGCCGGCCATCCAGGAACTGCAGCAAAAGCTGATCGATCTGCAGAACCATGCCGTGGTGCCGCTGGATGACCTGAAGGAGATCAACCGGCACATGAATGCCGGCGAGAAGTCCAGCCGCGATGCCAAGAAGGAAATGATCGAGGCCAACCTGCGCCTGGTGATCTCGATCGCCAAGAAGTACACCAACCGTGGCCTGCAGTTCCTCGACCTGATCCAGGAGGGCAACATCGGCCTGATGAAGGCGGTGGACAAGTTCGAATACCGGCGCGGCTACAAGTTCTCGACCTACGCCACCTGGTGGATCCGGCAGGCCATCACGAGGAGCATTGCCGACCAGGCCCGCACGATCCGCATCCCGGTGCACATGATCGAGACCATCAACAAGATGAACCGCATCAGCCGCCAGCACCTGCAGGAGCACGGCTTTGAGCCCGATGCCAGCCTGTTGGCCGAGAAGATGGAAATCCCTGAGGACAAAATCCGCAAAATCATGAAGATCGCCAAAGAGCCGATCAGTATGGAAACGCCGATTGGTGACGATGACGACAGCCACTTGGGCGACTTTATCGAAGACGGTGCCAACACCGCACCGCTGGAAGCCGCCATGCAAGCGGGCCTGCGTGATGTCGTCAAAGATATTCTGGACGGCCTGACGCCACGCGAAGCCAAGGTGCTGCGCATGCGCTTTGGTATCGAGATGTCCACCGACCATACGCTGGAAGAAGTGGGCAAACAGTTTGACGTGACGCGCGAGCGCATTCGCCAGATCGAAGCCAAGGCGCTGCGAAAGCTCAAGCACCCTACCCGCTCGGACAAGCTGCGCAGTTTTATCGACACGATTTAACACGCCTTCCCGTAGCTGCAAAAACCGCCCGCGCGTCCTGCTCGGGCGGTTTTTCTTTGTGGGGCCTGGTACAGCTGCGCCCTCTGGCTAAGCCAAGGTTTTGATTTTCCCGCCTTGGGCAACGGCGCATACGAATCTGCTACGCTCCATGCTTCTATGCATCCTAGCCTTGTCGTTCTCTTTCTAGCCCTCATGCTGGGCATCCAGCCCGTCACTACGGACCTTTACCTGCCGGCATTGCCTGCCATTACCGAGGGCTTTGGTGCGTCGATGGGGCAGGCGCAGTTGACATTTACGGCTTTGCTGCTGGCTTTTGGCATCTCGCAATTGGTGTGGGGGCCTTTGAGTGACAAGTATGGGCGCAGGCCGGTGTTGTTGGTGGGACTGGTGGCCTATGTGGCGGCCTCGCTGGGTAGCGTGTTCGCTGGCAGCATGGACCTGCTGATCACCTGGCGCGCCATGCAGGGCGTGGCCATGGGCGCCGTGGTGATGTGTGCACGGGCGATGACGCGCGACCTGTACACCCCTGTGGACGGTGCACGCGCTATGAGCCGGGGCTTGTCCGGTCTGGGCTTGATTGCCTGCGTCACAGCGCCGCTGGGCGGGCTGCTCAGTGACTGGTGGGGCTGGCGCGCCGCGCTGGGGGCGTTGACGGTGTTTGGGCTGATCGTTTTGGGCTTGGTGGCGCTGCGGTTTCAAGAGACCTTGAAGGTGCGCAACCCGCTGGCTTTGCAACCTGCCGTGCTGCTGCGCACCTGGGGCACGATTTTGCGCAACGCTACCTTTTGGGCTTATGCGCTGTTGGGCACGGCAGCCTATGGTGTGCTGTTCACGTTTTTGGCCAGTTCGGCGTTTGTTTTTGTCAAGGTACTGGGCTTGTCTAAAACGCAGTATGGTTTGGTGCTGGCGGGCATGTCCCTCACCTATATTGCGGGCACCTTTATGTGTCGCCGTTTGCTGGTGCGCTATGGCGTGCAGCGCACGGTGTGGCTGGGTGCCTGGTTGACACTTTCTGGTGGCCTGGCCTTGGCTGCGTTGGCAGCCAGTGGTGTGCAAACCTTGTGGGCGGTGGCGCTGCCTATGATGCCGTGCATACTGGGGCATGGGGTGCACCAGTCCTGCGGGCAGTCCGGCTCGGCGGGGCCGTTTCCGCAAGCGGCGGGCGCGGCATCTGCCCTGTCGGGTTTCATGATGATGCTGGGGGCGTTTGCCATGGGGGCTTGGTTGGGTACGCATATGGACGGTAGCACCCGCCCGCTGGCCTATGGCGTGGCGTTTTGGGCGGTGCTGCTGGCAGGGGTGGCTTGGGTTTTGGTGCAGCGCTATGGCCAGCAGCGCGATCATTAAAACCTCTGCGCTCGCAACGCAGCGGCCCGCCTATATTTGCCTGGCAGGCCCTACCGCCAGCGGCAAAAGCGCCGCCTCGCTGCTGATTGCGCAGCATGTGCCCGTAGAAATTATCAGCGTCGATTCGGCCTTGGTATACCGGGGCATGGACATTGGCACGGCCAAGCCCACGCCTGCCGAGCTGGCCTTGGTTCCGCACCATTTGATCGACATCATCGACCCCGCGCAAAGCTACAGCGCCGCGCAGTTTGTGGCGGATGCTACGCGATTAATAGCGGATATCCAATCGCGCGGCAAGCTGCCCCTGCTGGTCGGCGGCACCATGCTGTATTTCAAGGCCTTGTTCAACGGGCTGGACGACATGCCGCCAGCGGATGCAAAAGTGCGCGCGCAGATTGACAGCGAGGCAGCCGCTCAAGGCTGGCCCGCCATGCACGCACAACTGGCCCAGGTAGATGCCATCACCGCAGCGCGTTTGTCGCCCAACGACTCGCAGCGCATCCAGCGCGCACTGGAGGTCTACCGTTCGACGGGGAAACCGCTTTACGCCTACCATAAACAAGCGCAAGCAGCTACTGGAAATATAGCGAATGACGCTACCGCCTTGCATGCCCCTTTGATCAGTCTGGAGCCACTTGACCGCGCTTGGCTGCATGCACGCATCGCGCAGCGCCTGGAGGTCATGCTCAATAGCGGCTTGATAGACGAAGTAAAAACCCTGCGCGCACGCGGCGACCTGCACCTGGATCTGCCCTCCATGCGCTGCGTAGGCTACCGCCAAACTTGGGAGATGCTAGACGGCGTTTTCCCCGCCGCCGAGCTGCAAGAGCGCTGCATCTTCGCCACCCGCCAGTTGGCCAAGCGCCAGATCACGTGGATGCGCAGCATGCCACAGCGCCATATCGTCGCTTGCGATCAGCCCCAGGCAGCGCAGGCCGTCCTGAGCTTGGTACAGTCGTGGTTATGAAAGTGTGGGGCGCATGACGTTGAAGATCGACAATTTAAGCAAACTCTATGGCGACGTGGCGGTGTTTGCCAATGTCTCGTTAGAAGTTAAAGCGGGCGAGTTTGTAGCCATCGTCGGCGAATCCGGCGTGGGTAAGTCCACGCTGCTCAACTGCATGGCCGGGCTGGACAACTGGAACACCGGCAGCGTACAGGTAGGCGATGCCAACCTGGGCACGATGAACGCCGAACAACTGGCCGTGTGGCGCAGGCAAGCCGTGGGCTTTGTGTTCCAGGCCTTCCATGTGCTGCCGCATTTGGACGTCGCGCAAAACATCGGCCTGCCGCTGATGCTGCTGTCTACCCCAAAATCGCTGGTGCATGAGCGCGTGGCGCAGATGCTCAGCGCCGTGGGCCTGGACGGCCTGGGCGCGCGCCTGCCGCAGCAACTCTCTGGCGGGCAACTGCAACGCGTGGCCATCGCCCGCGCCATGGTGCACCGCCCGCCTCTGGTGCTGGCCGACGAACCCACCGGCAACCTCGACCCCACCACCGCCGCCCGCACCATGGACGCGCTGGTCGCGCAAACCCGCCAGCACGGCGCGTCCTTGGTGCTGGTCACCCACTCCGAGGCCGCCGCAGCGCGGGCCGACCGGGTGCTGCATTTAACCGCCGATGGCATCGCTGTCTGATTCCATTTCTACATCATTAATGTCTAGGCGCGGAGCCGCAGACAGTGCTGTAGCACGGCAAGGTGACGCAACAACGACAGTAATGATTTAGAAATGGAATGAGCACCCACTATGTACAGTCTGCAATCACATACTCCCCCTTCAAGGATTCGCTTTAACTACCGCGCTTTGCTGGTCGCCATCGTGCTGTTTGGCGTAGAGCTCTGCATCACCACGGTGTTTCGCCACATCGGCTGGTTACGCGGTTTTGTGGGTGATGTATTGGCCGTAGTGTTGGTCTATTACGCCCTGAAAAGCTTCGTCCGTGCCCCCGCGCTGTGGCTGGCTTTGGCCGCGCTGCTGGTGGGCTATGGCGTGGAGTTTTTGCAATACCTGTCCCACCTGTACGGCTGGCATATCAGCCAGCCTATCCTGCGCACCGTTGTCGGCAGCACGCCCGACTGGTGGGACATGTTGGCCTACACGCTGGGCTTTGCCGTGGTGCTGATCGCAGAGCGTTTGTTCACCAAGCGCGAGAGGGTGTGGAGCGTGGCATCGTGACAGCACTTTGCCACACCCCGTAAACTTATGTTTTTACTCAACCTGCTCTACAGCTTTTCTTGGCGCGAGGTGCTGCACCACCCGTGGCGCAGCGTAGCGGCGGTGGTGGCCATCATGCTGGGGGTGGCGCTGGCGTTTGCGGTGCATTTGATCAATGCCAGTGCGTTGAGTGAATTTTCCAGCGCTGTGCGCGCTGTCAATGGCCAACCTGATTTGGAGCTGCGTGCAGCCAGCGGCAACCTGAACGAGGACCTGTACGCCCGCGTGGCCCAGCACCCCAGCGTGGAAGTGGCCAGCCCGGTGCTGGAGGTGAGCACCTATGCGCTAGATGCTCAGGGCGCAAAAAAGCCATTGAGGGTAATGGGGCTCGATGCGCTGGTAGCGGCCCGCCTATCGCCCGCCTTGATGCCCCAACGCAGTAAGCCCGGCAATGATGTTGCACCTCTGGCAAATGTTGGCAAAGGTTTAGGGGCAGACGCGGTATCCGTTGAGGATACTGCCGAGAATAGATTTACCCTGTTTGAAGCCAATACACTGTTCATCAACGCTGCTGCGCGCAGCGTGATAAAGACCGGACGTATCGACATCTTGACTGGCTTGCAAATGGCCTCTGTGCAAGTGGCAGGCACCGTAGCCGCTGGCGGCCCCGCGCTGGCGGTGATGGACATTGGCGCGGCGCAAGACCTGTTTGGCCTGCAAGGGCAGCTTACCCGCATTGATCTGCGCTGGGTGCCCGGCACAGAAAAAACCGCTCTGCTGCGCGCACTGGTTTTGCCCGCCCACGTGCAAGCCCTGGCCCCGGGTGACGCCGAGCAGCGCATAGACAACCTGTCGCGCGCCTACCGCGTGAACATGACGGTGCTGGCCCTGGTGGCGCTGTTTACCGGGGCGTTTTTGGTGTTCTCGGTGCTCTCACTCAGCGTGGCCAAGCGCGCGCAGCAGATCGCGCTGCTGGGCGTGCTGGGGCTGACCGCACGCCAGCGCCTGCAACTGGTACTGCTGGAGGCCTCTGCCTTGGGCATTGTTGGCAGCGCGTTGGGCATTGGGCTGGGCACGGGCCTGGCCGCACTCGCCATGGGCCTGCTGGGCGGGGACTTGGGCGGTGGCTACTTTGCCGGTACGGCCCCTTCGCTGCAATGGAGCTCGCTGGCCGCCGTGGTGTATGGCGCGCTGGGCATCGCGGCTGCGGTGGTGGGCGCATGGTGGCCTGCGCGTGCGGCGCAAAGCTTGCCTTTGGCGCAAACGCTCAAGGGCCTGGGCTCAGCAGCGCAGCGCGGCAAAGGGGTGCTGATAGCTCTGTTTTTAGTAGCTTGTGGCGCACTATTCGTGTGGGCTCCAGTGGTGTTTGGCATTCCCTTAGGGGCCTACATCGCGATTGGCTTGTTGCTGGTAGGCGGCATAGGCCTGCTACCGCCGCTGGTGGCGCTGGCCTATGACCGCATTGCGCCCCTTGTAGCCACGCGCGCTCTGCCCATGCTGGCCATTGAGCGCGCCCGCCGCGTGCGCGAGACGGCGGCAGTAGCCGTAAGCGGTGTGGTAGCTGCGCTCAGCCTGGCCGTGGCATTGACGGTGATGGTGGCCAGCTTTCGCACCTCGGTGATGCAGTGGCTGGACGTGGTGCTGCCCGCACCGCTGTATGTGCGCACTGCCAACACCAGTGCGGCGGGCCAAGTGCTTAATTTTTCCGCCAAGCAAGTGCAGGCCATCAGCGCACTGCCCGGTGTAGAGCGGGTAGCAGGCATACGCACCGTACCGATGCAGCTAGACCCCGCACTGCCCAGCGTGATGCTGGTAGCCCGCAATCTGGACGATCCCGCCAAAGACCTGCCCATGGTGGGCAGCCCCGTGCAGGCTGCCAGCGGCGTGCCCCTTGACGCTGTGCCGCTGTATGTGAGCGAGGCGATGGTAGATTTGTATGGCGCTCAGCTGGGCCATATTTTTAGGCCTAATTTGCCTATAGTCAGCAAGAATATTGCGGGAGCAGCTACTAATTCAATAGTGCCTACCCGCTACTATGTGGCCGGCGTATGGCGCGACTATGCCCGCCAGTTTGGTGCCGTGGCCATCGACCAGCGCGCCTACGTGCGCATCACGGGGGATGACAAGGTGAACGATCTGGCCGTGTGGCCTAGCAGGGGTTCTGACGGGCCACAGGTGCAAGAGCGGATTCGCAGCTATATCGGTAGCCAGTTTGCAGCGAATGGTGACCTGACCAAAGCTGGCGCAACAGATTCAGGCGCTCTCAATGCAGGCCCAGACTCCGCGCAAGATGCACAAACCGCCGTGGGCAAGCTGGTGGAGTTTGCCAGCGCAGACGAGATTCGTGCACTGTCGCTCAAAATATTCGACCGCAGCTTTGCCGTCACCTACTGGCTGCAAGCCGTGGCCATTGCCATTGGCCTGTTTGGCGTGGCCGCCAGCTTCAGCGCCCAAGTGCTGGCGCGGCGTAAAGAATTTGGCCTGCTGGCGCATCTGGGCCTGACGCGCAGGCAAATACTGCAAGTGGTGGCCAGTGAGGGTGCTGCCTGGACTGCTATTGGTTCTGTAGCCGGATGCGCACTGGGCTTGGTAGTTTCCACCATTCTGGTGCATGTGGTCAACCCGCAAAGCTTTCACTGGACCATGGATTTAACCGTGCCCTGGCTGCGCCTGGCCTTGCTGTGCGCGGCCGTGGTAGCCGCAGGCACCATCACCGCCTGGCTAGCGGGCCGCGCCGCTGCGGGCAAAGACGCGGTGCTGGCGGTGAAGGAGGATTGGTGATGGTTCAACCTCCGTTTCAGCGCCCCCCGCCTGCGTTCGCACAAAGCTCAACTGCCGCTATGCAAATGCAACCGGCTCTCGTACCACCATCCGCGCCCAGCCTGTCCAAGCGCGCATTCCATAAGCTGGCGATGGCCGCCGGTGCGAGCAGTTTGCTCGGCAATGCCCACGCCCTGCCCGAGCGCGCCTTGAGCTTCCCACGCGACCACGGCGCGCACCCCGAGCACCGCACCGAGTGGTGGTACATCACCGGCTACGGCAGCGACGGCACGCGCGATGTGGGCTACCAGGTCACCTTCTTTCGCTCACGCGTCGAAAGCACCCAAAACATGCAGTCAAAGTTTGCCGCAAAGCAATTGCTGTTTGCCCACGCTGCTGTCACCGATGTGCAAGGCAAAAAACTCCTGCACGACCAGCGCATCGCCCGTGCAGGTTTTGGCATTGCCCAGGCCAGTGAGCTGGACACCCAAGTCAAGCTACGCGACTGGACGCTGGCGCGCAACGCTACCACTGGCGTGTACAACGCCAACATCAAAGCGCGCGATTTTCATATCGATCTGCAGTTCAGCCCGCAGCAGCCCTTGCTGTTGCAAGGCAAAAACGGCCTGTCGCGCAAAGGCCCTGAAGAAAAACAAGCCAGCTACTACTACAGCCAGCCGCAGTTGCAAGCCAGCGGCAGCATCACCCTGGGCGGCCAACGCATCACGCTGCGCAGCCAAACGGTAGCGCCTGACAGCCAGGCCAGTGCGACCAGCACTGCATCAGGCACAGCCGCCCCAAAGCCCAACAACGCCGCTTGGCTAGACCACGAATGGAGCCAAGAGCTGCTGCACCCCGAAGCGGTAGGCTGGGACTGGGTAGGCATGAACTTGTTTGACGGCAGCGCGCTTACCGCTTTTCAGTTGCGCAAGAAAGATGGACGCGCACTGTGGACCGGCGGCTCGTTTCGCGCCACCTCCAGCAGCGGCCTGCAAACCTTCATTGCCCAACCCGGCGAGGTGCAGTTCCAAGCCATCAAGGGCTGGGCCAGCCCGCTCACGGGTGCCAAATACCCCATCCAATGGTTGGTGCGTACGCCCGCCGACTACTACACCGTCAAAGCCGTCATTCCCAACCAAGAGCTGGACAGCCGCAACTCCACCGGCGCAGTGTATTGGGAAGGCCTGAGCGACTTGTTTGACAGCAACGACAAGCATGTAGGCCGTGGCTATTTGGAGATGACCGGGTACACTGGGGCGCTGAAGATTTAGGGTTTAGCCTAGGCGCGTGAAGCCAAAAATCACGTGACCATAAATTTGCAGTAGAGGAACTCAAAGCTTGTTTTATCCCTATTTCAGCCCCATCCCGTCACAGGATTTTTTGAATAAAAAAATGAAAAAACATAACAATAGCTTTCTATTTGCATCGTGCGTTGTGATGGGCAGCTTGCTACTGACCTGGGCCGCTGCGGTGAGAGCAGACGAGCGACCTTTTTTAGAGACCCATCCCGCCATGGTGGAAGACGATGACGAGCGCAATTTCGAGTTCTCGACTTGGTTCGTCAAACTCAAAAAAGAGCAATCGCTGCAAACCTCGCTGGAATACAACTTCAACCCCACACTAAGCTCCGAGCTACAGCTGGGTTGGGCAAAAAACAAAGAGGACGGCAGCCGCGAACGCAATATTGAGTGGAGCCTGCGCAAAATCTGGATCGACCCTGCCCGCGACGGCTGGGGCCTGGGCAGCCTTGTTGGCCTGGGCTGGTCACGCACCGACGAGCGAGGCTGGAAATACGAATCCCTGCGCGCCTTGATGACGTACTCATTACCCCTGCTAGAAAAGCAAATCTGGCTGCACGCCAACGTCGGCGTGCAGCGCGAACAAGACGAACGCAAGACCTACGGCATCTGGTCGCTGGCCGCGCAGGGCCGCGTGCGCAAAGACATCACCTTGTTTACCGAGTACGCGCACCAAGTTCAAAAAAATAAAGTAGCACAAGGCGGCGTGCGCTGGTGGGCCAAGAAAGATAAAGTGGCGCTGGATTTTGCCGTAGGCAAGCAAAAGCCGCACGACGCAGACCGGCAAAACTTTATCCACGTGGGCCTGAGTTTTTACGACTTGGATTACAAATAAAGCGCAATGAGGCGTGATACCGGACAGCTGTGGTCAAAGCCTGCGCAGCGTCATCAAAATCAATAGCAGGGCCACGCTTAACGGCCACGCCTCCATCGCTCCCATGGTGGCCAGTGTGGCCGCGCTGGCCAGCCCCAGTGCCAAGGCGGTAAGGGCAGTAGCCCACCACCCTATGCGCGCCAGTCGGGTGAGTGGCACAGCGCACAGCAGCCAGCCCAGCAGCGCCAGCACCGTGGGGTCTACCGCCACGCCCACCCACTCGCCCTGTGTCCAGGGTCGCCCGGCGATCAGAGCGATCCCGGGGTAGAGCACCGCCGCACCTACGATCAAGCCCAGCCCCACCCGCCAGCGCAGCGGTGACAGCGTGTAAGAAGGTTCCAGCGCGCTGCACGGCTGGGCGATCACGCCCAGCACCAGCACCAGCACCAGCACCGCTTCCAGCGCAAGCGCCACCGCCATGGCCTGCGCGCCCCAGTTAATCGGCACATAACGCTGCCACACAAAGGCCCACGCGGCAAAGCCTGTGGCGCCTGCCAAGCCCAGCCCACCCAGGCGCCCATCCAGCGGCCAACGCTGAATCGGCCCACGCATTGCGCCCAGGTTCTGCCGCACATGGGCTACCTGGCTGGTGGCCGGGATGGCGCAGGTCACGGCCGGGTGACTGACGATGAACTTCAGCGCCGCTTGCGCCCAGCCGTCGCAGCCCAGCTCCATTGCCCAGCCGGGCAGGCGATGCCGCCGCAACTGCGCCAGCAAGGCCCCTTCGCGAAACGGGCGATTGACGATGACGGCGATACCACGCTCCTGCGCCAACGGTAGCAGCCGGGTCTCGGCTTCGCGGTCAAGCAGGTTGTAGCTCAGCTGCACAAAGTCAATCGGCTGCGTGCGCATCACCTGTTCAATGTCGCCGTGGCGGCGGCCCTCGGAGGTGGTGATGCCGACATAGCGCAGTTGGCCAGCGGCTTTCAGCGCCAGCAGCCGCGGCAGATGCTCGCGCCAGGCCAGCAAGTTGTGCACCTGTACCAGATCAAAGCGCGGCACGCCCCAGAAAGTGCGCGACGCGTCCAACTGCGCCACGCCTTGGCCCGCATCGCCTATCCATACCTTCTCGGCCGAAAACAGCGCCTTGGGCTGCCCCAGCTTGGCCAGAGCGTAGCCGATGGTGGGCTGCGATGAGCCATACATCGGTGAGCTGTCGATCAGGCGTCCACCGCCAGCGAAGAAGGCGCGCACCACCTCGGTACAGGCATCGCGGGCGACGCTGTCATTGCCGACGTTGAAAGTAATCCAGCTGCCCAGGCCCACTGCGGGCAGCAGCTCGCCCGTGGAAGGGATGGGCCGGGTAAGCATTCCAGCGCCGCTGGTGTGCTGCGGGGTTTGCGCAGAGGTTTGCGCAGGCGCAGGCACTGCCCACTGACCCAGGCAAGCAGCCCCACCGAGCGACAAGGTCTGCCCAAACCAGGAACGCCGCGAACTGCCCGGTAAAACCAGGGGCGCGGCGCAGCAATTCTGCACCGGCACTCTTTCACCTCGGCAGTGCTGCACCAATGCACTGCTCGTGTCTTTGCACAAGCCACTCGGGTTGTGCTTTACGCCATCGCGTGCCGGTACAGTGGTCACGTTCAGTTTCCTCATGAGGTTTACTATTTGGTTGGGTGTAGCGAAATTATGCGCAGTTTGCGTTGGGCTGCACCGTCAGCATTGAATTCTCGCCAAAACCTACGGGGGATCCGGTCTGGCGTTTGCCAATGCAGTTGACATTATTATTAGTCAAAATGATTAATTCAACTATAATAACCATATTAACCGGAGCCGCACATGCTAACCCTTACCGCCACCGATGCCAAAACCCGCTTCGGCCAAGTGCTGCAAAGCGCCTTGGTCGAGCCCGTCGCCATTGAGAAAAATGGCCGTGAACTAGCCTATGTCGTCTCGTCCACCGAATACCACCGCCTGAACGAGGCCATCCAGCTCAACCGCACAGACTTCGATGCCTTTCTAACCGCCATCGACGCACCCAGCAAACCCAACGCTGCTCTGCGCCGCGCCAAGCAGCGCCATACCAAGATGCTCAAAACTGCCGCATGACAGCGCTGCACATTCGCGCGCTGGACAAGCAGGCCGACACCGCAGGCTTCAGTTGCGGCCAAAGCGCGCTGGACGGCTACATAGCGCGCTATGCATCCCAAGACGTGCGCCGCAACGTCACCCGCGTGTTCATCGGCTGCCCGCAAGGCGTGCCACACACCTTGGCAGGCTACTACACCCTGAGCGCATCCAACGTGCAATGCACAGACCTGCCCGCCGCCATTGCCCGCAAGCTGCCCCAATACCCCATCCCGGTAGCCCTGCTAGGCCGCCTGGCCGTAGCCACCGCCTTCCAAGGCCAAGGAGTAGGCTCTGTACTACTTGTGGATGCCTGCAAAAAAGTACTGCAAGCGCAAGAGATGTTGGCCGTGGCCGGGCTGGTGGTGGATGCAAAAGATCACCACGCCGCCAGTTTTTATAAACATCTCGGGTTCACCCCCTTGAACCAGCAAGCGCAGCGGCTTTTTCTGCCTATGCACGTTTTGCAAGGGCTGGTTACCTGACTGATCTGAATAGCGATCAGAAATGGTATCTGACCCCTTTATTCCCGTTAACTCCCTCGGATGGCCCGATGGGCTTGGTTACCTAAACTGCTAAAGGCCGCATCGCTTAAGTTTGCCAGCGCACAGACTACAGCGTGAAACAAGCCCAAGATAGCGGCGCACGTCGTGGCGTTCTACAGGCTTCGCGCATGAGGAGGCCAACCATCCCCAGCTTCCCCATCCGCCTGTCGACACTGCAGCGCGGTAGGCTCTCTGCGCGGACAGAGAGACAGGAACATCGTCAGGACGATGCGATCCGTATCGGAAGCGCCATCATGACCATGAATAAACTGGCAGCAGTTTTTTTGTTGCTCGCAGCCCAAACGGCCCCGGTCGATGAACGCTGGATTGACTTGGGCCACAAGGCGCAAGGCAAGTTTTCGCTTGACATGGCGTCAGTCGTCGAAAACCGAAATGTGCGCATGAATGTGGATATCAAGGAAGCCCACGTCAAGATTGAATGGGCAGACACGCGTAACGGTTACGACCAGCTTGATTCGACACTTCTTTTCGACTGTGACCATCAGCTCTTTGGCAATGGAGAGGACAAGTTCCGTCTCAAGGGTGCTGTGGTCAAACACCTCATTTACCATGATGTTGAGCTGCACAAGGTGACCGCCGAAGTGGCGATCAAGGCATGGGAGCAGGTCTGCGCACAGACCTTTAACCGAACCGATCTTGCGCCGCAGCCATTGCCCTTGCCGAGCAGCAAAAACACGGTGTAGGGCGATGCCCAACTGCTGCACTGCGCGCCAAAGCCCCAAGGTAGAACACTGTATTCATTGCGCCTACGAATATTTGCTCCCTGCGCGCAAAATGGTGGTTTTGTCCGGACAGCGATTCGTTTCTGCTGGACAATGACGTGCATTCAATGCTGCTTGATCGCTTGTGCCGGGAATCGACCGCGAACGCGTTGACAGTCAACATCATCCCGTGTAGCTGAGCGCTCGCAGCGCCAGCGAAGTGCCACTCGCCACCAGCAACACATGCACCACACGGCGGACTTGCGCGGGCTGCATGCGCGAGTGCAGCCGCAGGCCAAGCATAAGTCCGCCAGCCATGAAAGCGAGCAGCGCTAGCGCTGCCAGGCCGAGTTCCATTTTCAGCAGCAAGCCGGCCAGCGTAAACACCACCATCCGCACCACCACACTGATGGTGATAATCGTGCTCATAGTGGCACGCATCGGCCCCGGGGCATGGATACGGCGCGACACGTAAATCGCATACACCGGCCCGCCAGTGCCAAACAGCGAGCTACCGATGCCGCCCAGCAATGCCAGTGGGGCGCCCCACCAGCGCGCAATGCCGCCCGCTACGCCGGTGTCGCGTACCAGGCTGATGAACGCATAACCGGCCACAAATACACCCAGCGCCAGCATCAGCCAGCGCTCCGGCGCGACTTTGAGCAGGTAGGCTCCCAGCGCCATGCCAGTTAGCATAAAGGGTAGCATCCAGCGTATCTCGCTGATGTCGCGCGCTTGGGTGGCCTTGTTGGCGCGCATCATGATGGCGGCGGCAAAATCGAGCAATACCAGCAGCGGCACCACAAACTTGAGCGGCAGCAATTGCGCCAGCACCGGCACGATGATGATGGTGGCACCGAACCCGCTGATGCCAAACGCCACATAGCCGACGAACACCACCAGCGGCGCGATCACGTAAACCGCAAGGGAAAATTCCATTCCCTGATTCTACTTGGCGCATCGCGCGCGGCGCCTATCTTTTGCGACGATTCTTCTCTGCCGTGGGCAGGGTTTCCAGTGTCTGCACGCTGTCAGAGAAATGGGGTCCGACTCCATTAACTTAATTTCCAACTCCAAGGATCAATCAACGAAATCCCTGTGTTTTTAAAATCACGCGTATTTCTGGTCGCCAGGGCGAAACCGTTAGCCATAGCGACAGCCGCAATGGTGCAGTCTGCGAAACTCATCGTACTACCCATGGCTTGCAGCTTGGCGCTTAGGTTAGCAAAGACCTGCGCTGACTTGGCATCAAAATGGAGGATACGGCCTTCAAACAGCGGCATCATGCGCTGGTCAAGTGCGTGTTGGAGTGCCGTGCGCTTGCGGCCTACGGGCAGCAGCGCAATGCCTGCGGCGAGTTCGGCAAGGTTAATTGCGGTGAGGTAGAGCGTCTCTGGCGCTTGGGCATCTAGCCAGGCCAGCACCTTGGGGTCTGGCTGGGGTTTGAGCGGCTCGGATACGACGTTGGTATCCAGAATGATCATGCAAACTTCGCCGGTTTGACGGGCGTAGGGTCTCGGCGGATCTCTATGCTGACACCGCCCAGGCTGCGGCCAATCTCGGCCAGCTGGGTTCCCAAACCCAGCTTGGGTTTAACCGCAGTCTCCAGGATATAACGTATCTCAGCTTCCGTACTGCGGCCATGCTGCACAGCGCGCAGCTTGAGCGCGCGGTGGATTTCATCGGGCAGGTTTCTTACAGTGACAGCGGACATGGCCCATACTCCTAGTGTTTGATATCACATGATATCAAACTACATTTTTGATGTCAAATCTGCGCCATCAAACCCACGCTTTCAAATACTCATCCCAATGCGACTCCGTAGGCGCAAGGTTGCCCAGCGTCTCTTTCACATAAGCAATCTCGGTGTCGTACTCCGCCTCCGTCAACCCACCGCGCATTTTCTGGAATCGGGCGTAGAGCAGGTAGGTGTTCATCACGTCGGTTTCGCAGTAGCGGCGCACGTCGTCGGTTTTGCCGTCCAGGTACTGGGCATACACCTGGCTGCCGTCCATACCTAGTTTGCCAGGGAAGCCGCACAGCTTGGCCATGGCGTCCAGGGGGGCGTTGTTTTTGGGCTGGTACATGGCCAGCAGGTCCATCAGGTCGAGGTGGCGCATGTGGTAGCGGCCGATGTAGTTGTTCCACTTGAAGTCTTTGTCGCCGTAGCTGCCGCCGTCGCCCAGGTCCCAATATTTGTCGGCTACCACGCCGTGTTTAAGGCCCCGGTAATGCAGCACGGGCAGGTCGAAGCCGCCGCCGTTCCAACTGACGAGTTGCGGCACATGCTTTTCGATGATGTTGAAAAACTGCTGGACGATTTTGCCTTCGGACTTGTCGTCTTTGTCGACCAGGGAGTGGATCTTCAGCCCATCGGCGTTGCGAAAGACAGCGCTGATGCACAGGATGCGCTGCAGGTGCAGGGGCATGAAGTCGGATTTGTTGGCGGCTTTGCGCTCGGCCACCCAGGCTTCGTACACCTGGGAATCGGTGTGCTCGGGCGGAGCACCACCCAGGGCGCGCAGCCCCGCGATGTCGGGGATGGATTCGATGTCAAATACAAGTACAGGCCAGGTCATGGGCAAGATGGTAACCCATTGGGGGGGCATTTCCCTCACCCTGGCCCTCTCCCGCTGGCGGGAGAGGGAACAAGATATCACGCGATGACCGCCGCCGCTTACGCCAGGAAAATCACATACAGGTCGCTAGAGCAATGCGTCCCGCCCAGCACCGCTTTTTAGCATGCTGCATTTGAGTTTGCCCAGAGCTTCGTTTTGAATTTGCCGCACCCGCTCGCGTGTAAGGCCCAAGCGCAGGCTGAGCACGTCGAGGGTTTCTTCGTCGTGCTCGTGCAGGCCAAAGCGGCCGTCCAGCACCTCTTGCTCGCGGGGGCTGAGGATGCTGATCCATTGGTCTAGCAGCAGCTGCACCTCGTGTGTGTGGGCCACGCCTATGGGGGCGTGGGCGTCGTCCGCGGTCAGGCTGTCGGCCATGGTGCCACCGCTGTCATCGCCAGGCGCGCCGCGCGAGGCATCTAGCGAGTGGGCGGGCTCGGCCAGTACCAGCAGATGCTCTATCTCGGACACGTCGCGTTGCAGCAGCGCGGCAATGTCTTCTGCGCGCACCTCGCCTCCGTGCAAGGCGGCCCATTGGCTGTCGGCCTGCAGATCGCGTTTGGCGCGCAGCACTTGCTGCACCTCGCGCACGATGTGCACAGGCAGGCGCACGGCGCGGCTTTGGCTCATCAAGGCATGCTCTACAGACTGGCGGATCCACCACATGGCGTAGGTAGAAAAGCGAAAGCCCATGTTCGGGTCAAACTTTTCTACGGCTTGCATCAGGCCCAGATTGCCTTCTTCTACCAAGTCGGCCAGCGGCACGCCACGGCCCAGATAGCCTTTGGCGATGCTGACGACCAAGCGCAGGTTGTGCTCCACCATGGACTGGCGGGCGGCAAAGTCTCCTGCCACCACGCGCTGCGCCGTGGCCAGCTCTTGCTCGGAGGTAAAAAGGGGGGTGCGGCGAATGCCTTGCAGGTAGGCCGAGAGGGCATCCGGCGCCTCCAGCGTTGTGGGCGGCGCGGCAGTTCTGGAAGAGGGAGAGGCTGCTTGCCCTACAGCCGATTTTGCTACTGAATCAGTAGCTTCTCCCGCAATACTTTTGGAGACTACAGCCGAATT
The DNA here is from genome assembly GCA_043772355.1 of Polaromonas sp. Classification (GTDB taxonomy): domain Bacteria; phylum Pseudomonadota; class Gammaproteobacteria; order Burkholderiales; family Burkholderiaceae_C; genus JAAFIP01. The sequence continues at coordinate 18,057 of JAYVGI010000391.1, forward strand.
CTGTTGATCAAGCAGGGTTTGCTGCTTCACAACGCTTTGGCGCATTTTGCGACGAACGTTGTGCGACACCATACATCACCTGGGACTGAGGTAGCGTGCCGGATCGACCGGTTTGCCTTGGCGCCTGATTTCAAAATGCAGCTTCACGCGGTCGCTGTCGCTTTGGCCCATCTCGGCAATCTTTTGGCCTTTGCGCACCGTCTGGTCTTCTTTGACCAGCAGGGTTTGGTTGTGTGCGTAGGCGGTGAGATAGGTGTTGTTGTGCTTCAAGATAACCAAGTTGCCATAGCCGCGCAGGCCGGCACCGGCATAGACCACACGACCATCGCCTGCGGCCAGCACCGGGTCACCCAACTTGCCTGCAATGTCCAGGCCTTTGTTTTTGGCTTCGTCAAAACCTGCAATGACCGCGCCATTGGTGGGCCAGATCCAAGCCACGTCGTCGTCACCAGCAGACGATGCCGGGGGCACAGGTGCCGCCGCGACGGGTGCAGGGGTCGCTGCGGGGGTGGGGGACACAGCAGGGGCGCTGGACGGTGCCGTGGGGGTGGCGGGTGCTGGGCGGGTGCTTGCGGCTGGCAAAGTGGTGGCCACTACCGTGCTGGGTGGCGTGACGGGGCGCGAGCCAGAGCCAGAGACATCGGCGGCGGTACCGGGTGGAATCACCCGCAGCACTTGGCCTACTTCGATAATGTTGGGGTTTTCGATGCCATTCCAGCGGGCTACATCGCGCCAGTTTTGACCCGAGTCCAGGCCAATGCGGATCATGGTGTCGCCTGGTTTGACGGTGTAGTAGCCTGGCTTGCCTGCGTTTTCGCTGCCTGGCAATGGCTTGGGTGTGGGTGTTGCGGTAGTCACGCTTGCGGCACCGTTCACGCTGCCAGCCGCAGTGGGTGCGGTGGCCGCAGGGGCAGCCGGGGCCGTCGTGGTGCCCGCCGTAGGGGTGCCACGGTCTTCTACGGGTGCGCGGCTCAGGCTGGTAGACGTACACGCGCTCAATGTAGCGGCCAGCGCCACGATGGCCGCCAGCACAACCCTGCCTACCCTTATTGATTTATTTTCTTGAATCATTCAAACCTCGTTACAACATGGCCTGCTGTGCATCCTGCAGCACACAGGCCATGGACATTACATTACACCCGATTTTAGTGGTACAAAGTGCACCGCTTCAAGTACAGATTGTGTTACGCCTAGTTGCGTTTTGTCCAGCACAATTAATGCCTGAGTTCCCCCTATGGTTACCATCGGAGCTACCAAGCGGCCCCCCACAGCCAACTGGTCTATCCAGGCTTGCGGAATGGCATCGCCCCCCGCTGCGGCGATGATGCCCGCAAAAGGTGCGCCTTTGGCGTAGCCCAGCATGCCGTCGCCCAGCAAAAGGTGCAGGTGGGCGATGGCGAAGGGACGCAGATTGTCCCGCGCTTTGTCGTGCAGGCCGCGCAGGCGCTCGATACTGTAGACCTCCCGGCACACTTGCGCCAGCAGCGCTGCCTGGTAGCCACAGCCGGTGCCTATCTCCAGCACCCGGCCCAGTCGGCATTGGTTGTCCTGGGCGCAGCCCTGGCGCAGCAGCTCGATCATGCGGGCTACTACATTGGGTTTGGAGATAGTTTGGCCCAAGCCGATGGGCAGGCTGGTGTCTTCGTAGGCTTGGCCTACCAGTGCGGTGTCGACAAAACGGTGGCGCTCTACAGTGTTCATGGCGCGCAGCAAGGCCGCGTCGCTGACACCTTGCGCCGCCAGTTTATCCACCATGCGTTGGCGCATGGCGTGGGAGTCCAGGCCAATGCCACTGGACGTGCTGCGTACGGGTTTCAATGCATTTTTTAAGCCAATATGGTCATTAGCCAGCTTAAATGTTGCGGAGGCAGCTATACTTTTAGAAGCACCTGGGTTGCCTTGGTTGGTACCGGGCATCTTGGCCGGAAAGCTGGGACGGCTCATGCAGCGCCTTTGGCAGTTTCGCTTAAACCGACCAGGCTCTGCTGCCAATAGCCCAGGCGGGCGTGGTCGGTCAGGTCTACTTGCAGCGGCGTGATGGTGACGTGGCCTGCGCGGGACACTTCAAAATCAGTGCCAGCGCCCTCTTCTTTGGCGGGCCCGGCAGCGCCTATCCAGTACATGGTCTCTCCGCGTGGGCTGGTTTGCGTAATCACTGGCTCTGCCGCGTGGCGGCGGCCCAGGCGGCACACTTTGGGGCCGAGCATGTCGTTCAGGGGCCGGTTGGGTATGTTGATGTTCAGCAGCCAGGGCGCGCTGCCTGCGTGCAGGTTTTTGGCGTAGTGCAGCACCAGCTCGCGCGCTTTGGCGGCGGCGGCATCAATATGCGCCCAGCCCTTTTCAGCCTGCGAGAAAGCCAGCGCCGGTAGGCCAAACAAATAGCCTTCCATGGCAGCGCCCACGGTGCCGCTGTAGATGGTGTCGTCGCCCATGTTGGCGCCGTTGTTGATGCCCGAGACCACCAGATCGGGCTTGTAACCCAGCAGGCCGGTCAAGGCAATGTGCACGCAGTCTGCTGGCGTGCCGTTGACGTAACGAAAGCCGTTGGCCGCTTTATGCACATACAGCGGCGCGTTCAGGGTAAGTGCGTTGGACTTGGCGCTGTTATTGTGCTCAGGCGCTATCACCTCTACATCGGCCACCGTTTTAAGCGCCTCGTACAGCGCCACAATGCCCGGGGCCTGGAAGCCATCGTCGTTGGATAACAAAATTTTCATAGAGCCAAATTGTAGGCTGCTCGGTAGAGCGAGCGCAGCAGTTGCCCAGCTTGGCGCAAAAATAATCGCCCGCCGCGCCTGAACGCGGGCAGTGCCATGCATTATCATGCCCAGCACTGCACTATTTTGGAGACCCCTCATGCACGCTTGGCTATGTGAAAACCCCACCGGTATCGACGCGCTGACCTGGAAAGAGCTACCCACACCCGTGCCTGCTGCGGGCCAAGTTTTGATCGAAATCAAGGCGGCCAGTCTTAATTTTCCGGATATTTTGATCGTTCAAAACAAGTACCAGATGAAGCCGCCCTTGCCCTTTGTGCCGGGCTCCGAATACGCGGGCATTGTGCAAGCGCTGGGCGAAGGCGTGACGCACCTGAAGGTGGGCCAGTCGGTGGCCTGCCTCTCCGGCACTGGCGGCTTTGGCACGCACACCTTGGCACCCGCTGCGCTGTGCATGCCCTTGCCCGCAGGTTTTGGCCATGTAGATGCCGCCGCGTTCATCATGATCTACGCCACCTCCCACCACGCCTTGGTAGACCGCGCGCAGCTCAAAGCAGGCGAGACGGTGCTGGTGCTGGGCGCGGCCGGTGGTGTGGGCACCGCCGCCATCCAGATCGCCAAAGCCATGGGAGCCAAAGTGATTGCGGCCGCGTCCACAGACGAGAAGTGCGCACTGTGCAAGTCGATTGGTGCCGACATCACCATCAACTACAGCCAAGGCAATCTGCGTGATGCCATCAAAGCCGCCACCGAAGCGTTAGGCGGCAAGGGTGGCCCCGATGTGATCTATGACCCCGTCGGTGGCGAGATGGCCGAGCCCGCCTTCCGCTCCATTGGCTGGCGTGGCCGCTATTTGGTGGTCGGCTTTGCCAATGGCCCGATTCCCGCGCTACCGTTTAACCTGGCACTGCTCAAAGGCGCGTCCATCGTGGGCGTGTTTTGGGGCGACTTTGCCCGGCGCGAACCCAAGCACAATGCCACCATGATGGCCGAGCTGGCCCAGTGGTACGGCGCAGGCAAGGTCAAGCCCGTGATCGACCGCACCATGCCCATGAGCGAACTTAAAGCCGCCTACGCCCACATGGGCTCGCGCGGTGTCATGGGCAAGCTGGTGATGGTGAACTGAGCGCTTGCCCCGGTTCGCCGCGATCAGCGGTCCAGCTGTCCGTCCAGCAAGCGGTTTCGGGCCTGGTCAATGTGGTAGCGCATGGCGATGGAGGCGCTCTCGGGGTCTTGCACGGTGATGGCGTGCACGATGCGGTCGTGCTCGTCAAGCACGCGTTCGCGGCGCTGCTCGGAGGCCTGGCGGGAAAGTGACAGGGTCACGTTCATGCCGCCTTTGAGGCGGTCTGCCAACTGGTCTAAAGTCTCGACCATCAGCAAGTTGCCGCAGGCCTGCGCAATGCTGCGGTGAAAGGCATAGTCAGCCTCTTGCGCGGCCTTGCTTTTGCTGAAGGCGGTTTTCAGGCTGCGTGCGGCTTGCTGAATGGCCGCTAGCTGCACATCACTGCGGTGGCGCGCGGCCAAGCCTGCTGACAGGCCCTCCAGCGCCATGCGCAGCTCCAGACTTTGCAGCACATCGTGCAGGGTGAAGGTACGGGTCAACGCCAGTATCCGCTGCGATGGGCTGCGCTGTACAAAGCTGCCCGAGCCTTGGCGCGAAATGACGACACCATCACTTTGCAAGCGCTGCAAGGCCTCGCGCACTACAGGGCGCGAGACGGCAAAGCGCTCTGCCAACTGCGTCTCGGGTGGCAAGCGGTCACCCACCGCAATACGCACATCGATGATGTCAGCCAACAGTTGGTTGTACACCGTGTCGGACAGGCGCAGGCGGTCGGAAGGTGGGATGGTAAGGGTTAAGGCAGGCATGGAGCGTGCGCAGCGTCAGGTCGGGCGGGCTCAACAGACATTAATGAATTTCTGGCTCGCCTGCAGCCGTGGCAGCTGAGTAGCCGGTTTCCAAAAAGTCAAAGTCGCAGCCCTTGTCGGCTTGCTGGATATGCTTCAAGTACAACGCGCCGTAACCTCGGCTGAACTTCGGCATGGGCGGCACCCAGGCGCTACGGCGCTTGGCCAGCTCGGCATCACTCACGGCCATGCTGATGCTGCGGGCCTCAATGTCTAGCGTGACCAAGTCGCCGTCTTGCACCAGCGCCAGCGGGCCCCCCACATGGCTCTCGGGCGTGACGTGCAGCACGCAGGCGCCATAGCTGGTGCCGCTCATGCGCGCGTCCGATATGCGCAGCATGTCGCGCACGCCTTCTTTCAATAGCTTTTGCGGAATGGGCAACTGCCCCCACTCGGGCATGCCGGGGGCTCCCTGCGGGCCTGCGCTTTGCAGCACGATCACGCTGTCGGCAGTCACATCCAAATCCGGCGCGTCGATGCGGGCGTTCATGTCGTTGTAGTCTTTGAAGACAACGGCTTTGCCAGTGTGTTTGTAAAAACGCTTTTCCATGGCCGCAGGTTTGATGACCGCGCCGCCGGGCGCGATGTTGCCGTACAGCACGGCCAGGCCGTCTTTGGACACCAGCGGGTTGGTCATGGGGCGGATCACGTCGTCGTTATAGACTTTGGAGCCAGCGATGTTCTCGCCCAGTGTAGTGCCCATGATGGTCATGGTGCTGCCATCCAGCAGGCCACCGCTCTTCACATCGCCTAGCTGCGTGAGCAGGGCGCGCAGGCCGCCTGCGTAGTAAAAGTCTTCCATCAAAAACTTGCCGCTGGGCCGCAGGTTGGCCAGCACCGGGGTTTTGCGGGCCATCGCATCGAACTGGTCGATATTCAAATCAATGCCCGCACGCCGCGCCATCGCCACCAAATGCACGATGCTGTTGGTGCTGCCGCCCAGGGCCAGCACGGTGGTGACAGCGTTGTCAAAGGATGCTTTGGTGAGAATGTCGGACGGCTTGATGTCGTCCCACACCATATCGACAATGCGCTTGCCGGTGAGCGTGGCCATTTGGGCATGGCGCGAGTCGGGCGCGGGGATGCTGGCCGCGCCGGGGATGGTAAGGCCCAATGCCTCGGCCGCGCTGGTGAGCGTGCTGGCCGTGCCCATGGTCATGCAGTGGCCGGGGCTGCGGGCAATGCCGTCTTCAACCTCTTGCCAGTCCTGCTGGGTGATGTTGCCCGCCCGCAGCTCGGCCCAATACTTCCAGGTGTCCGAGCCGCTGCCGATCACTCCGCCCTTGTAGTCACCGCTGAGCATCGGACCTGCGGGCATAAAAATGGTGGGCAGGTTCATGCTGATCGCGCCCATGATGAGGGCCGGTGTGGTCTTGTCGCAGCCACCCATCAGCACGCAGCCGTCTGCTGGGTAACTGCGCAGCAGTTCTTCAGTCTCCATCGCCAACAGGTTGCGGTACAGCATGGTGGTGGGCTTTTGCATCGGCTCGCTTAAGGAGATGGCTGGCATCTCCACCGGAAAGCCGCCCGCCTGCCAAATGCCACGCTTGATTTCTTCGACCCGCTGCTTGAAATGCGTGTGGCAGGGGTTAATGTCGCTCCAGGTATTGATGATGGCAATCACCGGCTTGCCAGCGTAGTCAGAGCGGTGGTAGCCCATCTGCGCGGTGCGCGAGCGATGGCCAAAACTGCGCAGGTCTTGTACGCCATACCAGCGGTGGCTACGAAGTTCTTCAGGTTTCTTTTTCATGGTTGTTGTCTTTATCTAGTGGGGTGGGTGGGGTTAGGTTTTAAATCGGACTTTCGGACCCAGAGGACGCAAAAGTTACGCAGAGGACGCAAAAGGGGAGCCAAAAAAAATTCAAACATATATAAATAAAAAGTGATCGCGAAATTCAAAAAAATAGTCTTAAAAATTTGGTATTCGTTTTCTCTTCTTTTGCGTCCTCTGCGTAACTTTTGCGTCCTCTGCGTACCTGAAGTCCGATTTCGTCCTCTATAAAACAAGCGACGCATCAAACGCGAGTAAGGCAACAGCAGCAGCACGCACACGCGCAAAATACTTCTCTTCGATATTGGACAGCATAGGCAGCATAGGCCCCATATCCGCAATGCCTGCCAGCGTCACCGCCTCGTGCAAGGTGCGTATCGGGTTGATCGCATCGCGGGTATCTTCCAGCGGCAAATACGCCTCGCGGATTTTCATGGCTGTTGCATAGTCCTTGGCTTTCAACGCTTTGAGGATAGCCATCGATCCGCGCGGAGCCACGCACACGGAGCCGGAGGTGAAACCCTGCAAACCAAGATCGCGCAGGTGGATAACTGCCGGGCGCTCGCCTATGCCGCTGATGATCTTGTTGGGGTTGATGGCTTGTACCAGTTCTTTGCCGTACGCGTCTTGCGAGTAGTCAGCGCGGATGGTGCCGTATTTGACGGCGGCTACGCAGCCGTCGGCATCCAGCGCGGCAACTGTTTGGGGCGAGATGTAGTCGTCGTTTTTGATGTACACGATGAGCGGCTTGCCAAATCGCTCCGCCAGTTTGCGGATGCCTGTGGCAGTGCCTGCGTCGGTGAAGATAGCCGCCTGGGGCAAAACCATCGCGGTAGGAAAGTTGCGCTCACGCAAGATGCTGATCTGGTCGAAGGCCTTGCCAAAGTCGCTGCCAATCGACGGGATGACCCAGGTGTCTTTGGCCGCAAACTTCTCCAGCATGTCGAGAATGCTCGGGTACTCTGCCGTGCCGATGTTGTAGAAATTGGCGTTGCCGCCATACATCAGCGTGCGCACACCGCCCGCTTGCAGGTGGTCGATTTGCGCTTTGTTGGCGGCATGGTTGAGCGTGAGGTCGGCGTGGCGCGCCAGGGGCGGCACAGCCAATACGGATGCTGCGAGGTCAGCGGGGGTAACAGGACTAGTTTTCATTTGAATATTTGCATGGATAGAGAAAGCAGTTAGCCTTTGAACAAGCCTGGCAACCACAGAGAGAACGCGGGCACATAGGTGACCAAGAGCAAGCACATGCCCATCGCGCCGTAAAACGGCGCGATGGTGCGCATCACCTGCCCCACCGTAATGCCGCCAATAGCGCAGCCCACAAACTGCACCGTGCCCACGGGCGGAGTGTTCAGCCCCAAAGCGCAGTTGATCAGCATAATGATGCCAAACTGCACCGGGTCCATGCCAAACTGCATGGCAATGGGCAGAAAGATCGGCGTGCAGATTAAAATGGTGGCTGCCATGTCCAAGAACGTGCCCAGAATGAACAGCAAAATATTGATCATCAAAAAGATCACCCATGGCTCGCTGGAGACCGCCTTCATCAGCTCGCCTGTCATCTGCGGCACCTCGTACAGCGCCATGAAATAGCCGAAGGCGTTGGAGATGCCGATCAGCAGCAGCACCACACCGGTGGTTTTACAGGCCTTGGCGCAGGCCTTTAAGAAGTTGCTCCAACTCAGCGAGCGGTACACCAGCACAGTAACCAACAGCGCCCACGCCACGGCAATCGATGCCGACTCTGTGGCGGTGAAGGCGCCCGACAAGATGCCGGCCAGAATAATTACCACCACGAGCAGCCCCGGCACCGAGGCCAGAAATGCCGTAAGCACTGCACCCCAGCCCGCAAAACCTCCGGGGCGCACGGGGTAGTTGCGCCTCACAGCCACCCAGTAGGCGGCGGCCATGTTGCAAATGGTCAAAATCAGCGCGGGCACGATGCCAGCGAGCATCAGGCTCATGGCACTGACCGAGGCGATGCCTGCGGTGGCCAGCGTGAAGATGATGAGATTGTGCGAAGTGGGCATGATGGCGCCTACCAGCGCCGCGTGGGTGGTCACGTTCACGGCGTAGTCTGCGTCGTAGCCTTCCTTTTTCATCAGGGGAATCATCACCGACCCGATGGCCGACACGTCCGCCAATGGCGAACCTGCAATGCCGCCAAATATCGTGCAGCCCAGCACATTGCTCATGCCCAAGCCGCCGCGCACATGGCCCACCAGGCTGTTGGCAAACTTGACAATCCGGTCGGCAATGCCGCCGTAGAGCATCAGCTCACCGGCAAACACAAAAAATGGTATGGCCAAAAAGCTGAACACCTGCATGCCGCCGACCATCTTTTGAAACACCACCGCCAGCGGCAGGCCCGCCGCGATGATGGTGGCCACTGAGGACAGGCCAATAGCAAACGCCACGGGCACGCCGATCAACAGCAGCAGGGTGAAGCTGATGGCCAGTACAGCTAGTTCCATGCGGGCTCCACCACTTCGCCTTTGAGCAGCGCCACAATATGCTCAACAGAAAACAACACGATCAATGCGCCCGCAATCACTACGGGCAAGTAGTCAATGCCGTCCGGCACAGGTAGCATGGGTTTTTTCTCGCCCCACTTGGCCACCATCCACTGCCAACCGCCGTAGACCATCAGGCCGCCAAAAGTACCGACCAACAAATGGATCAGCACTTCTACGCAATGTCGCCACACATCGGGCAGCAAGGACACCATGGATTCCAGGCCAATATGCCCCGCGTCACGTACGCCCACAGCCACGCCAAAGGCCGTGACAAACAACACCAGTAGCAGCGCCAGCGCCTCGGCCCAAGTGGGCGTGTCGTTAAAAATGTAGCGCCCTATTACCTGCCACTGCACGCACAGAACAATGGCGATCAGCCCGATGACAGCCAGCACCAGGCACAGCTTGGACAGAGTCGCGCAGATTTTAGTGAACATTGTTTATGCCGTCCCATGCCCCCGTGTCCCGCCCATCGGGCTCTTGCACCCTCTCCCGCGCAGCGGCAGAGGGCTGGGGTGAGGGCGGCAACTATTTACTTGGTATCTTGAACCGCTTTCACCAAGCGCTTCATATCCGCCGTGACCATGAACTTGTCGTACACCGGGCCCATCACCGCCTGGAATGATTTTTTGTCCACCTCGACGATCTCTGCCCCGGCGGCTTTGACCACGGCCAGTGACTTGGCTTCCTGCTCGTCCCACTTCTGGCGCTCAAACGCTACCGACTCCTTGGCTGCAGCGCGGATCATGTCTTGCTCGGCCTTGGGCAGCTTGTCATAAATGATCTTGGACATCACCAAGATTTCAGGCGCCATGGAGTGTTCGGTCTTGGAGTAGTACTTTACCGACTCATGGTGTTTGGCCGTGTCAAACGACGGAATATTGTTCTCTGCTGCGTCGATCAAACCGGTCTTTAGGCCCATCAGCACTTCGCCGTAGGGCATGGGCGTAGCGTTGGCACCCATGGCGCTGATCAATGCCACCCACAGGTCGCTTTGCTGCACGCGGATTTTCAGGCCCTTGGCATCAACCACAGTTTTGATCGGCTTCTTGGCATAGATGGAGCGCGCGCCGCTGTCGTAGAAGGCCAGGCCGATAAAGCCTACCGACTCGCAGCTTTTTAAAATTTCATCGCCCACTGGGCCGTCCAGCGACTTGCGCATGTGCGCGATGGAGTTGAACAGAAAGGGCATGGTGGGCACTTGCGTCAAAGGGCACACACCGTTCATGGGGCCTACGTTGACGCGGGTAAAGTCCAGCGCGCCGATTTTTACTTGATCAATGGTTTCCTTCTCGCTGCCTAAGGCTTGCTTGTTGAACACTTTGATCTTGTGTTTACCCGCGCTTTTTTGCTCCAGCAAAGTGCTCATGTATTTGACGGCTGCTACCGTGGGGTAGTCGTCTGCATTGTGGGTGTCTGCCGAGCGAAACTCAGTGGCTTGGGCTGCGGCCATGCCGCACACGGCGGCAACAGCGATAACGAGAGAATTTAGTTTCATGGAGTGCTCCTATCAAGTTGAAAAAACGAAAATTTAAAACGGCCCGAACTTCACAAACGCACCGCCTTGGTAGATCTTGGCCGGATCGGCAGCATCCAGCGCGGGTGTGGCTTCCAGCTTGGCGCGGTAGGGCTCGGTGTTGTCTTGCGCCACAAAGCCCAGATGCGCCGCCTTGGAGTTGTCCCACCACCTGTCGCGGTTATTGGACACACCAAACACCATCGTGTGGTCTACCTTGGGCGCAAACAGAGCGCAGCGCACCAGCTCAGTCAGATCACGGTAGCTCAGCCAGGTAACCAGCATGCGGCGGTCAATCGGCTCGGGGAAGCACGAGCCAATGCGCAGGCACACCGTCTCGATGCCGTAGCGGTCAAAGTAAAAGCGCGACAGATCTTCGCCATAGGATTTAGACAAGCCGTAGTAACTGTCAGGGCGCTTGACGCAGTCGCTGTCAATCACCTCGCCCTGCTTGTGAAAGCCGTTGGCGTGGTTCGAGCTGGCAAACACGATGCGGCGCACGCCATGCACCCTGGCACCCTCGTACAGGTGGAACAGGCCCAAGATGTTGGCCTGCATCACCGGTTCAAAAGCCGCCTCGGTGGACACGCCACCCATGTGCACAACAGCATCTACGCCTGCCAACAGCGCCTGCATAGCGACCTTGTCGGCCAAGTCGCAGGGCACGCACTCTTCACCCGCCTGCGCGTCGCCCAGGGGCTGGATGTCAGACAACCTTAGTATCTGCGTATAGGGCTTTAAACTTTGGCGTAACACCTGCCCTAAGCCACCGGCTGCGCCCGTCAGTAAGAGGCGATTGATTGTTGAAGTGGAAGAAGCCATAGCCATGAATCACAAGGAGAGAAAAGAAAAATAAACGGTTGTCAGACAACTAAATGCCGATTATCATACCGCATCAACCGCCGTGTCAAGCACCCAATACCCTGTGAATACCCCGTGAAAACCCCAGCCGCACACACCGCCAAACTGCACACCAGTCCGCAGGCCAAAGCGGCGGCGCGTGGCAAACAGGCAGCGCCCGAGCAGGTGCGTGCTGCCCACAGTGCTACTGGCACCCGCCCCAGCGGGTCGAAAGCCCAGGCCCTGGTACAAGCCATCGGCCAGAGCATTCGCAGCCATCGCATTCAGCCCGGCGACAAGCTACCAGCTGAATCGGCCATCATGCAAGAGCATGGCGTCAGCCGCTCAGTGGTGCGCGAGGCGCTGTCGCGTTTGCTGGCATCGGGTTTGGTAGAAACGCACCACGGCATTGGCACTTTTGTCATATCGCCACCCGCCGGCGCGCAGTTTCGGCTAGACCCTGGCCAGTTCTCCACCAGCCTGGACGTGCTGGCAGTACTGGAGCTGCGCATTAGCTTGGAGACCGAATCTGCCGGCTTGGCCGCTGTGCGGCGCAGCCCCGCCCAACTGGTGGCGATGCGCGCTGCGTTGGATGCTTTTGAGGCCAACGTGGGCCAGGCGGGCGACACCGTGGCGCCAGATTTTCAGTTTCACTTGCTGATTGCACAGGCCACAGGCAATAAATATTTCAGCGACATCATGGCCCACCTGGGCACCGCCATCATTCCGCGCACGCGCATCAACGCCTACAAAATCGTGGTGGAGCATCTGGCGCAGTACCTGCAACGCGTGAACCGTGAGCATGAAGAGATCTACGCCGCCATAGAGCGCCAAGACGCCGAGGCCGCGCGCGCTGCGATGCGCATTCACCTGGGCAACAGCCGCGAGCGCATGCGCAAAGCGCAGGAGGCGCTGGCTTTGCAGAAATCTTAGCTCAGCCATTGATCCGGCCCGATGAAGTCTAAACCCTCCGTTCGGACTGAGCTTGTCGAAGTCCTCTTGAACCCTTCGACAAGCTCCGGGCGAACGGTTTCTACCTCAAAGGGCCGGATCTATAAGCCGTTGGCCAGACCAGAACTTCAGACGCTTTTTCTTTGGGCTTTGATATCAGCAACTATACTTTTGACCGAGTCTTTCCTAAATAGCGCACCCCGCTCTTTGGTGTAGTCGCCATTTCCAGCTCTAAGCTGATTCAAAAATCGCATGGCATCGACAGCGCCAAGCTCGTTAATCAAAGCATTTCTTGCGCGATGGGAAAATTCAGCAATAGGTGAAGATGTACGCGCATTTTGTTACCTCTAGCACTAAGGGATTCGGAAATTATAAAAATACCGTTTTAGGATGAATGGTTATGTCCCACCAGTTCAGCTCTGCGGAGCGTTCCAGTCGAAGTTCAAGGTCCT
>JAYVGI010000392.1:0-4906 GCA_043772355.1 Polaromonas sp.
TCTCTATTGTACTCGCTATCACTCCGTTGCGCACTGAAATTGCGTTTTGCAACACAAAGAAATAACTAAAGGAAGTATTACGCTTCTTTCACATCACCAGCGGATGTATCAGGGCGGTCTACCAGCTCAACATACGCCATCGGCGCGTTGTCACCTACGCGGAAACCCATTTTCAGAATGCGGGTATAGCCACCTGGACGTGTCTGGTAACGCGGGCCCAGTTCGGCAAAGAGTTTGACCACCATGTCGCGGTCACGCAGGCGGTTAAACGCCAAGCGCTTGTTGGCCAAGGTAGGCTCTTTGGCCAGCGTGATCATCGGTTCGACGACGCGGCGCAGCTCTTTAGCCTTTGGCAATGTGGTTTTGATGGCTTCGTGCAATAGCAGCGAGTTCATCATGTTTCGCAGCATAGCGAGGCGGTGCTCGCTGGTGCGGTTGAGTTTACGAAGTCCTTGTCCGTGGCGCATGGTGCTTTCCTTTCAATGTAATCGAGATGGCCGTATCAGGTACCACCTACGCACTTGCCCCTGTAAATGCGTGGGGCGTTTCAACTAACTCTTGTCCACACTAAGCCGCTTGGCTGAGTGCTTGTCCACACCAAGCCGCTTGGCTGAGTGCTTGTCCACACCAAGCTGGGCGGCCTAGTGTTTATCCAACCCAGCGGGTGGCCAGGCTTCCAGACGCATACCCAAAGTCAGGCCGCGCGAGGCGAGCACTTCTTTGATTTCGTTGAGCGACTTGCGACCCAGATTCGGGGTCTTGAGCAATTCGTTCTCGGAACGCTGGATCAGGTCACCGATGTAGTAAATGTTTTCTGCTTTGAGGCAGTTGGCGGAGCGAACCGTCAACTCCAGCTCGTCCACAGGGCGCAGCAGGATCGGGTCAAACTGCTGGCTGGCACGCTGGGCTGGTGCGTCAAACGCGGCCAACTCGCTACCTTCCAGCTGTGCAAACACGGCCAGTTGTTCGACCAAAATTTTGGCCGATGCGCGTACTGCATCTTCAGCAGTCACTGCACCGTTGGTTTCAATTTCCATCACCAGCTTGTCCAAATCGGTACGCTGCTCTACACGGGCGCTTTCCACTGTGTAGCTCACGCGCTTGACGGGCGAGAACGATGCGTCCAGCACAATGCGGCCAATCGACTTGGTAGGCTCATCACCATAACGGCGCATGGTTCCGGGCACATAACCACGGCCTTTTTCAACCTTGATCTGCATGTCCAGCTTGCCGCCTTGCGACAGGTGCGCAATGATGTGCTCCGGGTTGACGATCTCGACATCGTGCGGGGTCTGGATATCGCCGGCAGTGATCACGCCTTCGCCATCCTTGCGCAGAGACAGGGTGACTTCATCGCGGTTGTGCAGCTTGAACACCACGCCTTTGAGGTTGAGCAAAATGTTGACCACGTCTTCTTGCACGCCGTCGATGGACGAGAACTCGTGCAACACGCCAGCAATAGTGACTTCAGTGGCTGCGTAGCCTACCATCGAGGACAACAAAACACGGCGCAGGCCGTTGCCTAGTGTGTGGCCATAGCCGCGCTCAAACGGTTCGAGCGTGACTTTGGCGCGATTCAGACCGAGCTGTTCGACATTGATTGTTTTAGGTTTGAGCAGATTGGTTTGCATGCGGTCTTCCTTTGGGTTGCCCCCAGCTCGTTACACCGGTAAGGCTGGAAAACCCCGCCACAGATGCATCTGTGCGCGGGGAACGAAAGCGGCTAACGTCTTAGCCGCATCAGTGAAAATTAACGTGAATACAATTCGACGATCAACGATTCGTTGATGTCAGCTGCGAATTCATCACGGTCAGGCACCTTCTTGAAAGTACCTTCAGCTTTGTCTTTGTTGGTCTCCACCCAAGCAGGGAAGCCCACTTGCGCCGCCAACTCCAAGGCCTCTGCAATACGCACTTGCTTTTTAGATTTGTCGCGCACCGAGACCACATCGCCCACCTTGATCAGGTAGGAAGGAATGTTCACCGACTGGCCGTTGACCAGCATGGCTTTGTGGGACACCAACTGGCGCGCTTCAGCGCGGGTGGACGCAAAACCCATGCGGTAGACAACGTTGTCCAGGCGGCTTTCCAAGAGGAACAGCAAGTTGGCACCGGAGTTACCCCTGCGGCGGTCAGCTTCTTCAAAGTAGCGGCGGAACTGGCGCTCCATAATGCCGTACATACGCTTGACTTTTTGCTTTTCGCGCAACTGCAGACCGAAGTCAGACATACGCTGACCAGAGGTGCGGCCATGCTGGCCTGGCTTGGAGTCAAATTTTGCTTTGTCTGCTATCGAGCGGCGGGCGCTTTTCAAAAACAGATCGGTGCCTTCACGGCGGGAGAGTTTAGCCTTAGGGCCTAAGAGACGTGCCACGTTAATTTCCTTTGTTCACGTTGGGTTCAAACTACCACAGGACTGGCTGCGGGAGCCATTGCAAGCACGATGCGTGCAGATGCAATGGCGGTGGGCTTACAAGGTTTGTCCGAAGACAACCCTCTATTATAGCCAAAGCCGCTGGCTTTCACGCGCAGCGGCTTTTGGCCTAAATCTTGGAAGATTAGATGCGGCGACGCTTCTGTGGGCGGCAACCGTTATGGGGAACAGGGGTCACATCACGAATCGAAGTGATGCGGATACCCAGGGCGCCCAGCGCGCGCACCGAAGATTCACGGCCTGGGCCGGGGCCTTTGATTTCGACGTCGAGGTTCTTGATACCTTGTTCCATCGCAGCACGGCCAGCCATCTCGGAAGCAACCTGAGCTGCGAAAGGAGTCGATTTACGCGAACCTTTGAAGCCTTGGCCACCGGAAGATGCCCACGACAAAGCATTGCCTTGGCGATCAGTGATCGTGATGATGGTGTTGTTAAACGATGCGTGAACGTGCGCTACGCCGTCAGCAATATTCTTGCGGACTTTTTTACGGACACGGGTCGATGCGGAATTTGCGGGTGCTTTTGCCATACTGTTTCTCTCTTACAGGCTTATTTTCATAACGCTTGTGTTATTTTTTCAACGCCTGGGCACCTTTGCGCGGGCCTTTGCGGGTACGTGCATTGGTACGCGTACGCTGGCCACGCATGGGCAGGCCACGGCGATGGCGAAAGCCTCGGTAGCAGCCGATGTCCATCAAACGCTTGATGTTCATCGTCGTCTCACGACGCAGGTCACCTTCGATAGTGATCGTGGCGATTGCATCGCGGATCTTCTCTAGGTCACCATCGGTCAAGTCTTTGACCTTCTTGGAATAGGCGATGCTGCATGTTTCGCAAATTTTGCGAGCACGAGTGCGACCGATTCCGAAGATTGCGGTTAAGCCGATTTCAGCGTGCTGATGCGGCGGGATGTTAATGCCAGCGATACGTGCCATAGCGTTCCTCTAAATCTTTCAATCAACCTTGACGTTGTTTATGACGTGGATCTGTGCAGATCACACGAACCACGCCTTTGCGGCGAATAACTTTGCAATTACGGCAAATTTTCTTTACTGAAGCTGAGACTTTCATGTCTTTTCTCCTAATCTCTAAAATTAAACTTTTCCAAAACCCGTTACCGAAAGGTAACTTTAACTCTTCACCCGAAAGGTAACTTTAACTCTTCACCTGACACGTCACTTTACTTGACCAAGAGCGATCTCTCAATCCGTGTCAGGTCGAACGGTGTCAACCTAACAGTTACCCTGCTAACGATGTTTTAAAGTTAGCCTTTTTCAACAACGATTCGTACTGCTGGCTCATCATGTAGTTCTGCACCTGGGACATGAAGTCCATGGTTACCACCACAATGATCAGCAAAGATGTACCGCCAAAATAGAACGGCACATTGAATCTCAAATTTAAAAACTCTGGCACCAAACACACGAAGGTAATGTACACAGCACCAATCAATGTCAATCGCACCAAAATCTTGTCAATGTAGCGAGCCGTCTGGTCACCCGGACGAATGCCAGGAATGAAGGCACCGCTTTTCTTCAAATTGTCTGCAGTCTCCCGGCTGTTAAACACCAAGGCTGTATAGAAGAAGCAGAAAAACACAATCGCAGCAGCGTACAGCAACACATAGATCGGTTGACCAGGCGTTAGCATGCCAGCAATATCTTTCAACCACCGCATCGAATCACCGGTGCTGAACCAACCTACTACCGTGGCAGGCAGCAGAATAATCGACGAAGCGAAGATAGGGGGAATCACACCAGCCATGTTCAGCTTGAGTGGCAAATGGGAAGACTGACCACCGTAGACTTTGTTGCCTACCTGACGGCGAGCATAGTTCACCAAAATCTTGCGTTGCCCACGCTCCACAAACACCACGAAATAAGTGACACCACAGACGATAGCTACGATCAACACAGCGACCAAAATACTCATGGAACCAGTACGCACCAATTCAAGCAAACTACCAATGGCACCTGGCAGACCCGCTGCGATACCACCAAAAATCAAGATCGAAATACCGTTGCCCAAGCCACGCTCTGTAATCTGCTCACCCAGCCACATCAGGAACATGGTGCCCGCCGTCAAACTGACCACGGCAGAAATACGGAAACCAAAGCCAGGGTTAAGAACCAAACCAGCAGAACCCTCTAACGCCATGGCGATACCGAGAGACTGGAACAAAGCCAAACCCAGTGTGCCGTAGCGGGTGTACTGCGTAATCTTGCGGCGACCGCCTTCGCCCTCTTTCTTCAATTGTTCAAACATTGGCACCACATAGGTGAGCAATTGCATGATGATCGAAGCAGAGATATAGGGCATGATGCCCAAGGCGAACACGGTGAAACGCGACAAGGCCCCACCCGAGAACATGTTGAACAGACTCAGAATACCGCCCTGCTGACCTTTGAACAAGGCTTGCAGCTGCGTCGGGTCGATGCCAGGCACAGGAATGTGCGCACCGATGCGGTACAC
>JAYVGI010000393.1:0-55056 GCA_043772355.1 Polaromonas sp.
GACGATGATGTCAAACTGCATCACCCGCACCGGCAGCAGCTTGGGCTGGGGGGCGGGGTTGCTGAGATCGGCAATCGGCGGACGCCACACATTCCAGATCGTTGAGCCCACCACCACCGGCCACTCTTCGGGCGTAGCGCTCACGGCAGCCGCCTTGATGACCATGGCACCCTCGGGGAACTGGGCTGATGCCCGGTTCGGGTTGAACGGGTTGGCCCACAACTTCTTCAACATGGTCGCGCTCAAGGCGTCGTAATACACCACGGTGAAGTTTTGCAAGGGAGTTTTCAAGTTGGCAAAGGTACCGGGCGGCAGCACTTGGCCTGAAAACGAGCCCAAAATCGCCTCGCGGCCCCCGGTGGCATCACCCTCCGCCTGCCAGGGCATGTCGTACCAGCCCGCTTTTTTAGAGTTCCATTCGTTCGGTTTTTCAATCATGTCCCGCATGCTGGGTTCAACATATTTTTTCAAGGCATTCACATAGGCCGGCGCTGTCGCAACCGTGAGCGGTATACCGTTGGTTTGTGCCAGCCAAGTGCTTTTAGGAGCCTGTGCAGGGAAATCAAAATTGGCCGTGCGATATGGCCCTTTCCAAAGCCGCGCAGCAGGATCATTTGCATCATATGGCGGGTACAAGCCATTGTTGGAGGCATAGGGGTCTGCCGCATGGGCAGTAGAAGCAACTCCGAAAGAAAAACAAATAGTCAGTATGCTTACTAATGCTTGATAGAACGTGCGATTCAACATATTTTCTCCCTCTTTTACGACAAGCTTGCTTTGAACTTATCATTTTTTTGCCAACTTTGTCACATTAAGTATTACATTTGAACAATTAAATGTATCAGCTTTCTAAGCTGTAAAATTATGGTTTTACTGTGATTATTACCATTAAAAGGTCTCCCATGTCTTTATTCTCCGCCGTCGAAATGGCCCCCCGCGACCCGATTTTGGGTTTGAACGAACAATTCAACGCCGACACCAACCCCGCCAAAGTCAACCTGGGCGTGGGCGTCTACTTTGACGACAACGGCAAACTGCCATTGCTGAAATGCGTGCAATCAGCAGAAGCAGCCATGGCTGCAGCGCCAAAACCACGCGGTTATTTGCCGATTGACGGCATTGCCGCCTATGACACGGCCGTCAAAGGCTTGGTGTTTGGCATCGATAGTGAGCCAGTGACATCTGGCCGCGTCGCTACCGTACAAGCCATTGGCGGCACCGGCGGTTTGAAGATTGGTGCTGACTTTTTGAAGAAACTGAACCCGAACGCCAAAGTCCTGATCAGCGATCCGAGCTGGGAAAACCACCAAGCCCTGTTCACCAACGCCGGGTTCAAAGTTGAAACTTACCGCTATTACGACGCCGCCACCCGTGGTTTGAACGTAGCCGGCATGCTGGCTGATTTGACCGCAGCACCGGCTGGCACCATCGCCCTCTTGCATGCCTGCTGCCACAACCCAACCGGTTATGACATCACCGCCGCCCAGTGGGACCAGGTCGTCGCCATCTGCAAAACCAACAATCTCGTGCCTTTCCTCGACATGGCCTACCAGGGCTTTGGCTACGGTTTGAAGGAAGATGGTGCGGTGATCAAGAAGTTTGTCGACGCCGGTTTGACCTTTTTCGTCTCCACCTCTTTCAGCAAAAGCTTCAGCCTGTACGGCGAGCGCGTGGGTGCTTTGAGCGTTTTGTGTACCGACAAAGCCGAGGCCGACCGCGTCCTGAGCCAGCTCAAAATCGCCATCCGCACCAACTACAGCAACCCGCCAACACACGGCGGTAGCGTCGTCGCAGCGGTGTTGAACAGCACGGAACTGCGCAAACAGTGGGAAGACGAACTGTCCGAGATGCGCGTCCGCATCAAAGCCATGAGAAGCGCGTTTGTTGAGAAACTCAAAGTCGCCGGCGTCACACAGGACATGAGCTTCATCACCACCCAGATCGGCATGTTCAGCTACAGCGGTTTGAGCAAAGACCAGATGGTGCGCCTGCGCAACGAGTTTGGCGTCTACGGCACCGACACCGGCCGCATGTGCGTGGCCGCGCTGAACAGCAAAAACATCGACTACGTGTGCGCCAGTATCGCCAAAGTGCTATAGACCCGCATTGCAAACTTTCAACGAAAAAAAGCACGCTCAGGCGTGCTTTTTTTATTGGTATATTGGCCTGTAGGGCAATACAGATGTGCGCAAGCAGCTATTTTTTATAGAGCGTTTATTTCCTCTTGCCGGCCAGTACAAAAGTGACTTTCAGGCTCACCCGGTACTCGGTGACCTTGCCTTTGCTGACCACCACCTTTTGGTCCTGCACCCAGGCACCCTGAATGTCCGAGATGGTCTCGGATGCACGGGCTATGCCTACGGTGATGGCGTCTTCAAAGCTTTTTTTGCTGCTGGAGGTGATTTCCAAAATTTTGGCTACAGTCATGGTGGCTCCTGTTTGTGTGAAAAAAGTTAAAGGGGATGAAACGATAGCCGACAAAACGGTTTCTAGCAAGGCAGTGGGTCAATCGGGCCTGTTGTGCGCTAAAACCAGCCCGAAACCGGCTAAAATCAGAGGTTTTGCGCAGATGGCCTGCGCAGCTACCCACGGCAGCGCCGTTCAAGCCTTTTCCAGGCTGCGCACTGCCCCACTTTAGAAACAGCGTCACCCATGAAAATAGCTCAAGAAATCCGCGCCGGCAACGTAGTTATGCACGGCAAAGACCCGATGGTCGTTTTGAAAACCGAATACAGCCGTGGTGGCCGCAACTCGGCCACCGTGCGTATGAAGCTCAAAAGCCTGATTGCCAACTTTGGCACCGAAGTGGTGTTCAAGGCCGACGACAAGATGGACCAGGTGATTCTGGACAAAAAAGACTGTACCTACAGCTACTTTGCCGACCCGATGTACATCTGCATGGACGGCGAGTTCAACCAGTACGAAGTGGAAGCCGAAAACATGGGCGATTCCTTGAACTATCTGGAAGACGGCATGGAGCTGGAAGTGGTGTTCTATGACGAAAAAGCCATTTCAGTTGAATTGCCCACCAGCGTGGTGCGCGAGATCACCTGGACTGAGCCAGCCGTTAAAGGCGACACCTCAGGCAAGGTACTCAAGCCTGCCAAGATTGCCACTGGTTTTGAGGTGGGCGTACCCATCTTCGTAGCGCAAGGCGACAAAATTGAGATCGATACCCGTACCGGCGAGTACCGTAAACGGGTATAAAAGCATTCAGTTGGCATGAGTGCACACGGGTGTGCCGCTGGGTACACGCTGCGTTCATTCAGCGCCGACAAAACAAAAAAAGCTCCGAAAGGAGCTTTTTTTATGCGACATTTTTGTCATTAGTTCGCCCATTTTGCGTTACTGTTGGTTAAGTTTTACGGGCAGGCTGGATGTCCATGCTGATCAGGTCCAGCAGCTCGCGCACAGCATCCATGTCCTCCAACTGAATTTGCAAGGGCTGCCGTTGGGCGCTACTCTTAAAGGGCTGGTTGGGTTTAAGCATCAGCTCCAAGATACTGGCATCTTTGCTGTTGCACCGGCTCCAGGCAATGCTATGGATTGGCAGCATGATGCGTACCTGGCTGCTGCCAAAGAGAATGCGGTTGCGCCGCCCTGTCAGGCGTAGCGTATCGCCTTGGAAACGCAGCTCACCCGGGCCGGTGTAGCCCAGCGCACCCGCCTCCGTCCAGCCTCCGCCAAAATCTACCTGGAAGCTGGGCCACACACCAGACAAGGGGCTACCTGCAGAATCCTGCTCTGGTTGTGCGGTGGCCGCCTCATGGCGATCCATGGTCAACTGGGCCACCGTCATCGGCAGGTCATCGCTGCGCAGCAAGGCGGTATTGTTGTCCAATAGTTTTTTCATGCGCATACCGATGATGGTGTGCCGGTCATACGGGCCCAATTGCTTGCCATTGAGCAAAATGAGGTAACGGTAATGTGATGCGGCCTTCATGTCAACCAACATTGCAAGGCGTGTGCCATCGTAGCTTGGTGTACTGGCACCATCGGGAAATCGCGGCCAAGCAGGGATTGCTCGGTAAACAGCCGCCATGCGAGTAGTTGAAAATGCTTACCACCCCGGGCGCAGAAAAAAAAGGCTCCTTCGGAAGCCTCGTTGTCAAGCGCGCATATGCATCAGTTCAAGCAGCTCTATCACGGTGTCGATGTCATCCATACGTATTTGCACTGGTGCCTGCTGCGCGGCGGTCACAAAGGGCTGCTCGGGTTTGGCTATCAGCTCCAGCACGCAGGCATCTTGGGCACTGGCTTGGGCCGAGGCGATGGCATTCATCGGCAGCTTCAGGCGTTCCGTCGTCATGCGAAACATGGTGCTTTTGCGCTGACCCGTCAGGCGCAGCACATCACCCTGAAAACGCAGCTCGCCCGAGCCGATAAAACCCAGCGCTCCGGCACCGCGCCAGCTGCCGCCAAAATCCACCAAAAAGGTAGGCCACAAACCCGAGGCGGGTGCGCCCGCCGGGTGGTGCACGCCGCCCTGGGCATCGGCCATCTCAAAGCGGTCCATCAGTAGCTGCGCTACCGTCATCGGCAGGCCATCGCTGCGCAGCAAGGCCACATTGCCTTCCAGCAGCTTTTTAATGCGCATGCCCACAATGGTTCGGCGATCAAACGGGCCCACCTGCTTGTCATTAAGCAATATGCGGTAGCTGTAAACGTAGGCGGAATCGGGTCTCATTCAAGCAGTTAAATAAGGTACATACAAACCATAGGCCATGGCGCGCAAAGTATCAACTACTTTTAGTTGCAAAACGTGTGACTGTCTGCCGTTCACAACCCCTATTTACCCTATGCGCTGGGCAATAAGTATTATTGTCCAGTTCACCATAGAATCCGTGAATGGAAAATACTTACAACCTTACCGAGCAACGCCTGGCTGACGCATGGGCTACTTTGCAGTCGCACTCCAACGAGGGTGTGCCATTGAGCCCCGATGCCAACCGCCTGGCCTTTGCTGACCCCGAGTTTTTACTGCGCCGCGAGGTGCGCGGCATGCGCATGCAGTTAGAGATGCTCAAGCCCGAGCTGGGCCAGGCCAGCTTGGGCGTAGAGAACACCATCGTGGTGTTCGGCGGCGCGCGTTTTTGCAGCCCCGAGGAGGCGCAAGCGGCTTTAAAAACCGCCACCGCCTCGGGCGATGCAGCCGCATTGGCCATAGCCCAGCGCCTGTTACGCACAGCCTCGTATTACGAGCAGGCCCGCGTGTTTGGCCGCTTGGTAGCCCAGCACAGCCTGCACTGCGCGCCAGAGAACAAGCTCTTCATCTGCACCGGCGGCGGCCCCGGTGTGATGGAGGCGGCCAACCGGGGCGCGCACGACCTGGGCGCGCCCAGCGTGGGCCTGAACATCGCCCTGCCCCATGAGCAAGGCGCTAACCCCTACGTTACCCCCGAGCTGAGCTTTAAGTTCCACTACTTTGCCCTGCGCAAAATGCACTTCATGATGCGCGCCAAAGCCTTGGTGGCATTCCCCGGCGGCTTTGGTACGCTGGACGAGCTGTTTGAAGTGCTCACCTTGGTACAAACCAAAAAGGCCAAGCCCGTGCCGATCTTTTTGTACGGCTCGGCCTACTGGAAGCGGCTGATCAACTTTGACGTGCTGGTGGAAGAAGGCGCGATCTCGCCCGAGGACGTGAACCTGTTCAAGTACGTGGACGATCCGCAGGTGGCATGGGATGAGATCAAACGCTTTTATGCGTTGTAAACACTTTTTCGGGTAGACCACTCTCGGAGTCGGAGATCGGGAACTGCCCCCCTGCTGTGCACTCTGTGGCGCTTGGTGTGCACAGCTGCGCAGCATCAAGGAGCCTTGGTCACGTTGCGGCGATGGAGAAATTTGCGCTGCATCACCGCTTGCCGGCGTGGTCGTTTTTGTCTCGCACCAGCTGCATGAGTGGTTCGTACTTGGTGATGCAGCCGAGTCTGTAGAGCACGCTGGCCGGCGCATATTTCCGGCTGCCTCTCCCGCATTGCGGGAGAGACTCCAGTCGCCCGCCGTACGCCCGAATTAAGCCCATGAACCTTGGATTTCGATGCAGGTTCATGGGTAGGGCTGCGGTGAGGGTGTCCCCCAGCACCCATCCAATCAGGCGCCACCCTGGTTTGCACAGCAGCAACTCGTTCACTCTATTTACCGTAGCACTCCGTCTAAGCAGGCTAGTGGGGTACACAGGATAAGGCCAATAATTGATAACTTTGACCGGTTTACAGCGTCTGTGGCGGGCAGCGACCTTTTTACCGCCAAACCACGACTACCAACGACCTACGAGAACCTGATCGCTATGTATTGCGTAGCTGCTAAGGTATATTTCTTGCTGGCTAACGGCTGATAGATACTAAAAACAGCTCAAAATCACTGTTTTCAAGCGCTCGGAAAGCCCTGGGTGCATGAGAGTCGGCTGGAAACGGAAAATTTGCCTGTTTGAGCCCTATTTTTAGATATTATCGCTCTATAGCCAGCAAGAAACATGAGGTAGCCGCTATGAAATATGGAGTGCCTGTTTTGCCGAAGAGGGTCGGTGGACAGCCTGTGGGGCAGGTTTTCTACATAGGGCGGCATTGCAGCCTGAAAACTCTCATAGTCTCTTATTTTTACAGCGCAAATTCCTCCATCGCCGCAACGTGACCAAGGCAGGAAAGACATCTTCAAGTCAGGTCAGAAAAGCAACATGACACGGCTTAAGCGAACAGTATGGGCCCCAAGCCGATGCGGGCGACAGCCGTGTCGCTGACGTAGCGCGGGCGGCGTGATCCGGGGCAGTCAAGC
Organism: Polaromonas sp.; assembly: GCA_043772355.1. Classification (GTDB taxonomy): domain Bacteria; phylum Pseudomonadota; class Gammaproteobacteria; order Burkholderiales; family Burkholderiaceae_C; genus JAAFIP01. The sequence continues at coordinate 6,775 of JAYVGI010000393.1, forward strand.
GACAAAACCCAAAGCACACTGCTTATTTGCCCCGTCTTGCCACACAATACCCCAATGCCCAGCAGCGTCAACCATTATGAAAACTTTCCCGTAGCCTCCTGGCTGTGCCCGGCCCGCCTGCGCCCAGTCATTGCCGCCATCTACTGGTTTGCACGCACCGCAGACGACTTGGCCGATGAGGGCGACACGCCACTGGCAAAGAGATTGGGCGACCTGGAAACCTACCGCGCCAACCTGCACGCCATTGCCAAAGGGCACGACCCTTCAGGCCAATGGGCTGGCTTGTTTGAGGCACTGGCACCACATCTTGTGCAGCACAAGCTGCCCGTGACCTTGCTGGACAACCTGCTCGACGCATTTGAGCAAGACATCAGCTACACCGCAGCTGGCCACTGGTATGCCGACCACGCCGAGTTGCTGGACTACTGCCGCCTTTCTGCTAACCCGGTGGGACGCTTGCTGCTGCACCTGTATGGCGTGACCGACCCCATCGCGTTGATCGCGTCAGACAATATTTGCAGCGCCTTGCAGCTCATCAATTTCTGGCAAGACTTGAGCGTGGACCTGCCGCGGCAGCGCTACTACGTGCCGCTGGATTTAATGTCCTCCCACAGCGTGAACCCGATGGCACTGATGGCCGGGCAGGACACGGCGCAGACTATGAATTTAGTAGTTGCTTGCGTTGATTTAGCGTGGGCCAGAATGCACAAAGGCAGCAAACTCCCCGCCAGAGTGCAGCGCCAGCTAGGCGGCTTTGACGGCTGGCGCGCCAGCCTGGAGCTGCGCTGCGTCATCCAAGGCGGACTGCGCATCCTGGACAAAATCCGCGCCCTCAAACACCGCACCGTCAGCCACAGGCCCACGCTGGGCAAATGGGATGTGGGTGTGGTGCTGTGGCGGGCGCTGTGGATGTGACTAAGCAAGGCATTGACAAAAAGAAGTGACGATTCCGGCGGATTGCAATCCCCACCGAGTCATACAGCTGGTAACCAATTGCTAAATTTATTACAGCAATGTCATTTTCAAGGGTAGATACCCCGCGTTTAATGAACCGGTCGTTTCAGTGAAACGCGTTCATCAAGGTAAAAATACATGATCCTTACCAGCCCAGCTCATCCAGCTTTGCGTATCCCCCACTATGCGAGCGTCTTCTTGCTTTCGATCTACATGACCGCATGCGGGGGAGGCTCAAGCTCTGGCAGCCCTGCCAGTGCGTCATCAGCCACAGGGTCTACGGCCACGGGCACCTCCACGCCGACCACGCCGACCACGCCGACCACGCCGACCACGCCGACCGCGCCGACCGCTACACCCGCTACACCCGCCGCCGCGCCTATTGCATTCGGCTTGGACGGCTACACACAATGCGGCGCAGAAGGTGGCACCGTTGATTTGACGGTAAAAACCCACCTGGCCTACGGTAATAACGCAGCTTTCGTTTACCTGTTCAATCAACTGGGCAAACTCACGCTAGACAGCGTTACCTTTGGCAGCGACCCCATCTTTGGGGTGGGTAAGCTGGTGTACTGCAAGGTGGCAGTGGACGGGGCGGATGCCCCGTTGTTCAACTCCGCTTTGGCCAAACTCAAGCTGCATTTGGCGGGAACCAGTGTGTTGACTGCGGCCCAGATCAACGCGCAAGCCAGCGCGTTGGCGCAAACCATGTACACCTTGACCGACAGCGAAGCCACACTGGCCGAAGCGCTGGCGATAGTGGATCGTTATGAGGCAAAAGAAGGCGCTTTTTTCATCGGCACCAAAACCAAAGGCGGTTTTGCCAACAGTTCCGGCAGCACCGACGGCTTTGAACTGGCACGCGCAGTCTTCGCGCTGCAACAAGCCGTCTACGACCTCGCGTTCAAGCCCGCAGTATTCGCCAAGTACCGAACTTTGCTAGGCAAAACCAAATTCAACACGTCCGATTTTTACCCCGGAAAAGTCAAGCTGGCTGCTGACCCAAGCAAAACCTACACCGCCAAAGTCAACGCGTCCATGCCCAAATACGTGGGCAAACCTACCGCCTGGTCCACTACTCCCGCGCTCAGGCCAACGGGCTACTATTTGGCCGCTGGTGATGTGGCCACCGTCACCGTGCCTGCGGCCATGGTCAACAAGGGTTTCACTATCCAGGTGGGGGCCCATAAGCAAGACAAGAACGGCAGCAACCCGGTCAAACGGTTTTTCCGCATCAGCGGTAAATTCCCCATCACCAGTACCAGCACTGAAGTTGCCAATCCGTTTGGCGGCGGCATCTACATCAACACACCCTACCTGGCCGATGCTGGCGTGGTAGATGTACAGATTAAAAATGCGGTGCCTGCCCCCTTCTTCTCAGCCACAGCGCACAACAAAACCACCCTGGCCGACTGGCTGGCCACGCAGCGCAATAACCCCGCACCGTGGGCAGACTTTGAGAGTGACAAGTACATGATGCAGGTGCCCACCACATTCATCTATAACTATGCAGACCCGGTCACGCTGATGCAAGACTGGGACAAGCGCCTGGATGCAGTGTCCCAGCTACTTGGCCAACCCTTGGTGCGCAACAACACCATCCTCTACATCCAGGCCGACACCGACATCATGTTCAGCGGTTTTGGCATTGGCTACCCCGCCATCAACAATGCCTACAACCCGGCGGATGCCACTGACGGTAACAAGAAAATTTGGTACCTCACCCCCGGCAGCGACTTTTGGGAAACCGAGTTCCACGAGCTGGGGCACGCACAGCTGTTCAGCAATTTTCCAGGTGAAGGCGAGGCAGCGGTCAACTTGCTGGCCGCTGCAGTAGCCAATAAAACCTACGGCGTTGACATTGACCTGGCCTTGGGCAAGTCCTTCGGCAACCAACCCCAGATCAACCGTGAGCAAGCAGCTTTGAACTGGATGGTGACCCCCAACTTCAGAGCAGGCAAAGCCATGGACATTTCTAGCACCACCAAAGACGAGGTGCGCTACCAGCAACGTGGCTATGCCAAGTATGTAGAGATAGCGGCGCTGTTTGGCTGGAGCGCGCTGGAGAATTTTTACAAGCAAGAGAACCTGGACTTTGTGACGCCAGTGGCCAGCGATGGCTTGTCTGCGGTGGACAGCCGAATTTTCCGGTTATCCAAATCTGCGGGAGCCGATTTAACGCCGCTGATTCATTTTTGGGGCCTTCAACCCGTCGACAAAGTAAAACTTGGCAGCGCCATCGCGGGCGCAGGTCTCAAACCCTCAGCCTTGGTCTATGACCGGCTGGCTAAATACCAAGGCCTTATTCCCATGGACAATGCGGCTTTCAAAGCCCATGCAGTGACGTTTTTGAACCGCCCGCTAGACAAAATTACTGCAGGAGCAAGCCCCGATTACGCCGAGGGCTGGTACTACGTGTGGCTGCCTTTGTACGACGCGAGCCACGGCCAAGCGGCCAAGTTGGCCATGGCAAACATACTGAGCCAGTATTTTCCGGCAGGTCGCCCTTGAGGTAGAGCCACGCCTTGCACTTCGATTGACAGAGAGTGCAAGGCAACCTCGCCAAGCTAGCCTGGATTAGCTGAAACCTTTGGCAAGCATGGTATCGTTTGCCGCCTCACCGTTGGTATGGAGGCTCAATACAAGCAACGAAACGCCATGACAAACGCTCTACCGATCCATCGCCACATGCTGCGCCTGTGCATCATGGCCTTTGCCACATGCTGCTTGCCAACAGGTGCTTGGGCGCAAACTCCCACCACAGGAAAATTGGGCCAAGAGCGCTTCACCATCATTGCACCCTTCCCGCCCGGTGGCCCCGTAGATACACTGGCGCGCATCTTGGCCGACGGGTTGCAAAAGCGCTACGGCTCGGGCGCTATCGTCGAAAACATTGCGGGCGCAGCGGGTAACCTGGGCATAGACAAAGCCAAGCGAGCCAAAGGCGATGGCCACACCCTGCTGCTGGTGCCCGCAGGCAACCTCACTATCAACCCCACTTTAATGCCCAACTTTCCGTTCAACTTCGAACGCGATTTTGTGCCCATCACCATGCTGGCCAAAGCGCCCAATGTGCTGGTGGCCAGCCCGGGTATCAAAGTCACCACGGTCCAAGCCTTGGTTGCGCTGGCCAGCGCCCAGCCAGCCAGCCTGGCCTACGCGTCACCCGGCATTGGCAGCGGTCTGCACCTGGCGGGTGAGCTGTTCAAACAGCAAGCCAATGTAGACCTGCTGCATGTGCCCTACAAAGGCACCGGCCCCGCGCTGAACGACGTGCTGGGCGGCACCGTGCCGCTGATGTTCAGCAACCTGCCCGCCACGCTGGCGCATATCAAAAGCGGCAAGCTGGTGGCGCTGGGCATTACCGACACCGTGCGCAGCAGCGCAGCGCCCGATATTCCTACCATTGCAGAGCAAGGTGTATCGGGCGTAGTCGTCACCTCGTGGTACGGCCTGCTAGCCCCGGCGGGCACGCCACCTGATGTGGCAGAGCAGTTGGCCAAAGACGCAGCCAGCATCCTGAACCATCCCAGCGTGCGCGAGCAGCTGGTCGGCCAGGGCCTGGCCGATGCCACGCAAAAACCAGCTGAGTTTGCAACCCATATCCGCGCCGAGACCGCCACGTGGGCCCGCATTATCAAGGCGCGGAAGATTACTGCTGAGTAATTTCGACGACACCTCGGCACCCGCCGTTTGCTTCTGCTGCGACAATCACCGCATGACCCCGCAAGACTACGTTCAACAAAAAGCCGCCGCCTCGGGCAGCAGCTTCTATTACGCATTTCTGTTTCTCCCCAAAGAGCGGCGTGCCGCCATCACCGCGTTTTATGCTTTTTGCCGGGAGGTGGACGACGTGGTGGACGAGACGCGTGAGCCCTCTGTGGCGGCTACCAAGCTGGCCTGGTGGGCTAAAGAGGTGGCGCAGGCTTTTGCAGTACCTTATAACGACAACAACCGTCACCCGGTGATGAAGGCGCTGCTGCCGCTGGCCGCCACCTACAAAATACAAGAGCACCACCTGCAAGCGGTGATTGACGGTTGCCGGATGGACCTGGAGCAAACCCGCTACCTGGATTACCCCGGCCTGCAACGCTACTGCCATTTGGTCGCAGGCATTGTGGGCGAAGTGGCGGCGCAGATATTTGGCCAGACCGATGCCCAAACCACGCAGTATGCGCACAAGCTGGGTCAGGCTTTCCAGCTTACCAACATCATTCGAGACGTGGGGGAAGACGCGCAGATGGGGCGCATTTACTTGCCTGTGAACGAGCTACAGCAGTTTGACGTGAAGGCGCATGAGCTGGGCAAAAAGGTGTATTCCGACCGCTTTACCGCGCTGATGAAGTTTCAGGCAAACCGTGCGCATGTTTTGTACGACGAGGCTATGGCACTACTACCCGCCGCCGACCGCCGTACCCAAAAACCTGGCCTCATGATGGCCAGCATCTACCGCACCCTGCTGCGCGAGATAGAGACAGACAATTTTCAGGTGCTACACCAACGTACCAGCCTCACGCCGCTGCGCAAGTTTTGGCTGGCCTGGAAAGTGCAGGCGCTGGGGGCATGAAATTCGCGGCTATGCTCCCTTGGGGCGGCGGCGTGTCAACGCACGATGTGGGTCAAAAGATCAGATCGATGGGGCAATGGCACGGGTTGGTTCATCGTGGAAATCAGCAGCATTGCGTGATTTTTGTTCGCTAACTTGGATATTCAGGAAATTCGAGTGCCGTGAAACTCTGCAAAAAATGACGCTTTGAGCGAGTAAATCAAACCTTCCACTTCTCTACCAGCTTGTCTGGTGTGAGGTTGTCGTAGCCCTCAAACGGCTGGTGAATCCAGGGGTTGGTGGGCAAAAAATCTACCGAGTAGTCGGCCTGAAAACCCGATACACCCTTGGTCCAGATAACGGCGGTGCGCAACTCGGTGATGGGGGTGTAGTTGTTGCGCAGCATATCGACCACGGCTTTGAGGGTGTGGCCCGTGTCGGCCAGGTCGTCGACCAGCAGCACTTTGCCTGCGATCTCGCCTTTGGGGGTGGTGATGTAGCGGGCGATGTCCAAGTGGCCCTGCACGGTGCCTGCCTCGGCGCGGTACGAGCTGGTGGACATGATGGCCAAGGGTTTATTGAAGATACGGCTCAAAATGTCGCCAGGGCGCATGCCGCCCCGTGCCAGGCACAGGATGGTGTCAAACTGCCAACCTGATTGGTGTACTTTGATGGCCAGTTTTTCGGTGAGGTTATGGTATTCATCGTAGCTGACGTATAAGTGTTTGCCGTCTTCGGTAAGCATTTGGTGGTCTCGGATTGGTGGGGTTATCGAGCGGAAGGGGGGGCGGGGGAGGTAACGCAAAAAACGATAAAAAGACGCAAAAAAAGAAAAAATAGACTTTTTTAGCGATTTTGAGTTTTCGTTTTTGCGTTTTTTTCGTTACTTGGAGAATTACCTAAAGAGTTATCTAAAAACTAGGCCAAAAATGGATGTTTCATCATGATGGTGTGGTCGCGGTCCGGGCTGGTGGAGACGATGTGGATCGGCACGCCGGTAACTTCTTCGATGCGCTTCAAATACTTTTGCGCATTGGCGGGCAGCTTGGCGTAGTCCACCACGCCGACGCTGGAGTCGGTCCAGCCCGGCAGGGTTTCATAGATCGGTACGCAGCGCTCAATTTCCTCTGCGCCCATGGGCAGCAGGTCAATGGTCTCGCCGTCCAGTGTGTAGCCGGTGCACAGCTTGAGCTCGGTCAAGCCGTCCAGCACATCGAGCTTGGTGATGCACAGGCCGCTTAAACCATTGACTTGCGCACTGCGCTTGAGCAGAGCAGCGTCAAACCAGCCGCAGCGGCGGTAGCGCCCAGTGACTACGCCGCGCTCAGCACCCACGGTGCTCATGTGGTAGCCGGGTGTGCCCTCCTTTTGCCACTCTAGCTCAGTGGGGAAAGGGCCGCCGCCTACGCGGGTGCAATACGCCTTGGTAATGCCCAACACGTAGTGCAACAAACCAGGGCCTACGCCCGAGCCTGCAGCAGCGTTGCCTGCCACACAGTTGCTGGAAGTGACGAAGGGGTAAGTGCCATGGTCAATGTCCAGCAAGGTGCCCTGCGCGCCTTCAAACAGCAGGTTGCTACCGGATTTGTGCGCAGCATTGAGCTCGCGCGACACATCGGCCATCATCGGGCGAATAACTTCGGCGCAGCGCATGGCGTCGTCGTAGACGGGCTGAAACTCGACGGCTGCTGCCCCTAAATAGGTGGTCAAAATGTGGTTGTGCAGGGCCAGCAACTCGCGCAGCTTGGTGGCAAAACGCTCGGGGTGCTTGAGGTCTTGCACGCGCAGGGCGCGGCGGGCAATTTTGTCTTCGTAGGCAGGGCCCACGCCTTTGCCGGTGGTGCCGATTTTTTCAGCACCGCCCTGCCCGCGTTTGACTTCTCGGGCGATGTCCAGCGCGGAGTGGAAAGGCAAAATCAGCGGGCAGGCCTCGCTCACGCGCAGGCGCGAGCGCACTTCCACCCCAATGGCTTCGAGCCCGGCAATTTCTTTCATCAGGTGCGCTGCGTCGAGCACCACGCCGTTGCCGATGTAGCACTTGACCCCCGGGCGCATAATGCCGCTGGGAATCAAATTGAGCGCGGTTTTGACACCGTTGATGACCAAGGTGTGGCCGGCATTGTGGCCACCATGAAAACGCACTACGCCTTGGGCCGACTCTGTCAGCCAATCGACCAGCTTGCCTTTGCCTTCGTCGCCCCACTGGGTGCCCACGACGACGACGTTGCGACCTTGGTCGACTACATTGCGCCCTGCGGCGGCGTTACCTGTTGTTGAAATCATCTTGTCCATACCGTTAGATTGAGAGAGGTCGAGCGCAGCTATGGGTGCGCATCAGATTGCTTTGACCACCCACTGGCCCGCAGTGAGCACCAGTTCGCGGTCGCAGGTAAATTCTTGTACTTCGTGTTCGTGCCCTGGCAGCACACACACCAGTGTCTCGCCGCGTGCGCGCAGACCTTGCACTGCGGCGCGCAGGCTGGCATCTTCACCCCAAGGCGCGCGAATAGCGGCTTTGAGCGCGCGGGCGGGCACTACGCCCACCAGCTCTTTCACGTCCAGGCTGAAGCCCGCTGCCGGGCGGTTGCGGCCAAACACCGAACCTACTTCGTCATAGCGGCCACCGCGCACCAGTGCGTCGGTAGCGCCAGGGGTGTAAACAGCAAAGCGCACCCCCGTGTAATAGGCGTACCCGCGCGAGTCGGCCAGATCAAAACTGACCTTGACCTGTGGTTGCGCGGCTTGTAAGCGGGTTGCCATTTGCTTCAAATTTAATAGCTGTTCCCGCATTTTTTTATGAGGTTGGAAGGCTTTTTCGGCTTCAATCAATACGCTGTCGTCACCGTACAGGTGCACCAATACAGCCAAACCATCGCGGCTGGCGGCGGGGAAATTTGTCGTCAGTTCAGCCAAAGTAGCAGCATCTTTGGCTGCCAACGCGGCATGCACTTGCTCTAACTGGGCAGGGCTGACTGTCACCTCCGCCAGCAGGCTGCGCACCAAGCGTGCATCGGCCAGATCGACCGTAATGTCTTTCACCCCAGCGCCTTGCAGGCAGTCGATAGCCAGCAGCAGAACTTCCAGGTCAGCCTCAGGGCCGGCGTGGCCATAGATCTCAGCACCAAACTGCAAGGGCTCGCGGGTGGCATGCGGCTTGGCAGGGGCCGTGTGCAGCACGGGGCCGCAGTAGCACAGGCGGGCCACACCACTGCGGTTAAGCAGGTGCGCATCGATACGGGCTACTTGGGGTGTGGTGTCAGCGCGCAGGCCCATGGTGCGACCGGAGAGCTGGTCTACCAGTTTGAAGGTTTGCAGGTCGAGTGCCTCACCCGTGCCGGTGAGCAGGGATTCGAGATACTCCAGCTGCGGGGGCATGACCAGCTCATAGCCGTAGCTACGCGCAGTGTCCAGCAGCTCGCGGCGCAGTTCTTCGATGTGCCGCGCCTCGGAGGGCAAAACGTCGGCAATGTGATCGGGCAATACCCAGGCGGACATGGAAAATGGGCGCTAGGGAAAAGCGCAGGCTGTTAAAGATAAGATTTTACCGGGCTTATGCCGGGGTTTTGGCCCGGCGTGCAGCTTTTTGCGTGCGTTTTGCGTCGGCTCCCGCCAGTCGAGACAACCGCCCTAGCTGGCCAGCCACAACAAAACCAAGCCTGCCAAGATACTGGCAATTCCGTAGAAACGAATCTGCCCATCATGCAGCTTGAGCACTTGCTCAAACATGCGCCGCCAGGCACCCGGAGAGAGAAAGGGCAGCAGGCCTTCGATCACCAGAACCAATGCCAGAGCAGCCCAAATGTTGTTCATACAGGTTTAGATAGCACGGTGATCTGCGCAGGTGGCCAGGGCGATTGGCAGGCTTGGGCAATTTTTGCGTACCAAGGCCAGAGCGCGCAAGAGTTTACTTTTTAGCCGCAGCGGTAGCGCCAGGGCCGCCCGTACGCATGTTTTTAAAGAACTCCGAAGACGGATCCAGCACCATCACATCGCTCTTTTTACCAAAGCTGGCCTTATAGGCATCCAGACTGCGGTAAAACTGGGCAAACTGCGGGTCGCGGCCAAAGGCTTCTGCATACAAGGCAGCGGCTTTGGCATCGCCATCGCCTTTGACTTTTTGCGCTTCGCGGTAGGCCTCGGCAATCAAGACTTCACGTTGGCGGTCGGCATCGGCACGGATTTTTTCGCCTTCGGCACCGCCAGTTGAGCGCAGCTCATTGGCTACCTGCTGGCGCTCTGACTTCATGCGCTGGTAGACCGAGTCAGCCACCGAGGCGGGAAAGTCCACGCGCTTGATGCGCACGTCTACAATCTCAATGCCAAAGGTTTTGGCATCATCGATCAAACGCTGCTGCACGCCTTGCATGATCTTGTCGCGGTCGGTGGAGAGCACGTCTTTCACGGTGCGCTTGGTCACTTCGGAGTTGAGGGCATCTTGCACTACCGAGGTCAGGCGCGCCTCGGCGGTCTGGATGTTGGTGCCACCTGAGTTGTTGCGGATGAACTGGCGGGCATCGGCAATACGCCATTTGACCAGCCAATCGACTACCAAGTTCTTCTTTTCGGCGGTTTGAATCGAGCCAGTTTCTGGACTGTCCAAGGTCAATACGCGGCGGTCAAGGAACACAATGTTCTGAAACGGCTGCGGCCACTTAAAGCGCAGACCGGGCTCGGTGATGACTTCCTTGATCTGGCCAAAGGAGTACAGCACGCCAAACTGGCGCTGGTCCACCACAAACAGGGTAGAAGCTAACACTGCCAGGCCAACCAGCAGGGTGGAGATGATGAGTCCGAGTTTATTCATGTTGTTTTCTCCCTATCAACGGCCATCACGGTCGCGGGTACGGCTGGCATCGCGCGAGCGGGCATCGGGCACTGTCGGCAATGCGGGGCTAGTCGCATTGGATGCAGGGGCCGTAGCGCCAGGCACAGTAAGAATATCAGCACCTGAGTTAGCCGACATTTGCATGATTTTGTCGAGCGGCAAGTACAAAAGGTTGTTGCCTTGCTTGGAGTCGACCATCACTTTGGTCACACTGCTGTAGATTTGCTGCATGGCGTCGGTGTACATGCGGTCGCGCGTGACCTGCGGGGCTTTTTGGTATTCGGTGTACACCGATTTAAAGCGCTGCGCATCACCCTCAGCGCGGGCAATCACATTGGACTTGTAGCCGTCGGCCTCTTCTTTCAAGCGGGCGGCGGTACCTTTGGCGCGGGGCACCACGTCGTTGGCATACGCTTGGCCTTCGTTCTTCAAACGGTCACGGTCTTGGCCGGCCTTGAGAGCATCGTCAAACGCGGCCTGCACGGGCTCGGGCGGCTGCACGTTTTGGATGTTCACCGTCTGGATCAAAATGCCGGTTTTGTAGCGGTCTAGCTGGGCTTGCACGCTTTTGACCACGTCGCGCTGGATCGATTCGCGGTCTTTGTTGAGTACCGTGTCCATGGTGCCTTTGCCCACCACTTCACGGATGGCAGACTCGGCGGCTTTGGTGACTGCATCGTCTGGGTTGCGGTTTTGGAACAAATAGTCAGCCGCACTCTTGAGGCGGTACTGGATGGTGAACTTGATGTCGACAATGTTTTCATCTTGCGTGAGCATGGACGATTCTTTCAGGCCTGAGCCTGAACTGCTGGAGCCACGGCCAATTTCTACCGAGCGCAACTGGGTGAGCGCTACTGTTTCATGCCGCTCGATGGGGTACGGCATGCGCCAGTTAAAGCCCGCCTCGCGTGTGCCTTTGAGCTCGCCAAAACGGGTGATCACCGCTTGCTGGCCTTCTTGCACAATAAAGAAACCGGTGCCCAGCCAAATCATCGCGGCAATGGCAGCAATCAAGCCAATACCAATGCCGGCCGACTTCATGTCAGGCTGAAAGCCACCGCCTGAACCGTTACCGCCGCCATTACCGCCTTGGTTATGGCGGTTCCAGTCGGTGGGTTGTTTGTTACCGGTGGGTTTTTTACCACCAAACAGGCCATTGAGTTTTTTATTGAAATCGCGCCACAGTTCATCCAGGTCGGGTGGCCCTTGGTTGGGGCCTTTGGAGCCACCACCGCCTTGCCCACCACTGCCGATGGGGCGCACGTTGGACGGCTCTGGTGATGCAGCGGGCGTTGGGCTGGCTACTGGACTTGGCGCGGCATCAGGGGCTGATGTGGGTGGGCGCGCGCCGCCTTCTGCGCCCGGGGTGGGCTTGTCATCGCTGCGGCCCCACTTGCCATCGTTGAGGTTAAACATGCCGCGCACTCCGCGCGCGATGGCGGCCGGTAGCGTGCTTAAGCGGGAAGGAATGGCGATGTAATTCATAGGTAGGATCGTTTAACGCTATTTTATGTGCGCTGGTACGCGCATTGTGCCCAATAGTCAGAGCGCTTCCAACTTTGGCGCGGATTCTGCGTCATCTTGTGGGGCTGCTAGCTCATTTTCTGTTGCAAATGCGCCCAGCTCTGCCTCGCTGCCCGCACCTTTGGGTACGACTGCCCTCTCCACTAGCAGTGCACGCAGAGCTGGCAGACCCAAACCATCGCGGGCACTGACAAATACGCGGGCGTGCGAGATTCCGTCTAGCTCATACATATCGCGCAGATGCAGGGGCCAGCGCTCTTTTTCAAGAGCATCGAGTTTATTAAACACCAGCACTTGGGGCACTTTGTCGGCCCCTATCTCTTGCAGCACCCGCTGCACTTCGTTGATTTGCTCGGTAAAGTTGGGGTTGGCAGCGTCCACCACATGCAGGAGCAAATCAGCCTCGGCCGCTTCTTGCAAGGTGGCTTCAAACGCGTCGATCAAGCCGTGGGGTAAGTCGCGGATAAAGCCTACCGTGTCGGACAGGCTCACCGACTGGGTCGCATCGCCCAAATACAACGACCGGGTGGTGGTGTCCAGCGTGGCAAACAACTGGTCGGCGACATAGGCCTTGGCTTTGACCAAACTGTTAAACAGGGTCGATTTACCGGCGTTGGTATAGCCCACCAGCGAGATACCAAAGTGGTTATTGCGCCCACGCTGGCGGCGCTGGGTGCCGCGCTGTTTTTTCACTTGCTCTAGCCGGGCCTTGGTGCGCTTGATGGTCTCACCAATCATGCGGCGGTCCAGCTCAATTTGCTTCTCGCCCGGGCCACCGCGCGCGCCGACAGCACCGCGCTGGCGCTCCAGGTGCGTCCAGCGCCGCACCAAGCGGGTAGACAGGTATTGCAGGCGTGCCAGCTCGACTTGCAGCTTGCCTTCGTGGCTGCGGGCTCGCTGGGCAAATATCTCCAATATCAGCAAGGTGCGGTCGTTCACCGCCAAACCAATATGGCGCTCCAGATTGCGCTGCTGGGCTGGGCTGAGCGACTGGTCAAACAGTATCTCAGTGGCACCGCAGGCCTCGGCGAGGGCTTTGATCTCGTCGGCTTTGCCCGAGCCTATGAACAGCGCCGCATCGGGTGCTTTGCGTTTGCAGGTAATGCGCTGCACAGGCATCAGGCCCGCAGTTTGCGCCAACAGACCCAGCTCTTCGAGCTCAGCATCAAAATGGGGCAAGCCCAGATCAACACCCACCAGAACGACCGATGCGGTCGCTTGATCGTCAATGCGCAGGAGAGGCTCCTGGGGCTGCATCTTCTTCGGTGTGCACGTTGGTAAAGGCTACCGCGCGACCTGGCACGATGGTGGAGATGGCATGCTTGTAGACCATTTGCGTGACCGTGTTGCGCAGGAGCACCACGTACTGGTCAAAGGACTCGATCTGTCCTTGCAGCTTGATACCGTTCACCAGATAGATCGACACCGGCACATGCTCGCGGCGCAGTTGGTTTAAGAACGGGTCTTGTAAAAGTTGGCCTTTGTTATTGCTCACGATATTCTCCGTGTTCAAGAGTGAGTTGATTAAAGTTAATGAGACCCTCGAACATACCATAGACTTGCGCAAAAACAAAAAAGTTCAGTGAAAGCCTGTGAGTGTTTGAGGTTTTTAGTCTTTGTCGGCGTACGGGTTGCTGGACGATTTCATCGCTACGCGCATCGGTGTGCCGGTGAGATCAAAGGCTTTGCGGATACGGCCTTCCAAATATCTTTTGTAGGAATCCGTAACACCTTCGAGCGAATTGCCATGCACCACCACCACCGGCGGGTTCATGCCGCCTTGGTGGGCATAGCGTGGCTTGGGCCTAAACATGCCCGAGCGCTGCGGGGCCTGGAACTGCACGGCCTCCATCAGCAAGCGGGTGAGCACCGGGGTAGACATCTTGCATGTGGCCGACTTGTGCGCCTGTGCAATGGATTTCCACACCGGCGCCAAGCCTTGGCGCTTGGTGGCCGAGATCATGTGGATGTTGGCAAATTTTAAAAATGACAGGCGCAGTTCGATAGAGCGGTTGAGCAGCTCGCGCTGGTAGCTGTCCACCGCGTCCCACTTGTTCACTGCCACCACGACGGCGCGGCCAGAATCGAGAATGTAGCCCGCGATATGCGCGTCTTGGTCGGTCACGCCTTGCGTGGCATCCAGCAGCAACAAGACCACGTTGGCCGATTCAATGGCTTGCAAAGTCTTAACCACTGAAAATTTTTCAATCGCTTCAAACACTTTGCCTTTGCGCCGAATGCCTGCAGTATCAATCAGCTCAAACAGCACGCCATCGCGCTCAAACGGCACACTGATGGCATCGCGCGTGGTGCCCGGCATGTCAAAAGCCACCAGGCGCTCTTCGCCAAGCCAGGTGTTGATCAAGGTGGATTTACCGACGTTGGGCCGACCGGCTACAGCCAATTTGATGGCGCCGGTGTCTAGAGTGGCCTCTTCTTCAGCATCCAAATTCAGGGGTGCAAAAGCCAGGTCGAGCAGCTCTTTCATGCCCTGCCCGTGCGAGGCAGAAATCGGCATGACATCGCCTAGACCGAGGGCATAAAAATCCGATACCTGGTGGCCTTCTTTCAGGCCTTCGGCTTTGTTGGCAGCCAGCAGTGTGGGCTTGCCCAACTTGCGCAGGTAATTGGCAATGTCGTAGTCTTGCGCGCTGATGCCTTCGCGGGCATCGACCACAAAAATCACCACATCGGCCTCGGCCACCGCCTGGCGGGTTTGCTTGGCCATTTCTTTGTAGATGCCGCTCTCGGCCGTGGGCTCAAAACCCCCGGTGTCGATGACGATGTACTCGTGCTTGCCCTGCTTGCCATTGCCGTAATGGCGGTCGCGCGTGAGGCCCGCAAAGTCGGCAACGATGGCATCGCGCGACTTGGTCAAGCGGTTAAAAAGGGTCGATTTGCCGACGTTGGGACGGCCGACTAATGCCAACACTGGTTTCATGGGTTGGCTTCTATATTAATTATTCGGGCGCAAAACCGTAGATGCCGCCACTGCGGGTGACTACGATCAGATTGCCGGCTGCCAACACCGGGCTAGCGGCGATGGCAGAGTTGTCGGTGCTCAGGCGGTTCATTGGCGAGCCATCTTCGCGGGAAAGTAAATGCACCAAACCAGTTCCATCACCGATCACCACGGTGCGGCCCACCATCAAAGGGGCTGTCAGGCTGCGGTACTGCAAACGCTCAGATACCCAGGCGCGCTCGCCATCGGCCATGCGCCAGGCCAACACTTTGCCGTCGCTCTCGGTACCTATCACCAGGCGGTCATCACCATGCACGCCCTCAGCGCCATTGGCGCTCTTGCTCCATAGCAAGGTGCCGCGCGCGGCATTCACGCAGCCTACGGCGGCCTGGAAGGCGCGCGCGCATACGACATCGCCCACGCGATTGGTGCGGCCCACCAAATCAACCAACCGCTCTACTTCGTTGGTGCCGCGCGGTGAGGCGATAGGTGCGTCCCAGCGCACGCTGCCGTTGTTGGGGTTCAAGCCTACCAAACGGCCTGCCAAACCCGCTACCAAGGTGTCGCCTACTGCAAGCAAGGTGCCGGGTTGCCTCAGCACCAAAGGCTCGCCTGGGCGTTGCTGCACCCATAACCTGCGGCCTGTGGCGCCGTCCAATGCAGTGACGGAGCGGTCAGCTGCCAAGGCAAATACCCGACCACCGGCCACCAAGGGGGCTGTAAACGACTGCGCGGGCAGCTTGACGCGCCAGACCTCTTTGCCGGCATCCAAAGCCACCACTTCATTGCTACGGGTGATGACGGCCGTTAACTTGCCATCGCTGCCCGCGCCCGTGGCCAGCTCCGCTCCAACGCTTGCGCGCCATAGGTCTTTGCCGGTCGCAGCGTCAATGGCCAGCACCGTGCCGTCGCCAGCGGCGATGACGACCGTCGTGCCTACCACCACAGGCGCAACACCGGCTGGTACTTCGCCAATGCGGTTGGTCCAGGCTTGGCGCACGCCGAGCAGGACGGTATTGGAGCCCAGCTCAGCCGGTGGCGGGCGTTTTGTGCTGCCAGAGCAGGCTGCCAGCAGCGTGGAAAGCGCTACTATAACAATAGCTGCTCCCGCAATATTCTTGCTGGCTAACGGCCTGAAACGCATAAAAACAAGGATTGAGCGCAGGGCTGAAGACATTATTTCTTGTCCCCGGTGGCGGCTGGCTCAGGTTTAGTCTGCGCAGGCGTGACGGGGAGCGCGCCAGCCGAAGCAGCAGTGGCGGGCGGCGCGACCAGGTCTTTAGCAGCCACAGCCACGGGTGCATTCACCGGCGCTGCCGCTGTAGCCACAACCGCTTTGGCTGGCGCAGGGTCTACGCCCAGAGAATTGAGCTTTACCTCGACCAAACGGCGGTATTCGGTACGCTCATCAAAGGCTTTATAGGCCTTTTCGTATTCTGTTTTGGCTTCGGGCTTTTTGCCTTGCGCCATCAAAATATCGCCACGGCGGTCGGCTACCAGTGCAGCAAAGTCTTTAGGAAAACTACCATCGATTTGCTTCCAAGCCTCATCATAGGCTTTGGCCTGCACCAGCAAGGCTGCCAGGCGCAGCTTGGCTACAGCTTTGTAGCTGTCGTCAGAGCCCTTGTCGGCTACCCAGGAGAGCGCAGCTTTGGCCGCATCGGTGTTGCCTTTTTCCTGTAGTTGTTTGGCTGCCAAGAGGCCTGCTTGGCCTGCATACACGGTGCCGCCAAATTTGTCTTTCATGTCCGAGAAAGCGCGCTCCACCTTGACTGTGTCGCCAGACAAAGCGGCCAGCTCCACCTGGTCGTACATGGTGGAGGCTTGTGCGGCCTGGCTGCGCTGCCAGTAGTGGTAGCCGTTATAGGCCGCAATCGAGCCAAACACCACGATCAGCGCGGAGCTGATGAGGTTGCCGTATTGCTTCCAAAAGGCCTTGAGCTGGTCAAGTTGCTCTTGTTCTTCGAGGTCTAGATGTTGAATTGCCATAGTGTGATTGTAGTGGGGTGCTTGGGGGCTAGCCCGCAAAAACCCTCGGTTAGTGAAAACTTCAGACTTTGAGCGCCTGCGCCAAGGCGGCCAATTGGTCAAATGCGAAAAGCTCCTGCGCGGCGGGTGCCTGGGCTCCACCCTCGCTGCGCAGGGGTTTGAGGGCCACTTTGCCCTGCGCCAACTCGTCAGCGCCAAAAATCAGCGCGTAACGTGCCCCGCTGCCATCGGCTTTTTTGAACTGGCTTTTGAAACTGCCGACACTGCCGTCCAGACTGGCATGCATTTGCACGCTCACACCCTGCGCACGCAAGGCCTGCAGCGTGGTGGCTACGGTGGTCAGCGCGCTGGCATCGGGCACCACGGCATAGATGTCGGGCACCGGGGCGCTGCTCGCCAGGGATTGTTCTTTGACCAGCTCCAACACACGCTCAATGCCCATGCCCCAACCAACAGCGGGGGTGGGCTTGCCGCCCAAGGTTTCAAACAAGCCATCGTAGCGACCACCGCCGCACAGGGTGCCCTGCGCGCCCAGCTCGTCGGTGATGAATTCAAACACGGTGTGGCTGTAGTAGTCCAAGCCGCGCACCAAACGGGGGTTTACCGTCCAGGCTACGCCGCAGGCTGACAGCAGCGCTTTGACGGTATCCAAGTGCTTGAGCGAGGCTTCACCCAAGTAGCTGAGCAATTGCGGCGCGGCTTGCACCATGGCCTGCATGGCGGGATTTTTGGTATCCAGAATGCGCAGCGGGTTGGTTTGCAGGCGGCGCTGCGAGTCGGCATCCAGCAGCTGCGCATGCTGGCCAAAATACGTGACCAAGGCCGCGCGGTGCGCCGCGCGCTCGGTCGGCACACCCAAGCTGTTGAGCTCAACCCGCACATTCTTTAAACCCAGGCGGTCAAGCAACTGCTGCACCAAGAGCATCAGCTCGGCATCCACCTCGGGCCCGGCAAAGCCCAACGCTTCGGCACCTAGCTGGTAAAACTGGCGGTAGCGGCCACGCTGGGGCCGCTCGTGGCGAAACATCGGGCCCATGTAGTACAGGCGCTTGCCGCCCTCGTAGGTAAGGTTGTGCTCGATGGCAGCGCGCACCACACCGGGAGTATTCTCCGGGCGCAAAGTGAGCTGCTCGCCATTGAGCTTGTCCTCAAACGAGTACATTTCTTTTTCGACGATATCGGTGCTCTGCCCGGTGCCTTTGACAAACAATGCCGTGGGCTCGACGATGGGGGTGCGAATGTTGCGATAGCTCGACAGCGCCATCACCTGACGCACATGCTCTTCAAACCACTCCCACACGGCCGAGTCGGGCGGCAGGATGTCATTCATCCCTTTGACGGCGCTCAGTTTTTGGTTGCTTGCTGCTGCTATTTTCTCTGCCATGTTGCTCTGCTAATTTTCTTTTTAAGCTGTGGCGGCTTCAAGCTGGCCAAAGCGTTTTTCAATGTAGTTTTCGACCAGTACCTGGAACTCGGTAGCAATGTTCTCGCCACGCAGTGTCAATGCCTTCTCGCCATCGATAAACACGGGCGCAGCGGGTGCCTCACCGGTGCCAGGCAAACTAATGCCGATGTCAGCATGCTTGCTCTCCCCCGGGCCGTTGACGATGCAACCCATGACGGCGACTTTCAGGTTTTCTACACCCGGATATTTTTTACGCCACACGGGCATTTGCATCCGCAAAAAGTCGTCGATCTGTTTGGCCAAATGCTGGAAGGTATCGCTGGTAGTGCGGCCGCAACCGGGGCAAGCCGTCACGCTGGGCACAAAAATGCGCAACCCCAGCGACTGCAAAATCTCTGACGCGATCACCACCTCTTGCGTGCGCGCCTCGCCCGGTGCGGGCGTGAGGGACACGCGGATGGTGTCGCCAATGCCCTCTTGCAGCAAGATCGACATGGCGGTAGCCGAGGCCACGGTACCCTTGGTGCCCATGCCCGCCTCGGTCAGTCCTAAATGCAGCGCATAGTCGCAGCGTTTGGCCAACTCGCGGTAGACGCTGATGAGGTCTTGCACGCCCGAGACTTTGCAGCTCAAAATAATCTGCTCGCCGCGCATGCCCATAGCTTCGGCGCGTTGGGCCGATTCAATCGCCGAGGTGATCAAGGCCTCGTACATCACCTGCTTGGCTTCCCAAGGCTGGGCGCGTTGGCTGTTGGTGTCCATCAGGCTGGCCAGCAGCTCTTGGTCCAGGCTGCCCCAGTTCACGCCGATGCGCACTGGCTTGTTCCACTTCATGGCCGCGTCGATCATCTGACCAAACTGCTTGTCGCGCTTGTCACCCTTGCCCACGTTGCCGGGGTTGATGCGGTATTTGGAGAGTGCTTCGGCACAGGCCGGCACATCGGTCAGCAGGCGGTGGCCGTTGTAATGGAAGTCGCCAATCAAGGGCACGTCAATGCCCATTTTGTCCAACTGCTCGCGGATGTACGGCACAGCCTGCGCGGCTTCGGGCGTGTTGACGGTAATGCGCACCATCTCCGAGCCTGCAATCGCCAGCTCTTTGATCTGGATAGCCGTGCCAAT
Source organism: Polaromonas sp. (assembly GCA_043772355.1). Lineage (GTDB taxonomy): Bacteria > Pseudomonadota > Gammaproteobacteria > Burkholderiales > Burkholderiaceae_C > JAAFIP01. The sequence goes on from JAYVGI010000393.1 coordinate 26,102, forward strand.
AGCGTCCACCGTGTCGGTATTGGTCATGGACTGCACTCGCACCGGCGCGCTGGCGCCAAGGGTGACTATGCGAGGCCCCCAAACCACACTGGCCTGGCGCGTAGCGCGCGCCAAGGGCCGCGCCAGCGCAATGGCCTGCGGCGATGTAGCTGGTAAACAAGATGTGCTCATGCTAGGGCTCTCCACTGGCAACTATTTAACTTCAAAACGCAGTACGTTGTCACGCACACGGGCTTCATCCTCAAAAGGCTTGCCGCGCACCAATACCTGCGTTTGATCGGCCCGCCCCACTGTCACGCGCAGCGGTGGTGCGCCATTGGCAGCGGCAGCTTCGCCCGCTAGCAGAGTGCGGCGCAGAGTCACCTGGCCGCGCCCATCGATCACCTCTACCCAGGTTTGCCCTTTGGCGCGGAACACCACCATGCCATCTGCCGCCATCGAGGCCGGGGTACTGGCCGACAGGTTGGCGCTGACCACCAGCGTAGGGCTGGCTACCGTAGGCGTAGATGGGGTGACTGACGAGGTGATGGCCAGCGTAACGGATGGCGTAACAGCGGCCGTCACAGCCGTCCCGGTGGGGGCGGCGCGCTCCAGCGGAGCGCCTGGCACAGTGGTGGCGGTCACACCGCCTTCGCTGGTAGAAAACACGGGAGTACCCGACCCCAGCGCGGTGCCGCTGGATGCATTGTCAGCACCGAGTCCACTCAGTGAGGTGCTGCTTTTCAAGCCCGCTACCGCCGCACTGGCAGCATCGCTGGTGTACCTGGAGACATCGGGTAAAAAAATCAGCACCAAGGCACCCAGCAGCAACGCCAGCGCCGCCAGCACCGTGGGTTTGGTCAACGCGGTCAGCTTGCTTTGGCCGACGCCGTCTGCAGGCATGCGAAACGGAGTATTGATGTTTTGCTGGCCTTGGTTCAAACGCGGCATATGGGTTTGGGGCAGTTTGGCCAAAATCTCGCTCGGATCCACCTTTAAAGCGCGGCAGACGCTGGCGGCCAGCGCCCGGGCAAACACTGCGTCTGGCAATAGATCGATACGGTCGGCCTCCAGTGCTTCAATCTTCTTCACAGGCACTTTGAGCGATACCGCCAGCGCCGCGATATGCAAGCCCTGCGCTTCGCGAGCGCATCGAAGAAGGGTGCCTGCCGTCGCACTGGCCTGGCCCGCTTCACCCAAAGCCATTGGCTCCAGCCCATCACTCATTGAATGCTCCTCGTTCGTAGGCGGCTAACTCGCGGGACTGCGGAAAGCGCCTTTTTAACTGCCCCAACAACTGCTGCATCGCCACATCGTTTTGCAGGCGGCGCTCCACTTTAATACCCAGCCAAAGCGTCTCGGCGTTGGCAAAGTCGGTATTGTTCAAGCGCCGAATGTAGAACTGCGCGCGGGTATAGTCGGCCCGCTCGTACAGCAGGGAAGATAAGTTGTATCCAGTGATGGGGTTGGCGGCATCCAGCTCATACGAGCGGGCCAGGCTGCGCTCGGCCTCTGGCTTTTGGTTGGCGGCAATCTGGCACAGGCCCTGGGTCATGAAGGTTTTGGCCTGGTCGGTGTACAAGGGTACAGCCAGGGCTTGGCCAAAATAGGCGGTCGACTCGGGGTAGCGTTTTTGCTGGCACATCAGCCAGCCAATGTTGTGGGCGGCATTGGCATCGCGCGCATTAAGGGCCAAGGCGCGTTTGAAGCTGTCTTCAGCCAAACGGGGGTCGCTCAGGCGCATGTAGATCAGGCCGCGCAGGTTGTAGGCATCGCCAAAAGCGGGGTCGTTGACCAGTGCCTGCTTGATCTCGTCGAGCGCCACGGTGGTTTTGCCTTCTGCAAAGTAACCTGAGGCCAGCTCCAGTCGAATGCGGGCCCGCTTGCGGGTCTCAGGCTCGTCGGAATCGGTGACGATTTCTTGCCTGTTGCTGGCATCTATTGCGCCGCTGGAAGTTGCGCACCCGGATAGAAAAGCACTTGCCACAAAGCCCACCACGAGTGCAGCCGCCAAGGCATACCCACTGATACCCAGTTGAGCAGACGTGTCGGCAGGGGTCGGCGCAGCGGTTAAAAATGTCATGCTGATAGTCCTTGTGCGGGGTTGCTTGGGCTGTTTTGTCTAAGCACGCTCACCCCTGCTCCACCAAGCCAGTCACGGGTGCATTGCGCATCATCACCACGCGCCGCTGGGCCATCCGCTGGGTTGCCTTGGTGCGGTCTTGCACATCGCCTGCCAGTTGGCCGCACGCTGCATCAATATCGTCACCACGGGTTTTACGTACCGTCGTGACGATAGCACTGTCTTGCAAAATTTGGGCAAAATCTGCCACCACTTTGGCGTCGGAGCGCAAAAGACCCGATGCCGGGAACGGGTTAAACGGGATCAAATTGAACTTGACTGGCAGCCCCGCCTCGCGCACCAGCCTGACCAATTGGTGGGCGTGTTCGGGCTGGTCGTTCACGCCGTCCAGCATGCAATATTCAAAAGTAATGAAGTCGCGCGGTGCGAATTCGAGGTAGCGTTTGCAGGCGGCCAGCAGTTCCTCCAAGGGGTATTTTTTGTTCAACGGCACCAAGTCATCGCGTAGCGCGTCATTGGGGGCATGCAGGGATACGGCCAAGGCTACAGGGCATTCGGCGGCCAGTTTGTCGATCATCGGCACCACGCCAGATGTAGACACCGTGACGCGGCGGCGCGACAGGCCGTAGGCGTGGTCGCTGAGCATGGTGCGCAGGGCCGGCACCAGAGCGGCCATGTTTTGCAGTGGCTCGCCCATGCCCATCATGACGACGTTGGAAATGATGCGCTGATCTGTGCCCTGGCCGTCATTGGCCAAGCGGCGCAAGGTGTGTTCAGCAAACCACAGTTGGGCAATGATCTCTCCCGCCGTGAGGTTGCGGCTAAAGCCCTGGTGGCCGGTGGAGCAAAAGCGGCAGCCTACCGCGCAGCCCGCTTGGGACGACACGCACAGCGTGCCACGATCAGTCTCGGGAATGTACACCGCCTCTACCGCGTCGCCATTGCCCACGTCAAACAGCCATTTGATGGTGCCGTCTGTGGACTTTTGCTCAGTAAGTACTTTGAGAGGCTCGATATGGGCGGTGGTGGCGAGTTTTTCGCGCAGCGACTTGGCCAGGTCGGTCATCTCGCCAAAGCTGGTGGCGCCTTTTTGGTGAATCCAGCGGTACAGCTGGGTGGCGCGAAAACGCTTTTCACCCAAGCCCTCGCAAAAAACGGCCATACCTTCGAGATCAAAATCTAGCAGGTTGGCCGTCATAGGGTGGGTGCAGTCGGGTTGCGCCGAACTGTTCCTGGGGTTAGTTGGCTGGAGAGCGGACTCACGTTAGCTTGAATGCATATTCACGCTTGGGGTGAATACACGTTCACGCTTAGCGTGAATAAACATTCATGCCAGGGAAGAAGAAGCCGATTTCGACCGCAGCGGTTTCAGCAGCGTCAGAGCCGTGCACGGCGTTGGCGTCGATGCTGTCTGCAAAGTCGGCGCGAATGGTGCCAGCAGCGGCCTTTTTAGGATCGGTAGCGCCCATCAGGTCACGGTTTTTCAAAATAGCGCCTTCGCCTTCGAGGGCCTGGATCATCACCGGGCCAGAAATCATGAAGCTGACCAGGTCTTTGAAGAAGGGGCGTGCAGCGTGCACAGCGTAGAAGGCCTCTGCTTCGCGCTGTGACAGGTGGGCCATACGGGCAGCCACGACCTTGAGGCCAGCCGCTTCAAAGCGGGCGTAGATTTGGCCGATGACGTTTTTTGCCACTGCGTCGGGTTTGATGATGGAGAGGGTGCGCTCGATTGCCATGATGGGGTATTTTTCCGAATGAAAAGTGTAAAAACTATAGCTCCCTATTCTAACCCGTCTGAGAGGGCTTGGAAATGCTTTTGATCGTGATACTGGCTTTGGCGGTCATATTGGCTTTTGTCACTACAGGCCTTACAACCCAAACATTCGCGGCTCCAACGGATTTTCAGACTCTGATTCCATTTCTAAATCATTACTGTCGTTGTTGCGTCGCCTTGCCGTGCTACAGCACTCTCGTAGGCTCCGCGCCTAGACATTAATGATTTAGAAATGGAATGAGAGCCTCCCAAACGCTGCACAACCGTGATTTTGACCGGTTTTAAGGTATCTATCCGCCAGTAGCCAGCGAAAAATATGCGGTAGCAGCTACGTAATACATAGCATTCAGTTTTCTACTGCGAACTTGGCGTGATGGTTTGGGTGCCTAAAAAGGCGGTTCAGCGCAGCGGGATGTACTGTTAGTCAAAAAATTCTTATTTTTCACAAAAACCTGTGTACCCCACTGCCCTGCTTACACCGAGCGCTATGGTTTGGTGAGTAACCAGGTGTGCAACCTGGCTGGCAAACCAGCGCTCCACGCGCACCTGCACGCGCCAACAAGGCAGCGCCGCTCACACGCTGGCGCGAGACGCTGGATAAGCAGGCTTGAACTGAGTTCTGAACAGCGCCCGCTTTAGCCGCGCCGCCCGCCGGTGCCACCCGTGCCACGGCTGGCACCGCGACCGCCGCGTGTACCACCGCCGCCGCCACTGCGCCCACCGCCAGTGCCTTCACGGCGCTGGCGCTGGAAACTGTCGGCACCGATGTAGCCCATGGATGTTTTCATCGGGTCGGGCTGGCCGCCGGGCGCGCCGCCGCGTGGGCTCTGCCCGCCACCGCCACCGATGCCGCCGCCTTGGCCGCCACGGCCTGCGAAGTTGCCGCCATTGCCGCCTCGGCCACCGTTGCCGCGTTGTCCGCCCGGTGGGCCGTTACGCTGCCCACCGCCTGGGGCACCGTAGCGCTGGGCGTTGCGGTTTTGCGGCCTTGCGAAGCCGCTTTCGTGGCTTACACCCACTTGGCTTTGCTGGTCGTCATCGTAATCATCGTCGTCGTTGCGTTGGCCTGCACCTCCATTGCCTTGCTGCTGCGGGGCCATGGCGTTCGGGTTGTTCGGGTCGGTGGGCTGCGCCGGATAGGCACGCTGGTCGCGAGGGCCGTTGTGGTAGTTGCCTTGGCCAGCGCCGTCGCCTGACCCGTTTTGGCGATTCCCTGGACCATTTTGGCGGTTGCGGTTGCGCATGGCACCGGGGCCCCGGCGGGGCCCTCGGTTTTCCCGGGGGCGCTCGTCGCCTGCGGGGTTGAAGTGGCTGCGTTCCCCTGCGATTTGGGCTTGACCTTGGCCCGGGGATGCGTCATCGCCCTCGCCTGCGGGTCTCGCATCTTGTCTGTTGTCTGGTCTGGCGAATTGTCCGTCCTCGCGCGGGCCTGGGCGACGGTCTCGCGGGCCGTCCCGGCCGCCGCCTGCGGCGCGCATGAGCGCGTTGATGTCGTGATCGTCCAGCTCCATGTAGGCACCACGTTTAAGGCCGCGCGGCAGCATCATCGCGCCGTAGCGGATGCGGATCAGGCGGCTGACGGCGTGGCCTACGGCCTCGATCATGCGGCGCACTTCGCGGTTGCGGCCCTCGCTGATGGTGACGCGGTACCAGGCGTTGGAGCCCTCGCCGCCACCGTCTTCGATACTGCCAAACTGGGCCATGCCGTCTTCCAGCTGCACGCCGTCGAGCAGCTTTTGCTTTTCTTCGTTGGAGAGCTTGCCCAGCACGCGCACGGCGTACTCGCGCTCCAGGCCAAAGCGGGGGTGCATCAGGCGGTTGGCCAGCTCGCCGGAGCTGGTGAACAGCAGCAGGCCTTCGGTATTCAAATCGAGCCGGCCGACAGATTGCCACTTGCCTTGGAAGAGCTTGGGCAGACGGCGAAACACGGTGGGGCGGTTTTGCGGGTCGTCATGCGTCACCACCTCGCCAGTAGGCTTGTGGTACGCAATCACACGGGCGGGCGGCGGGTCGATGCGGATGCGCAGCGGCTTGCCGTTGACCTTGACCTGGTCGCCCCACTGCACGCGCTGGCCAATATGGGCGGGCGTGTTGTTCACCGAGATACGGCCCTCGGTAATGAGCTGCTCCATCTCCAGGCGCGAGCCCAGGCCGGCCTGCGCCAACACCTTGTGCAACTTGGGGCTCTCAGGTTGGGGCAGTAGCACGCGCTTGGGCAAGGCTACTTGGGCATCTTCAGCATCGGCATCGAGCTGGCCAGAGATCACATCTAAAAACTGGTACACCGAGGGTTTGCCTGCGGGTACGGCCGCAAAAGGAGCCATCGAGCGTGCTGCAACGGGTGCTTCTTGTGGGACTTCTACAGGTGCGAATACGGCTGCACGGGCGCGCATGGATTTAACCCTGGGCACTGAAATCGCTACATTATCTGTAGCTGCTGGCGCATTATTCTCCATGGCTAACGGGGTATTTTGTTCAAAATTGCCGATTGCAACAGGCTCCATCACTCCTGCGCTGGGTGCGGTGGTTGCAATGGCAGCATCCGCGTCCTGCGCTGACGCGGATTGCACCTGTGCATCTGCATCGACTGGCGCTGCCTCAGCTTTCACCTTCGCAGTTTTGCGGGGCGCGCGGGGCTTTTTCACCTTCGGTGCCTCAGCTGGGTCGTCGGCGTTGGGGTTGGCTGTATCGGGAAAAAGGGGTTCAGTCATGGCTCTTGGCCTCTGGGGTATGGGGGTCAAAGGGGGATGGATGGAGGGCTGGCGAATCGGTACTGTCACCTGCGGTAACCAGATCACTGTCCGCCACCGCTGGGGATTGAGATGTTTGTGGCTCAGTGCCGCTGATATGCTCCAGCGATTCACTCACTTCCAGCAACGGGGCTTGCGCATCGTCGCCCTCCTCGCCTGGGCTGCTGAGCTTTTCCAGCATGGTGGCTTGGGCTGCGGAATTGTCCAGTATAGGCAGTTGGTTAAGCGATTCGAGCCCCAAGTCGTCCAAAAACTGCTTGGTGGTAGCAAACAGCGCGGGGCGGCCCACGGTGTCTTTGTGGCCGATGACTTCGACCCAGCCACGGTCTTCCAGCTGCTTGATGATCAAGCTGTTGATCGTCACGCCGCGAATATCTTCCATGTCGCCACGCGTACAGGGCTGGCGGTAGGCGATGATGGCCAGCGTCTCCAGCGTGGCGCGGGTGTATTTGGGCGGCTTTTCAGGGTGCAGGCGATCAAGATACTCGCGCATTTGCGGGCGGCTTTGAAAGCGCCAGCCCGTGGCTACGCTGACCAGCTCCACACCCTTTTGCTGCCATTGCAGCTGCAAGTCTTCCAGCAAAGTCTTGATCGTGTCCGCACCGAGCTCGTCGTTAAACAGCACCCGCAGGTCGCGCACGGGCAGTGGCTGGCTGGCGCAGATTAAGGCGGTCTCAAGGACGCGTTGGGCATCCGTCGTATTCATGGGTTATCTCAGATTCAATCAGCAAATGCGCACCGGTGGGAATGCCTAAAAAACAGGTCGCACGCGTGGGGTGGGCGGCGCAGTTTTCATTCGATGTTTGCGCCAAAAAGTTGTCTGGCCGAAATCCTTCAAAGCCCAAACACTGCAATCATTGTAGCGCAGGGTGTGGGCAGGGGCTGGGATGAGCAAAATGGGGTCAGCGAAATGGGGTCAGATCAAATTTCAGGACACGTTCATGCCGACGACTCACATGCAAATACGAAAATTTGCTCTGACCCCTTTTCGCGTCTACCCGGAGACTACAAAACAAAAGCCCCAGCCCCGGCCACCTCGCAACAGCTGGGCTTGAGGAATTTGGGCTGCAAAAAATCTCCAGAAACACGCGACTAGGGCTGTACGGCGCCCAATCTCTCCCCGCGCCTTCTTCCAATTTTTTCATCCCAAACACGCTCAATCCCCGCTGCACTGGCCGATGACGCACCTGCAATGCAAGACTGCATGTGTGTAGCATTACTCAGACTCTAGCCCTTTAAAATCTTGCGGGCGCAGTCGCGGTGTCGAGTCGTTCCTGAGTCTGTACTATGGCGGGAACGGAACAGGCGGCGGCCTCTACATTTCTTAGGAGCTGTCCGAACTGCTCGTACGCCATCGGATGTCGATGCAGGTTGGCTTCTACTACGAAGAGAGCTGACAACATAGAAACAGAATCAAACGTTGAAGACGTATGGAAACCTGCAAGCTGATTGAAGCAGAACCGAGAGACAAGCGCTTTGCGCCTCCACAGCCAAACATAAAAGAGCCCTCAGTGGCTCAAAATAAAGCCCAGCGCCAATCTCGTAGCCGCTGCCTGAAGTCGCTTATCCAGTGTCCACAACTTGGCGGTGGGCGTTAGCCGTGTGGCAGCCAGAAAATGTGCGTCCACATAACCAATCCCGATGCCATACAACGCATGGGTGTTGATAAAGCTGAACACTTCGGCGTCCGTTGCCGTGGCACAAGCAGGTAAATTTTGCATGGCTTGAAGTACTACATTTCGCTGCTGCAAGCTGCCTAAGGCGAGTTCACCAATGACAAAAGGGTGGGCTAGCACCTGCCCCCGATTCAATAAAGCCGTTAACTCCGCGTTGCCACGTTGCAGGTGATCGACCCAGACAGACGTGTCAACTAAAACCATCGTCGTCTCAGGTTGCCAGGCTGGATCTACGCCGGGGCGCGGCTTCTATGGAAGGCTCTGAGCCACCCAAAAGCGCCAAGCGGCGTGCACTTTCACGTTCAATCAAGGCTTTGAGAGCTTCGCGAACGAGGCTGGATTTTTCTTTTAAGCCCGTTAAAAGCTGCGCTTGCGCGAGTAAGACATCATCAATGGCGAGGGTTGTGCGCATGGTTCATGTCTTTGAGGTGCGGGAAAGGCATTTATTTTAGCATCACTTGATGCTTTTACTCATGCACAGTGCGTTACCTAAAACTGCGGTGGATTGAAGCAATTTCAACTGAAGTTCAAACTCACATCGCTTAACTTCCCGCGAAATCAGGGACATCTATTCGGGCGGTGGGCTGCTAGCCATCCGCGCGGCGCTGAGCGATACCCCATGCATGTTCCGTCAGCTGACACCCCTACGCTCCCGTCAACCCCAGCAGCTCACAAGCCTGCAATAAATCCGCAGGCAGCGGCGCAGTAAACACCAAATCTTCCCCCGTCATGGGATGGCAAAACGCCAGCCGCTGGGCGTGCAGCGCCTGGCGATTCAGCCCGCCACCGGGTGCGCCGCCGTAGATGGCGTCGCCTACCAGGGGGTGGGCGATGTGGGCGGCGTGCACGCGGATTTGGTGGGTGCGGCCGGTGTGCAGCACGCAGCGCAACAGGCAGTAGGTGCGGTCGTCGATGTTGCTGTCGTCAGCGTCATTTTTAGGCTCTTTGAGGCTGGTTTTCAATGCCTTTTCGCCTTCTAGCCCTTTAAAATGTTGCGGGAGCAGCTTTGAATTCGATAGCAGTTCAAAATCGGTCATAGCCTCTTTGCCGGGGCTGCGCAGCAGGTCTACGACGGCCATGCGCAGGCGGTTTTTGATGTCGCGGCCTATGGGTGCGTCTACATGGCGGTGCACCTCGCCGGGCCAGGCGCGGTGGCCGATGGCGATGTACTGGCGGCTTACCTCACGGGCGGCAATCATGGCCACCAGCGCGTCCATGCACAGGCGGGTGCGGGCTACCACCATCAGGCCGCTGGTGTCTTTGTCCAGCCGGTGCACGATGCCTGCGCGCGGCAGCACGGCGCATTGGGCATCGTGGGCCAGCAGGCCGTTGAGCAAGGTGCCGCTCCAGTTGCCTGCGGCGGGGTGCACGACGATGCCGGCACGTTTGTTCACAATTAATAAATGTTCGTCCTGGAACACAATGTCCAGGTTCATCGCCTCGGGCTTGAAGGCCAGGCTTTGCGGGGTGGGCCGCAGGGTGATGCAGAGCTGGTCACCGGCTTTGAGCTTGGCGGCGTTTTTACGCAGGGGGGTGCCGTTCAGGGTGACAGCGCCGTCGCCTGCCAACTGCTGCAAGTAGCTGCGGGAGAATTCGGGGGCCAGCTCCACCAGGGCGCGGTCCAGGCGCTGGCCGTGCAGCTCGATGCTGACCTCGAAGCTGCGCAGCTCATGGTCGGTGGCGCTAGGACCCCACAGTTCGTCGGGCTCGGTCTGCAAAAGCGCATCCGAAGAGGTGTCGGTCGATATAATGGAATTCACTTGAATGATTGAGAGAGAAACGCGTTATGGCAATAGCATTATCGGTGGTGAAGCAGTCGGTGTCCCGCAGTGGCCTGGCGCTGGGCGTTTTGGCCTTGGCATTGCTGCTCGCCGGCTGCTCGTCCAAGCCCATCGACAAGACCGAGGCCTGGAGCCCCAACAAGATCTACACAGAGGCGAAAGACGAGCTGTCTTCGGGCGCTTACGACAAAGCTATCCCTCTGTTTGAAAAGCTCGAAGGCCGCGCCGCTGGCACTGCATTGGCACAACAGGCCCAGCTAGAGAAGGCCTACGCCCACTACAAAGCGCGTGAGCCTGCTCAGGCCAGCGCAACGCTGGACCGCTTTATGAAGCTGCACCCCGCCAGCCCGGCCATTGACTATGCGCTGTACCTCAAAGGCTTGGTCGACTTTAACGATGAGCTGGGTATTTTTGGCTTTATCTCCAAGCAAGACCTCTCGGAGCGGGATCAAAAAGCGGCCAAGGAATCGTTTGAAGCCTTCAAAGATCTGGCTACCCGCTTTCCCGACTCGCGCTACGCCCCTGACGCGCGCAGCCGCATGACGTATATCGTCAACTCGCTGGCCCAGTACGAAGTGCACGTCGCCCGCTACTACTACAAACGCGGTGCTTATGTGGCGGCCATCAGCCGCGCGCAAACCACAGTAAGCGACTACCAAAACGTACCGGCCCTGGAAGAAGCGCTCTACATCATGCTACAAAGCTACAACGCCTTGGGCCTGGATCAACTGCGCGACGACACCAAACGCGTGCTGGAAAAAAGCTTTCCGCAAAGCGAATATCTGAGCAAAGGGACTAAATCGTCTGGGCAGTCATGGTGGAAGTTTTGGTAGATCAACGACTCCCGCCGCAGCCTGCCAAAACGCTGCGTAATACGTAGTGCGCATGTACGTAGTGCGCATGTACGTAGTGCGCATGTTCCGCTCGGATGCCGTTTACGCGGCCCTGGCGGTACAAAAAACTGCCCGGCACTCCAAACCGCGTAGATAACGCAGATTATGGGTGTTTCCCCGTGTACCCCATTGATCTAGTTGAACGGAGCGCTACAATTTTGGGAGTAGCCTAAGTTTGGCCATCATCTGCACAACCCGTCGTCCTTTGATGGCCGCTCGCATGGCTGTTTCTGATGAAGACCGCGCGTGGCTAAATACTGCCACGCACGGCAAGGCGAGGCAACGACGACAGCAATGATTTAGAAATGGTATTGGAGCCCCCTAACGCGTAGCGCGAACCTAATTCTATTTCCAGATCGACAAGAGACTAGGCGCGGAGCCTACGAGAGTGCTGTAGCACGGCAAGGCGACGCAACAACGCATCTTATTGATCTGGAAATAGAATAAGACCTTTGCCAGGGGCTGCGCGCCATTCAGGCAGAGCTGGGCGCGCAAAGGCATATCAACCCGCTACGCACCGCTCACCAGTGCCTAGAAAAACCTACCGGGTCAGCGCGGTACAAAAACATGTATCCGTGGCTACGTGGTGGCTACGTGGTGGTTATATATGGTGGCTACATAGCACCCAAGAAAAAAAGCCTGCTATTTATTAAATAGCAGGCTTTTCAATTTTTTGGTGGAACCTGCGGGGGTCGAACCCACGACAAACGGATTAAAAGTCCGCTGCATAGGGTATTTTGGGGTGTTGATTAGCGTAGTAGAATTCATATAAATCAACAACTTAGAGCAATGTACTGTGTTCAATCACAGTGTCAAGTGTTGATTGATATTCACCATAATAGTGCAAAAGTGGCTACATGGTGGCTACATGGAATTTACAACACATGGCCCGCCCTAAAAATTCAACCGCCCCAGACCTCGACAAAGCCTATGACCTGACCGCCGGGCTGATAGACCGCCTGAGCTGCCCGGACGGCAAAACTCAGGTTTTCTTGCGCGACACCAAAGCCCCCGGCTTGCGTGTGCGCGTGACCCCAGCTAGTGCCAAGCGCATACGCGCTACGCCAACAGGCACCGCGCCCGAACAGCTTAAATCGTTTGTGTTTGAGGCCAAACTGAACCGCCAAACCATTCGCCGCACCATTGGCGACGTAAAGGCATGGAGCATTGAAGCCGCCCGCACCGAGGCCAACCGCTTGCGCGTAAGCCTAGACGCTGGCACAGACCCGCGCGAGGTAGAGCGTGAACACTACGCCGCCAAAGCCGCCATCATTGCAGCCACCACCGCGCTAGAAGTCACCGACAAGGTAAACGCCGTCACAGTGGGCGAAGTGTGGGCGGTGTATCTGGCAGAGCGCAAAAGCAAGCCCAAGTTTGGCGAACGCCATTACCAAGACCACATCAACAAAGCCGCCCCCGGTGGCATACCCTCTACACGCCGTGGCTACACCGACCAACTGACCCAGCCCGGCCCGCTTGCACCGCTAATGGTGTTGCCGCTGCGCGAACTAACAGCCCCAGTCATAGAGGCATGGGCAAGCCGCGAAGCAGCTACCCGCCCCACCTCTGCCCGGCTGGCATGGCGGCTGCTTAAAGTGTTCCTGAACTGGTGCAGTGAGAACCCACACTACGCCAGCCTACTGCCTGCTAAAAACCCAGCCAAAACCAAAAAGAGCCGCGAATCATTGGGCAAAGCCAAAGTGAAAGCCGATGTTCTACAGCGCGAACAGCTAGCCGCATGGTTTAGCGCTGTACAACAAATTCAAAACCCCGTCATCGCCGCTGCATTGCAAGTGATGCTACTGACGGGTGCACGCCCCGGTGAAGTGCTGGGGCTGCGCTGGGGTGACATTAACACCCGGTGGAAGGGCATCACCATCCGCGACAAAGTGGAAGGCACACGCGAGATACCCGCTACACCCTACGTACTGCACTTGCTGGCCAGCTTGCCCCGCCGCAATGACTGGGTGTTTTCAAGTGTAGGCAGCGCAGCCGGGCGGCTCACGTCACCCAACGTGGCACACACCAGCGCCTGCACCGTAGCGGGGCTAGAAGGCTTAACCTTGCATGGCCTGAGACGCAGCTTTAAAAGCCTCACAGAGTGGCTAGACGTGCCCGCTGGCATCGTTGCCCAGCTTATGGGGCACAAGCCATCCGCAACGGCTGAAAAGCACTACACCGTTCGCCCGTTAGAGCTATTGGCTGTGCACCACCACAAAATTGAGGCTTGGATATTGGAGCAAGCCAGTGTTCTGTTTGTGGCAGACACGCAGCCAGGTAAATTGCGCGTAGTCGCAGGTTAAAAACTACCCTTATCAACCATATCCAACTTGCATGAATATCAATTCGTGTGTATAGTACACATCAATGACCAGCGCCGCCCTTATCAAAGCCATGCTCAAAGCAGGATGGCAGCTAAACCGGGTAAATGGTTCACACCATATTTTTAAGCACCCAAGCCGCCCAGGCATTGTGGTGGTGCCGCACCCCAAAAAGCAATTGGGGCTGGGGCTGATTAAAGCCATACGGCGGCAAGCTGGTATTTGAAAGGCATCACATGCGTTACCCCATCACTATCGAACCCGGAACCAACACCACCGCGTGGGGCGTGGTCGTGCCCGACCTGCCCGGCTGCTTTTCTGCTGGCGACACGCTGGAAGAAGCGCTGATTGAAGCAGAGACCGCCATCACCGGATGGATTGAAACCGCCATTGATGAAGGGCAGGCTATTCCCCTACCTTCACACATCGAGACCCTGCGCACCGCGCACCCCGAATATGAAGGCTGGCTATGGGCGCTGGTAAAGGTTGACCCCGCCATGCTTGACGACAAGCTAGAGCGCGTCAATATCAGCCTGCCCCGCCGCGTACTGCACAGGCTGGATGCGCGCGCCCGTGATGCCGGGGTGACCCGCTCAGGCTACATAGCAAAAATGGCCGTGGAAAGCCGTGAACCTGCACACGTATGACACGACACAAAGCCCCGGCATCAAGGCCACACGATGATGCAATGGCAGACCTTATTAAAGCTGACCCTGAGTTTGCGCAAGTTTACTTAGCCACCGCGCAAGAGGAAGCCAGCTTGCCCAGCGGGCAATTTGCCCTACAAGCTGTGCGGCGACAGATTGCGCAATCGCAGGCCAGTAATGCGTAGCACTAAACCAAGCAAAACGCATAAGCATGCTCACACTTGTACCGCCCGCAGAACTAGCGCCCAAGCAGGCGTTTATTGAGCGCATCAAAGCAAGACCTAGACCGGATGGCATGTGGCAATGCAATCGCTGCGGTAGTCGGGCAAGTATGACCAGTGAGTGCGGCGTGATTACAAAAAACGGGCGCAAGCAACGCGGCACGGTGATAGTAAAAGACGTGTGTGCCACGTGCTGGAAACAGGACATTCACAGCCCCATGCGGCCAAAGATAGAACGCATCAAATAAACTGTTTTGTCCCTAGCCTAGCCTGCGATTAATTACCAAAGGCGAAAAGTCGGCGACCTTCACCGACAGGCGCGGGGATTTTTATTGAAGTGACACCTTGAAGGGGTGGAATGAAAGACGCTAAGAACTACAAACACGACGATGGCAACGGTGTTACGACAATAACGAGTTTTGCGCACTTTTTAACTGTTGAAGGGTTAAATGTTATGACTGCGTCACTTGTCCGCGATGCTATCGAAACGTCAACAGACGACGAATTTAAAGAAGACTTTGATGACTCCTCAAAAGACGAAGCACGCGAATTCTTAGACGCTTATGAGCTGTCCGTCATGCCATATTGGGGAGCTGATGAACTTGCAAAAGCAATCCACGATAGTGACCAAGGGCGTGATGAAAAGCTTGCATTGCGCGCCATTACGTTAGCGCAAAAAGTTGGTGAAATACCAGATGTATTCACTCCAAAGCAAGGGGTTGAATGGGCAATGGATAGAGGCTATTTGATTCGCTATTACGCTGGTTTTGTTTGCGCTGCGCCCGGCATTGGACACCCACATAATCTGCTAAGCGATGGGCCGCATCACAAGCAAAAATCGCGAGCACAGAACACCGCAACGCCTGCGCCCGCAGAGAACGTGGGCGTCAGAAATATCAGCGTTGATTGGAAAAACAGCGTGCGAGCGGAAGCATACGAGGAATGGGTAACGCAAATTGCGAGCAATGGCACTGCCACGCTGGAGGCTGTGTCCACGCACTTAGCCAACTGGTGCAAAATAAACAATGTCAACGGTAACTTGGGCAAACCGCCAACGGCAGGTTACTTAAAAACTCACGTCATTTGCGCGCAATATTGGAAACCTCCACGCAGCATGACCAGAGAAGCTGCCAAAAAACACTTGGAACAGAAAAAACAAGAAAAACAAAGCGATTAAAAACACGCATGTTTTAGATGTAAATCTGCGCAAACCCTTACACCATAAGGGTTTCAAGGCGTTCTGATGTATTGATAGATATATTTGCAAAAGCGTTGATGTTCGTTCAAGGATTGATTTCCAAGCCCTGCCAATTTAGCAGCGGGGATAGGAACCCAACCGATGAAAATCGAACACGAGCAGTATCCAAAATTGGAATCTGTCACCCGCCCAACAGTGGACACCGCCGCCGCTGCGTACTATTTGAACCGCCGCCCGCAGACTTTGCGCACGTGGGCATTGAACCAGCACCCTATTCGCCCACTGAATATTCATGGTCGTCTAGCATGGCCAGTAGCTGAACTGCGCCGCGTTTTTGGGGTGATGTAAATGAAAAACGCCCGACCCCACAACAAAGCAGAATCGAGCGCCCTGGACAGCGTGAATTTTACAGTGCCCTCCCGATTCACTGGCACAACTAACCCGCGACACCTGCGCGTAATTCAAGCCCTGTTAACACGCCCAATTACCCGTGAACATCTTGACCAAATTGCGGGCTGTTCAAACGGCCCCGAACTTGTCGCAGAGCTACGCAGACGCGGGCTTGAAGTGCCGTGCCCACGAACCAAAAAGAAAGACCGTGATTTTTTTGATTGTTGGCCGGGGGTTTATCACTTCACGCAAACTGACCGCCGCCGCGTGCTTTCGTGGCTTGCAAAACGACAGGCTAACTAAAAATGAAGTATTTCTATTTTTTGGCGCTTCGGGTTTGGTGCTGGCCTGCATCGTTACGTTTGACAGCTTTGAAAAAGCGCTGGGAGGGCAAGCATGACCAACAAAAATAATGCGCCACGTGACCCGCGCGGTCACAGTCTGCGCATCTACTCAGACCTGTACGACAGCCACGCCTTTGCAGCCCTTTCGCCCCACGATGTGATGGCATATCTGGCCTTGCTGCGTGAGCTAAAGGCCTACAACAACGGGGACTTGTCCTTGCCACTGAGCCGGGCTAAGCGATGTGGCATCAACCACCATATGACCTTAGCCCGAAGCCTACGTGCCCTGTGTGCTGTGGGGCTGGTGGCACTGACGCGCAAAGGGGGCTGTACCAAGGGTGGGCAGCGCTTGCCTAGTCTGTACCGCGTGACTGACCGGGTGTGTCTTGACATCCCCGCCAAGTTCTTGACCGCCATGCCAGAAACCAATGAATGGAAGCGCATCACCACCGTGGAGCAAGGCCTGCAACGCATTGCATCGGCTGAATCAGCAACCAAAAAAGCAGGCGCAAAAATAAAAACCGCAGGACACGGCGTGACAGCTACCACTACACCGGGTGACGTAGTCAGCCCCACAACTACTACACGGCGTGACCCATGGACTGACGGACTAGGACACGGCGTGACTATGGCAGAAACAGGCGCGAACCCAATATCCATGCGGGTTAGCGACGGGTTTGAAGGGGAAGATGAAAAGACCTGCCATAGGACACCGCATGTACCACCTTTATACATTGCCACCCCTACGCTGCATTTAGGCAGCTTGGACACGCATGGAAACTACCAGCGACTGAGAGCAAAGCCCATCCCTTTATTCACCAACATGATTCACTGAAAGAAAAAAATGAACCAACGATTTGAAGACCTGACAGTTTCTACGGCTGATGACGAACACGGCCAATTTATTATTTTGAGCCAAGACGGCGGCGGCAACAGGGAAAGCGTAGCTATCCATCACATTCACCTGCGCTACTTGGCCGAACAGTTTGGCCTGACTGACACCAGCGCCCGGCAAGCGAGCAAGACCATTGCCATCTTAGAGCGC
The DNA here is from genome assembly GCA_043772355.1 of Polaromonas sp. Classification (GTDB taxonomy): domain Bacteria; phylum Pseudomonadota; class Gammaproteobacteria; order Burkholderiales; family Burkholderiaceae_C; genus JAAFIP01. The sequence goes on from JAYVGI010000393.1 coordinate 43,204, forward strand.
CGTTTGGTAGCTTTGCGTGACCGGCTAGAAATTCTGCATGATTACTTGGTTAACCACAGTGACCACAAGCATGCTGACCTGACGTATGAAGTGACCTACACCACGGCCACGCTCGATATTGCGGACGAATTTTGCGCAGACTTTGACACCACAGCCGACGTGACCGAATTGCAGGCTGACAACCCGCCAACAGACAGCCCACAAGTTGCAGGCAAACCGAAAAACTCTAAAGCCACCCCGCACCAATTGGTGATGGAAGTCTGAAAAAACAGGACATTTTCAAGATGACAACCAAACCAAACCCCAGCCGCTGGAAAAAAGGCGAGAGCGGCAACGCAGCGGGCAAACCCAAAGGCTCAGGCCGATTGCAGGCCATCCGTGAACAGCTTGCGGATGATGTGCCCGAGATATTGGCCGCTTTAAGCGCGATGGCCAAGCAGGGAGACCCACAAGCAGCCCGTTTGATATTGGAGCGCGTGCTACCCCCTTTGAAGCCCGAGGAAAGCCCCGCGCCCATCGTGCTACCCGATGGCACGCTAACCGCCCAAGGCCGCGCCGTGCTGGCTGCTGTGGCCGCTGGTTCGCTCGCGCCTATGCAAGGGGCTGCGCTACTGGGGGCTATTGGCACATTGGGCCGCATAGTGGAAATTGACGAACTAGCCACCCGCATCGAGAAATTAGAGGCACAGCATGGCAACACTTAAAACCCGGTTAGCTGCCCTTGAAGCCGCAACAGAGACGCAAGACGATGCCGGTGGACTTCAACTTGTCCTAGGCTCCATCATGGGCGAAGCTGAATGGTGCGAAGCCGCTAAGCTGCAACAGGCACAGCTTGTGAAAGACACGTATGAACAAAACGCTTGAAGCACGATTGCAGGCACTGGAAACCCAGGACAGTGACCATGCCAAGCTAGCTCCTACCGTGGTGGCAGACGATACACCAGACGCAGAGATTGCCCGCCTTCGCAGGCGTGGCCTTGAGGTCTACCGCTGGGCTGATTTTGTAGAGAGCTGCGTTTTTGAGCGTTGACACGGCCAAACTGGATACACGACTGGAAAAGCTCTAGCAGGGCAAAGCGGTACAAAACCCTGTACCAGTGGCTACGTGGTGGCTACATAGCACCAAAGAAAAAAGCCTGCTACGTTTAAAATAGCAGGCTTTTCAATGTTTTTGGTGGGACCTGCGGGGGTCGAACCCACGACAAACGGATTAAAAGTCCGCTGCTCTACCAGCTGAGCTAAGGTCCCACAATCACTTGCGTGAAGCCTCAAATTATAGCCTGAAAATGGCAGGCTTGTCACCTACCATTAAACAAGTGCTCTTATTTTTTAGCAATCTCATCCAGCACCCATCCTGCAGCGCACATACCAAAGGCCGCAGTGACTGCAACGACCGAGCCGTAACCGTGACAATTGAGGCTGCCGTCGCCCTGCTCATCCTCTGCGCCCCGCGCTAATGCACAGGAAGGGTCTGGCGCAGCCACGCTCTCTCGGCTGAACACGCAGTGGATGCCCATACGCTTGTCGCGTGGTGCCGCATGCCCCTTGCGCAGGCGGTAGCGCACTTGGGCGAGCAAGGGGTCGTGGGTGGTCTCGCTCAGGTCGGCGATGTCCACTTTATCTGCGCGGCGTTTGCCGCCAGCCGCGCCTACCGTAATGAATAAAGGGACCGTGAGTGGTTTGGGTCTGACAAGGCTTTGAGCCCGCGCCCAGGCAGCCAGCGCCACTTTGGTTTTGACTTGGTCGCATGCGTCGATCACCGCAGTCAAGCCGACCTGCTCTTTGGCTTGGCCGACCATGGCTGGCCAATTGTCGGGCGTGGCAAACTCTTCCACGCACTGCACAGTGCACTGCGGGTTGATCTGCGCAATGCGCCCTTTCATTGCATCCACCTTGGCCATGCCCACAGTAAGCGTCTCGGCATGGATTTGGCGGTTGATATTGGATTCAGCCACTTGGTCAAAATCAACCAGGCTAATGCGCCCTACCCCGCTGCGAGCCAGCGCCTCTGCGGCCCAAGAGCCAACACCACCTATACCAATCACCATCACATGGGCCGCGCGGATAGCAGCAGCGCCTGGCACGCCATACAGGCGCTCCAAGCCGCCGAAACGGCGTGCAAGATCAGCGTCCATTGGGGCAGCGCTTGTTTGCAAGGTGGGCAAGCTCACCCCATTCGCTCCAAGCGCCATATTTGGTACTTAAATGCCGCGACAGCGCCAACCAATATGGCAGCCACAGCGATGAAACTGGTGATGGACAGGGTAGAAACTCCACTCAAACCCTGGCCCACAGTGCAGCCCATGGCCGTCACGCCGCCTACGCCCATCAGCACCGCGCCCACCAAATGGTTAGCTACATCTTCCACACCGCCAAAGCCTTCCCAACGGAAGCTGCGGCTGGCCAGAGCAATCACTGCCGAGCCAGCGACGATGCCCATACACGAGGCAATGCCCAAGGTAATGACTTTGGCCTTATCACTGAAAAACATTACCCAATCCAGCGTGTAGGCTACCGGTGCCACAAAACTGAGCGCCTCAGCACGGCCTGAGTTGGTGGCTACAAACGCCTCCTGCAATGTGTCAGGATGCTCGGCCACATAGCCCATTACCGCGCTAGCCCACCACATGAGCACCACCACCAGGCCCAAACCCAGGCCCGCCAAAAGGTTGTCTAAGGTCCAAAAATCGCGCCGGTACAAAGCCCAGCCTAGGAGGCCACCGCCTACCAGCACAGCGCACATTAGTTGCGCGATCTTGGAATTCATGCCCAATGCGCCACCAGCCAAGGTAGATATTGCGCCAGGCGCTACGGTAGTGATAGCTACTGCGTCCACCGTAGCTACCCGCAGCACCGCAGTAATGCCTTTGAGCGTGGCAAATGCGGCCAGTCCCATTACCAAAAATACAACGATGGATTTAAGACTGCCACCCCCAATGCGCACCAGCGTTTTGCTGCCGCAGCCGGATGCGAGCACCATGCCAAAGCCGAACATGCCGCCCCCCACCAATGCGGACAGCCACATGACACGACCAGAGGCGTATAAGGTTTTGCCGGCATCTACTTTGCCCCACCACACTAGCAGGCCAAAGCCCAGCATACCGATGCCAGCGGCCACAGCCCACTGGCGCATACGCGACCAATCACCCATGTTGACGACGTCACTTACAGCGCCCATGGTGCAAAAATGCGTGCGCTGGGCGATAGCGCCAAACACAAAGGAGAGAAAGAAGGAGGCCCAGAGTACCTGGGTGCTCAAAGTGTGGATGTCAGAAGCTTGCATGCCCCGATTTTACCGGGACGCGGCCTGGAGTTTCAGCCTGTCAAGGGCTATTTCATCCGCGCCAATCGCTCTTGGGCTGCCACAGCCGCCTCAGACTGTGGGTAAACTTTGATCAAGTCTTCCAAGGTTTTGCGGGCGGCTTTGGTATCTTTCAACTCGACTTGGCAATTGGCGATGGACAAAGCAGCCTCGCTGGACTTGGGATGGTCTGGGGCTTGGGCGATCATGTTGCGAAAATTAAAAACAGCGCCTTGGTAGTCTCGATTGGCATACTGGGCGTTACCAAGCCAAAACAGGGCTGACGGGTTGTAGCCGCTTTGCGGATAGCGGCGCACAAACTCGGTCAGCGCATTTTGTGCGGCCGGAAAATCGGGCTTGCGAAAAATGGCAAAAGCCGCGTCATAGTCGCGTTTTTCTGCCGGGTCGGCGGTAAAGTCACGGCCATCTACACTCACCTTGGACGGCTCAAATTTGCGCATGCGGTCTTCCACACCCTGGACGATATCTTTTTGGCGGCGTTGCAAGTCGGCCAGGTCTTTGGCCAGTTGCTCGTCCTGCCCGCGCATTTTGGCTTGCTCGCTGCGGAGTGCTTCAATTTGGTTTTGCAAGTCCAGCAAGCTGCGCCGCAAAGTAACGTTGGCTTCTCTGAGCTCTTTGATCTCTTTAATCTCTTCGGCTTGCTTCAAAATCGCGGCATCTGCACGCTGCGCGGCAGCTTCGGCGGCCTGCTTGTTGGTATCAACCCGCTGGCGCAGCTCCAGTATGGCTTTGCGCGCCTCTTCATCGTCAAACAGCCCCGCCTGGCTGGGAAAAGCAACAAGAAAGGCTGAAAAGCCAATAGATAATTGCGCAAGCAGCTTCCAAAAATGTAGCATGTTTTGTTTCAAAAAAAATGATGGCCGTTGTAAAACTGGTACGCAATTATCGTTGATATGGCTCAGCGATAATTGATCTCAGCCCGGCGGTTGAGCGCCCAACTCGATTCATCCGCCCCCAGCGCAGCAGGTTTTTCTTTGCCAAAGCTCACGGCTTCGATTTGCCCTTCTGTCACGCCCAACAGTGCCAGCGCACGACGTACAGCCTCTGAACGCTTTTGCCCCAGGGCCAGATTGTATTCACGGCCCCCGCGTTCGTCGGTATGGCCCTCAATGGCCAGTTTGCGGGTTTTATTGGTGTTGAGATACCGCGCATGCGCGTCTAGCGCCGACTGAAACTCGGCTTTGATCGCATAACTGTCGTAATCAAAATAAATAATCTTTGTGGCGCTGGTTGGGCCGGCAGCACTGGCCTGGTTACCCTCTACCGTGCCAGGCTGCACGGCTCGCTCGCCTACCTCGTTACCAGCCGGTGGCGTACTTGTAGCTGGCGTTGAGATAGGCGCAACAGGCTTTACCGCGCCTACCGAAACACCCTTTTTATCCTCCACGGACACTTCATTGAGCTTGGTGCTGGAACTGCACGCAGCTATCACGGATATTGCGCAAGCAGCTACTATAACCATAGCCACTCGCTTGAAGTTGCCCTGCCATACCTGTCCAAAACTCACGTGTGCCATATTGCACCTCCTGTTAAAAATACACAAAACTCCTGAAGCGGCACACCTGTTGGCCCCGCACTACTTTTGAAATGGCCCCCAATGGGGCTCACGGATATCACCGCCCTGCGCCCCAAGGCGCGCCTTGATTTTGCCGTCTAAAGTCGTGGTCATCAAGGCCTCTCGCCCACCCTGCTTGGTGGCGTACATGATCAATTTGCTGTTGGGCGCAAAACTGGGCCGCTCATCTGCGGTGGAATCTGTGATGGCCACCGCGGAACCGCCGCCCAGCTCCATCACATGCAACTTGAACGCTCCACCCACACGGGAGATATAGGCCAAGCTTCGCCCATCAGGGCTCAGGGCGGGCGATATGTTGTAACTGCCCGTGAAACTCACGCGCTCAGCGCGGCCCACGCTCTCTCCGCCTACCGGCATGCGGTAGATCTGTGGCGAGCCGCCACGATCACTTACGAAATAGATAAACTTGCCGTCGCTAGAAAACACAGGTTCCGTATCAATGCTGTTGGATTGGCTCAATTTTCGCGGCTCTCCCCCCGCACTGTCCATCCCATAAATTTGGGAGGCGCCGTCACGGCTTAAGGTGACTGCCAAAGTCCTGCCGTCCGATGACCACGCTGGTGCGCTGTTGGAGCCCTTAAAGTTAGCCAAAATGCGCTTGCGCCCGCTAGCCACGTCTTGTACATAAACCACAGGCTTGCGCAACTCAAACGACACATAAGCCAGCTGTGAGCCGGTGGGCGACCAAGAAGGCGAGATGATCGGCTCGGTGCTCGGCAGGGCAGTTTGCGCGCCCTCACCGTCTGCATCGGCCACCCACAGGGTGTAGCGGGTACCCGTCTTGGTGACATAGCTGATACGGGTAGAGAAAACGCCCTTATCGCCGGTGAGTTTTTCATACACAAAATCGGCGATCCGGTGCGCAGCCAATCGCAAATCACCGGTGACCACCGCAAAACTCTGAGCCCCCAAGTCTTGCCCGCGCACGGCATCCCACAGGCGAAAACGTACGTCGAAACGCCCATCGGCCAGTTTCGTAACGCTGCCCGCTACCAAATGGTCTGCGCCTTTTTGCCGCCACGGGCTCAGGTCGGGGCGGGCAGCTTCGTCCAGCACGCTGCCCGTGGTGTCGATCTGCTTGAACTGGCCGCTGCGCAGCAAATCGGCCATGACAATACTGGCAATCTTTTGCGGTGAGGCATCCTCGCCCTTGAACGGCGCAACTGCGATGGGCACCTGCGTCACGCCAACCCCGGAGAGCTCCACACGAAACTGCGCTTGCGCCTGGTGCGCAATGCATAAACACACAGCGGCAAGCAGCCATCTACAAAACGCTGTCCACGGGTTTCGCGCATGCAAAAATGGCGTACTATTTTTCGCGGCAGGTAAAACGCTGTCTGTATTCATGCAAAATCTCAATATGGATAAAGCTACTATTTCTGTCATTATCGCGGCAAAAAACGAAGCTGGTAACGTTGCCGATTGCATTGCCTCAGTCCATTTTGCTGAGGAAATACTGGTTCTGGATTCAGGCAGCAGCGACACGACCGTCAGCATCGCCCACCAACTGGGTGCCACAGTACATCATACAGACTGGCCTGGTTACGGACCGCAACAATTGCGCGGTATTCGTTTGGCCAAGTGTGACTGGATTTTATCGTTGGATGCCGACGAACGCATTACGCCAGCACTGAAAGATGAAATCCTCAATGTGATCGGGAATGCAACAGCTGATGGATACCGTTTGCCACGCAAATCTAGCTTTTGCGGGCATTTTATGAAAGCGGGAGGCTGGACACCCGACTACACCCTGCGTTTGGTTAAACGCGACAAGGCCGGCTTTACTGACCACTTTTTGCATGCGCACATGACGGTCAACGGGCGTGCGGATGATCTAAAAAATCCTATTGTGCACTACAGCTATAGAACCCTGGACGATGTGCTGGAAAAACTCAGCCGCTATTCCAAGGGTGCTGCCTTGGATGCTGGCAGGCAGGGGCAGACATCCGGTTTATTCAAAGCCATTGGCAAAGGCTTGTGGGCGTTTTTTCGCACTTACGTGTTGCGAAGGGGTTTTCTGGATGGCAAGATGGGCTTGGTGCTCGCCATTTTCAACGGACAAACCACATACTATAAATACCTTCGTCTGTTTTTGGCTAGCCATGCAACCGATGTCCGGAAAGGCGAATGAGTGAGTGCGCCTACGGTCGTAGACATGTATGGCCCGCCAGTTGACCACACCGTCGGCAAAGCTGGCGTTTGCCAGGCCCAGGAGGGCGTTGGCACAGCCAGGCACCTTGCCGTGCAAAAAAATCTCGTCGACCAACTCGTATGATTCATCCAACACATATTCTGCTCATCAAATCGCACAGCATGGGCATTGGCGATTTACTGCGCAGCTCCGCTGCTTGGCGGGCGCTGAAGAATCGCTGGCCACACGCCCAATTGCATTTGCTGATGCTGAGCAAACATGCTGGTTATGCTTCAGAAACATTTATCAAAGCACACCACTTGCTCAGCAGTGCCACCTTCATTACCGTGAAAACTGGCGCGCCCGGACACAAACAAACCAAACTGCCGTTTGCCAGTATTTTGCGAGCAGCCACCCAGCAATTGACCAACACTCCAATAGATTTGGTGATTGACTGCGAGCCCTATGGAGTCAAGACGTCGCTGCTGGCCAGAAAAATTGCCAAGGGCAAGCGCGCGGTGTCGGTGGGGATAGCGCAGTTTCCACTGCGTAAATATTTTTATGATCTATCGGCACAGTCTGTAGCGCTATACGCCCGTGCTCATAAACTGCTTGAACCAATGGACTACACCGAACGGGACTTCGTCGCGCTGGCGGCGCTGGGGATTGCACGCGATGGCATAGCGATTGAATTGGAGCTAGGCACTGATGGCAGAGCGTGGCAGCACGGGCATGCGACCAGTTTTGACGCTGCGATAGTCCAGGTGGTTTTGAACATTGGCTGCGGCACCGCCGATGCAGTAGGTCGCAGGCCTGCATTGGGGGCACTGGTTGAATGCATGACCACTCTGTACCTGAATAAACCTTATCAACTACATCTCTCGGGTGCAGCTTTTGAAGCTGCTGTCAATCAAGAATTCATGACATTGCTAAAACAACAGCTACTCAAGTTGGGCAAACAAATCTCAGTAACTGACTGGGCTGGCCAGTGCACGCTGACCCAGTTGACTGGCTTAATTTCACAGGCGCATTTGTTTGTCTCCAGCGACTCTGGCCCCTACCACATGGGTGTCGGCTTGGGTGTACCCACATTGTGCTGGTTCAACTACGACGAACCAGCCGCTTACCATCGCCACAGCCATGTCGCTGCCCTGGTCCTGCCTACACCAGCGATGTTCACGCAGGCGGCTCTGCGTCTAATGGGGCCTAGCTCAGATTGACAAAGTCCTGATAAGCGCCACCTTGCGCGCTCAGCTGTGCATGGGTTCCTTGCTGCGATATGCGACCGTTTTGCAGCACCACAATCCAGTCCGCATCGCGTATCGTAGACAGCCGGTGGGCTATGGCGATGGTAGTGCGATCGGCCATCGCCACCCGCAGTGCGCCTTGCACCAGTTTGTCAGTGTCTGGGTCCAAGGCCGAAGTGGCTTCGTCCAGTATCAGGATAGGGGCGTCTTTGTAGAGCGCACGGGCAATCGCCAGACGTTGGCGTTCACCGCCCGACAAAGCGCTGGCGTTATGGCCCAGTACGGTATCCATGCCGTCGGGCAAAGCCGCCACGAGTTCACTTAAGTTTGCACTCTTGATGCATTCATGGGCACGTTGTCGGTCTACGGGCTGCCCCATCACCACGTTGTTCAGCACGCTGTCGCTCAGCATCACGACGTGCTGACCAACCATCGCAAACTGTTGGCGCAATGAATTCAAATCCCACTCGCGCAGCTCCACCCCGTCCAGATACACATGGCCAGAACTGCAATCAACAAATCGCGGCAACAAGTTGACCAAGGACGTTTTGCCAGACCCTGACAACCCCACCAGCGCAATGAACTGCCCAGGCCGGATACTCAGGTTGATTCCGATCAAGGCTGGCGTTTCGGCGTCTGGGTAGACCACACCCAGGTCTTTAAACTCTATGGCACCCGTGCTGCGCTGGCTGGCGTGCGTGCCTCCCACCTCGGGTGCCACGGTTTCCACCAAAGCGATAGCCCGCTCGGCCGCCACAATGCCACGAGTGATGGTGCTGGTCACTTCGGACAAATGCTTGATAGGCGCGATCAACATCAGCATCGCAGTGATGAAAGCCACAAAACCACCCGCTGACAACGCGCTGCCTTGGCTCTGCACCATGGCAATGGTAATGACAGCCGACAGCGCAACAGCGCCCAGCACATTGGTGATCGGAGCGACAGCAGACCCGGCAACGGCCGATTTCATGGCCAGGCGCTGTAGCAGCACATTGATGCCGCGAAAACGCTCCTGTTGCTGCTGCACCGCGCCCTGGATACGGATCTCTTTATGGGCCAGCACCGCCTCTTCCACGGTGTAGGCCAGATTATCAACCGCAGTTTGTGACTGCTTGGTGAGCTTGTAAACCCGCTTGGACAATGCCCTCATGCACAGCGCAACACAGGGAAAAATAGTGACTACGATCAAGGTAAGTTGCCAGTTCAGGTACAACAAGTATCCAGACAATGCCAACACCGACAAACTGTCTTTGACCACGGTTGTCACTGACTGCATTAGCAAAACAGCACCACTGGTGGCCTCATACACTACGGTATTGGCCAAGGCGGTTGCAGGTTGTTTGCGATACAAGTCCAGCTCTGCCGCGCTGATGGCATTGAACATTTTTTCGCGCAAGTTTTGCAAGCTGGTTTGAACGATTTTTGCCAACGCGACATCTGACAGGTAGGACGCAGCAGAGCGCAGGGTAAACAGGCTGATGACGGCCGCGGGAACCATCCAGAGCGCAATTTTCTGCCCCTTGAATCCGTCGTCCAGCAGTGGCTTCATCAGTGCGGGAATGGCCGGCTCCAACAAAGCCCCGACGATCACGGCCAAAGCCAACACCACCCAGGCAAATCTGGGCAATACAAAGTATGAGGCCACCCGCTTGAGCCGAACCATCAGCGATTGATCGGCAAAACGATCACCAGACAAGGTGCTATCCATGGTTCGTTGGCTCCAGCACCGGCTCATTGCCATGCACCAAAGCCAGACACAACCCCAGAGCAACGCAAAAGAAGTCCCCCATCCCGATGCCAAAAATCATGGAGTTCAGCATGCCGGAGACGATCAGCGCAGCGATGACCGACTGCAAAGTTCGCGCGTCATTCACTGGCAATTTGCGTGACCGCACATACAGTTCGCCCAACACGGCGCACAGCAGCAGCAGGCCCACAGCGCCGCCCTCCACCGCCCACAGCAGGAACAATTGGTGCGGATCAGTCACGCCCAGTGAACTGCGGTCGGCTTTACCAGCCTCTAATCGCCTGTACTGAGCATTCCAACTACCTGCGCCATGACCTAAGATGGGCTGCTCTTGAACCGCAAGTAGTGCAACGCGCCAATATAGCAAGCGCTGGCCCGAAGATGTCGCTGCATTATCCTTGGAAGTAAAGTCGCTGGCCTCCGTTCGAACGAGTTCGATTCTGTCGCGGAATGTCTTGAAACCTGTAAAGGCCAACGCGAAAACCAGAAAAGGCACCGCCATGGTAGCCCACCTGAAACGCTTGGGGAGCTCATACATCACTGCGATGGCTACCAGTGCTATGGCCACCAGATGCCCGCTTCGCCCTATCAAAAACCCAAGGGTATGCACCAAGGTGGTAGCAGCTACAGCCACTGCCCACCAGCGCCCCTTAGCACCCAGTATCCAGTCACGCTGATGCCACACAATGGCCACCAGCACAGCTTGAGAAATTGCCTGCTCCAAGTAGGAGCCAAAAACCGCATAGTTAGGCGCGACCCATTTGGATGTAGCCCATGGAACAGGTATTCCCGCTACAAGCAGCCAAGAGCTGAACACCACGAAAATCTGGCCCCAGGCAAATACGCGCAGCACCGAGCGCGCTTCGGCATAGCTATAAATTAACAGGCAAACGATAGGGATAGAGAGCAAGCGCGCATGCCGCGCCCAAGCGCTCACGGCTTCTCGCACTGAAGCTTCACTCCACAGCACCGACAGCGCCATGTAGGCTACCGCCACTAGTACGGTAAATGCCGCACTGGTATGCATCAAATCAGCGCGGCGCTTGGGTTCTGATTGCTTGGCGAGTATCCACACCCCTATTGCCATCACATACAGCGCAAATCGCCCTATGGCCGACAGCGCGGTGCCCAAGCTGGTAGACAACACGGCAAAGTACAGTATGCCCATGCGCAGGCTAGAGAGCGCATTGCTCCATCGACCCGAAGTAGGAAGGTGCTGCGAAGTCAGAATACTCATGGGTGCTGTCCATTGTGCAGATGTTGTTTTACGACACCGTCATGGTCCGAACGGTTGTTTTGGACGTCAGCGTCGGTGGGTACATTTTTGATACAATCGATCATACGCCACAGCGACTACTTGCTAAGGGCGTGGCTGATCAAAAGCTACAGGCAGAGCCGTGTCGGATCAAACTCTAGCCAAAACCGCAAGACTGGAAAATACTGTCTATCTAAACATTTACAAGACAAAAAACCAAGCTATCCATTTTTATTTACTATATATTCAATAGCTGCTCCCACAATATTTTAAATGACTCAAACCCTATATTCCGCTGAAAATTGGCTGCTTTCTGGTGTGCTTCAAGCGTCATAGCGCTCAAAACACACGCTATCTGCGCCAGTTACCCGATTCCGCCCCTGTTTTGAGATACTCACGAGCCTATAGCCCTTTAAAATATCGCGCAAGTAGCTATTTAATGTGTAGCTATTAGGGTTACCCGCTCATACCACGACAGAAGACGGCCACCGCTTGTATGGCTGCGACGCAGCACCGGACGACAGGCCGCTGTTGCCCCATGGTGTTTTTCAAACCGTATATGATCATCCGATGCT
>JAYVGI010000394.1:0-24268 GCA_043772355.1 Polaromonas sp.
CATTTCTACATCATTAATGTCTAGGCGCGGAGCCTACGAGAGTGCTGTAGCACGGCAAGGCGACGCAACAACGACAGTAATGATTTAGAAATGGAATAAAGTAGCCTTATGCGTGGAACAGCGCAAACACTCGCATAGCGCACTGGCGCAGGCTCTGGCTGGTGCTGGTGTGGGCGCAGGCCAGTTGGGCAAACGCGTAGGGGGTATCTGCGAGCATGCGTTGGGTATCGACTGGCGCGCCGTCGCAGGCCATCAGATGTTTAAAGTGCGACAGCAATACCAACGTAGAGGCATAGCCCAGCTCGCTGGTTTGCACACTGGCGGCCATGCCTGCGCGCGGTGCACAGACTGTTTGTTGCGACATCGTTACCATCATCAAGCTCCTTGTGTGGAAGGCACAGACATGAGCTATCGGCGTTTGTGCAGCCAGCAAGCTCTACGAACATACAACGTATTGTGGTTCAATATGGTTGATAAGCTTATGGGGCCTGCTTCCAACCCGCGTGCGAAATTCACGGAACGGTCAGTTATTCAAAATAGTTTTTAAACTTTCATAATTCTTCATTGCCATCCACTCTATCTGCTTGGCAAATTCACCCCCTCCCACGCCATGCCACTGCCCACATCACCCAAGCCAAAGCGCCCTGTGCGCTCGCTGCCTGGCCACGAGGCTGGCGCTGGCGAATTACCCTGCGTGCTGATCACCGGATTTGAAGCTTTTGGCGATGACCCCAGTGGCCAGGGCCTGAACCCCAGCGCATTGGCCGCGCGCGCCCTGCATGGCAAGCGCATCGCCGGGCACCGTGTGGTGGCCTGCGTGCTGCCCTGCGTGTTTGGGCAATCCATCGCCACGCTCAAGGCGCAGGTGATGGCGCACCGGCCTGCGCTCATCGTTTGCGTAGGCCAGGCCGGTGGGCGCGCGGGCATTTCTATAGAGCGCATCGCCGTCAACCTGGACGACGCACCCCTGGCTGATAACGCAGGCCAAGTGCGCTGCAACACACCGGTAGTGGTGGGCGGCCCGGCAGCCTACTTCAGCACCCTGCCCGTGCACGCCATGCTGGCTGCGCTGCAACGCGCTGGTACACCGTGCGAGCTGTCCAGCAGCGCGGGGCATTTTGTGTGCAACCACGTGTTTTATGCGCTCATGCATTTGCTGGCCAAGAATTTGCTGGCCAAGAACAAAAGCGCCGTGCGCGGCGGCTTTGTGCATGTGCCGTATTTGCCAGAGCAAGCGGTGGGCCTTGCTACTCCCAGCATGACCTTGGACCAGGTGACCCAAGGCCTGAAGCTAGCCGTGCGCGCCGCGCTGGCGCAGCCGCGCTAAGGCATTTTAAAAAAATGATACTCGATGCCCTACAAACGGCCAAAATCCTTCCCTATGGGCTACTGGCCGATGAGATAGCGCGCTTGCTGCAAGACGCCAGCGTGCAGGTGCCCCCGCGTATGGTGCAAAGCTTGCCCGGTGGTGCCAGCCTGTTTGCGATGCCTGCGCACGATGCGCACCTGGCCATCACCAAGCTGATCACATTCACCCCGGCCAATGCGGGCACGGGTCGCGCTACCATTCAGGGCGATGTGGTGGTGTTTGACGTGGCCACAGGAGAGCGCTGCTTGGTGCTGGACGGCCCTACGGTGACTGCGCGGCGCACCGCTGCGGTGACGCTGTTGGCGGCCCAAAAGCTGGCGGCAGCGCCGCTTGGCCCTGTACTCATCATTGGCGCGGGCGTGCAGGGCCGGGCACATCTGGAGGCACTGGTTGTCGGGCTGGGTGTGCGGCAGGTGTTCATCCATTCGCGCAGTGCCAGCAGCGCGCACGCCTTGGCGCAGCATGCGCATCGCCTGTTCGCGCAACTGGGCATCACAACTGGGCAAGCCAGCGCGGTGGCCAGCGTGGCTGATGTGCTGGCCCAATGCCCGCTGGTAGTTACCTGCACACCGGCGCGCGCGCCGGTGCTGGACGACCCTGTGCTGATCCACCCACAAGCCTTCATCAGCGCCGTAGGTGCCTTTACGCCCTTGATGGCAGAACTGGCCCCTAGCGTGGTGCAGCACTTTGCACAGCGGGGCGCCATCGTGGTGGACACGGCGGATGCAGGGCACGAGGCGGGCGACTTGCTGCAAGCGCAAATCGACGTGTCGGCCTGCGCTACCTTGCAGCAGACAGTGCTGTCGAGCCCGCTTGCAAAACGCACGACGCTGTTTAAAAGTTGCGGTTGGGCAGGCTGGGATTTAGCTGCCGCGCGGCTGGCACGCCAGCAGATAGGCGTTGACGCGCGCTAAGCCTCAGGGGTTGCGGCGAATGAGCTTGCCGGATGCCGTTTGCTGGTCAGCCATATAGGTGCCTTCCCAGCGGTCGCCGCTAGACCAGACAAACACGCCCTCGCCGCTCTTCATACCGGCTTTCCAGTCGCCTGTGTATTTGTCGCCATTTTTCCAATCGTAGGTACCCTGCCCGTCTGGCAAACCATTGCGAAATGTGCCTTTGTAGGCATCGCCCAAAGCGTACTTCATCGCGCCTGCGCCATTGGGCACACCGCCCACCACCTCGCCCAGGTACTGGTCGCCATTGGCAAAGTGCAACTGGCCTGCGCCTTGGGCTACATCCATTTGCCAGGAACCCTCATAGGTTTGGCCGCTGCGCCACACGTACACACCGTGGCCGTGCGCTTTGCCATTGGTAAACGAGCCTCGGAAGGACTCGCCCGATGCATACTTCATGACACCGGCGCCGTTGGGCACGCTGTTGACCACTTCGCCCTCGTAGTGATCGCCATTTTTAAAGTCCACAACACCCTTGCCCACGGCATGGTCGTCTACCCAGTCGCCGGTGTACTTGCCGTCGCTCCAGGCAAAAGTCCCGTGGCCTTGGCGCTTGCCGGTAACCAGATTGCCCTCAAACACATCGCCGTTAGCCCACACCACTTTGCCCACGCCAGACCAGGTGCGGCTTTTCGGGTCGCTGGCAAAACGACCAATAAAGCGTGTGGTACCAGCCAAGTATTCACCCTCCTGGAGTGATTTACCTTTGTCATCTGCCGCAGCCGCTTTAATGGGAGGGCTAGCAAGCGTGGCGGAGGGCGAAGACGGTTTGGCATTGCCGCTGGCCTGAACTTTGGGCGACTGACTGGCCACAGCAGCAGCCACCGCCGCCGCCGCAGCAGGGTCTTGGGTTGCAATGACAGGGCCAGTGGCCAGCGGTTTAACCGCCGCTTGCAGCGAGGCCACACGAGAGCGTGCTACCTGTGCAAACACGCCCTGCGGGAAGCGCGCCAAGTAGCTACGCAGCTCTTCCACAGAGCCGCTGTTTTTTACCGTCTCCCACAGGCTCAGCTCCAGCTTGGTGGCGTCAGAACCTTCTACGCGCGCAGCTAGCACCGAAGCAGGTGCGGCTGCGGCGGCGCCTGCCAAGGCGGGCGTCAACGCGGCCAACTGGGTCGGCTGAAAATAAAACTGCCCTTCCAGCGCAGTGTTTTCCCAAGGTGTTTGCTGGTTATTGCTGTCGCGCCGCACCAAAGTGCGCACCTGTTTAAACACTTCTTCCACCGGCAGTCCGGGATTGGAAATCACCTTGGCCAAATGCTGTGTGTACAGGCCGTTTTGCCCATTGCCGTCCGACGCTACCGAGCCAGGCGAGGTGGAATAGGCCACCATCGAACCTGAGGGCGCACTCATGGTGGCCAAGCCCATGGTGGACGCGCGGGAGCGCACGGCAAACGGGTTGTTGCGGCATGCGTCAAGGATGACTAAATTCACTCGGTTACCAGCGGACTGCATTTTCTCCAGCACCAGTTGGGCGTTCAACGCATCTTCGGCCACTTCGTCTTCATTGCGAATGTCCGAGTCAATCGACACCAGGTAGTTTTCCCCTTTGACTTGCACGCCATGGCCAGCAAAATAAAACAAGCCCACCCCGCCGCGCTGCTTCAAACGGTCGCCAAAGTCTCGGACCAAGCGCCGTGTTTCGCGCAGGCTGGCGTTTTCAGCTTTGATGACCTGAAAACCTGCTTGTTTGAGCACGGCCTCCATCAAACGTGCATCGTTCACTGGGTTGCTCAGTGGCGCGTTGCGGTAGTTGGCATTGCCAATGACCAAGGCCAGGCGGTGCTCGCCAGCATCTTGCGCCTGCGCCAGAGATGCGCCCAAGCTGCCCAAACTGCCAAGAAGCAACCCAGCAGCAGCGAGTGCCCAGCCCATTGCCCGCTGTTGCAACAGCGTCAGTAATCGGCGAAACATCCCGTAAAGTGGCATGAACATGTGTGCTCGTGAAAGTTGCATTTAGCTGGTTGGCGCTTGTCGCCTTGCAATATGTCTACGTAGGGCGTATCAAGCTATAAAATCCAACCATAACAATCTGAACTTAACTATTGGTAGCATTATTTCACATTTGCCGCAAAATTTCACGCACCGTATCCCTGCCATGACACTTCCTCACTACTTTTCCGGCTTTTTCCTCTGCTTGGTAACGCATAGCTGTTACGCCGATGAGGTGCGGGTATTTGCCGCTGGCGCTGCCAAGCACGCCGTGGAGACCATCGCCCCGGCCTTCCAGCAGGCCACTGGCCACACGCTGCGCGCCAGCTACGACACCGTGGGCGCGCTGCGCGACAAGGTGCTACAGACTGCAGTTGGCGAGGCGGCTGACGTAGTTATCCTCAGCGATGCGGCTGTGGCTGCGCTGCGTTCGGCCAAGCGCCTGGCCACCGACCCGGCGCACAGCATAGGCCGCGTGGTGGTAGCACTGGCAGTTCCCAAGGATGCCGCTTTGCCCGACCTGTCCACCCCCGAAGCCCTGCGCCAAGCCCTGCTGACCGCCCCCAGCATCGCCTTTGCCGACCCTGCGCGCGGCGCTACGGCTGGCACACACTTTGCCAAAGTGCTGGAGGCACTGGACATCACCGAGGCAGTGAAAAGCAAAACTACCATGCTCTCCTTCGGTGTGGACGTGATCCGTGCAGTGTCTGAAGGCAAATATGCCTTGGGCGTGAGCCAGTCCAGCGAGATCATGCAGCACCCAGGCATACGCTTTGCAGGCGGCCTGCCCGCACCGCATGCGCTGTCCACCGGCTACAGCGCAGCGTTGGCCACAGACAACGCGGCCGCAAAACAGTGGCTCGCATTTATCGCCAGCCCAGAGGGAATGCGCGCGTTTGCCAGTAGCGGGTTTGTGGCTGCACCGTAGTAGCGTGGAATTTTTCGCTACTATTTAAAAAGACCAAGCCAAATGTATGACATCAAGCCTTCGGCAGCGTAACTCCCACCTGCCCCTGGTACTTCCCGCCCCGATCCTTGTAGCTCGTCTCGCACACATCGTCCGCCGAGCTTTCAAAAAACAGCACTTGCGCGCAGCCCTCGCCTGCGTAGATTTTGGCTGGCAGTGGGGTGGTATTGCTGAACTCCAGCGTTACATAGCCTTCCCACTCGGGCTCAAACGGCGTGACGTTGACGATGATGCCGCAGCGGGCGTAGGTGCTTTTGCCCAGGCAGATGGTGAGCACGTTGCGCGGGATGCGGAAGTACTCCAGTGTGCGGGCTAGCGCAAAACTATTGGGCGGGATGATGCAGCTGTCGCCTGAAAAATCGACGAAGCTTTTTTCGTCGAAGTTTTTCGGGTCTACCACCGTGCTGTGGATGTTGGTAAACACCTTGAACTCGGGCGCGCAGCGGATGTCGTAGCCGTAGCTGCTGGTGCCGTAGCTGATGATTTTTTGGCTTACGCCGCCCACCTCGCGCTGGCGCACCTGCTTGGGCTCGAAGGGCTCGATCATGCCGTGGCTCTCAACCATGCGGCGTATCCATTTGTCAGATTTGATTGTCATAGCCTGCATTGTATGCAGGCTTTAGGGGCTTTGGATGCCATGACGCGAACCCCTCGACAAGCTCACGGCGACCGGGAGTGTGTGTGCCGATATGAACCGGAGCTTGTTTATCAACGCGAGCTGGAGAACTGCTACGCGGCGGGTGCCGACTCGATGCCTTCAAACACGGTGGCCATCGTCACATCCATGTTCACGCTGCGCAAGTGCACTCCGCCGCCCTCGGGTGCGGGGATGAGCAGCCATTGGCTGGCTTCTTGGGTGCGCTGAAAAAGCTCTACCGAGCGGCGCACGGGGTCGATGAACAACACTTCATCCAAACCGGTAATTTGGCGGTACTGCTCAAACTTGCGGCCTTGGTCATATTCGGAAGTGCTGGGGGAGATGACTTCGACCACCAGTTTGGGATATTTTTTAAGATGGCTCGCTTCGGGTATGGCATCGCGCGGGTCGCAGGTGACGAATACATCTGGGTAGCTGTAGTGGCTGTTTTCGGCCAGCTCTAGGCGCATGTCGGACATAAATACTCGGCAAGGTGTCCCGCGCAGGTGAGACTTGAGCGCTACAAACGCATTGCCCGCAGCCGTGTTGTGGTCGTCGCTCGCGCCCGCCATCGCAAACACTTCGCCATGGTAGTAATCGTGGCGTTCGGTTTGCTCGGCCTCCCAAGTAAAGTACTCGGCAGCAGTCATTAGCAGGGGTTTTGCGAGTGCAGCATTCATAAGGCGTAGTGTAGACCAAGCAGATTTTTAAATCCACAGCTTAGATGTGCGCTCAGGCTGCCAGCGCCTCCAGCAATTCCGTCTCAATCTCAATCTGCTTTTTATTGTGTTGCAGCTCCGGCCCGTCGATCAAGAAGGTGTCTTCTACCCGCTCGCCCAGGGTGCTGATTTTGGCGAGCTGGAGGTTGACTTTGTGGTGCGCCAGCACGCGGGCTATGGCGTAGAGCAGGCCTACGCGGTCGCTGGCGCTGACGCTCAATATCCAGCGCTGCGCCTTCTCATCCGGGCGCAGATCGACCCGAGGCTGAAAGGGGAAGCTCTTGACGCGGCGCGACTGGCGGGCGCGCGCTGCGCTGGGCAGCGGGCGCTGCTCGGCGACGGTGCGCGCCAGTTCGACCTCGACCATACTCATCATCTCGCGGTAGTGCTCCTCTACTGCCGAGGTCACGACCTGGAAGGTGTCTAGCGCGTAGCCGTTGTTGGCGGTGTGCACCTTGGCGTCCAAAATGCTGAAGCCGTTTTGGTCAAAAAATCCGCAGATGCGGGCGAACAAATCGGGCTGGTCGGGCGTGTACACCAGCACCTGCATGCCCTCGCCGATGGGCGACAGGCGGGCACGCACGATGGTGGCGCTGGCTGGAGCCAGCGGCGGGGCCAAATCCGCGTCTACAGCCTCATTTTTTATGCCTTTTAGGCCAGTAGCCAGCTGAAATGTTGCGGGAGAAGCTACATTTTTAGTAGCGACTTGCTGACTCGCGTAGCGTGAGAGTTGGCGCGCATGCCAGGCTAAATCGCTCGCATCGTGCCGCATAAAGTAGCCTACGTCCAGCGTGTTCCACAGCGCTTTGTGCGCCTCAAAAGGCAAGGTGTACAAGGCGAGGGTTTGCAAGGCCTCGCGTTTACGGGCCTCTACCTCGGCGCTGGCGTCAGGCGCGCGACCGCCCAGGGTGCGCAGTGTGAGGCGGTACAGGTCTTCCAGCAGTTTGCCTTTCCAGGCGTTCCACACTTTGGGCGAGGTGCCACGGATGTCGGCTACGGTAAACAGATACAGCGCGGTCAGGTAGCGCTCGTTGCCAACGCGCTGGGCAAAGGCGGCGATCACATCGGGGTCGCTCAGGTCTTGCTTTTGGGCGATGCTGCTCATGGAGAGGTGCTGGGCCACGATGAACTCAATCAAGGCGGCGTCTCCTTTGGCAATACCGTGCTGGCGGCAAAACACGCGCACGTCTTTGGCACCCAGCTCGCTATGGTCACCGCCCCGGCCTTTGGCAATGTCGTGGAACAGCGCAGCGGCGTACAAAATCCACGGCTTGTCCCAGCCGCTGGCCAGTTGGCTGCAAAACGGATACTCGTGCGCATGCTCGGCCAAAAAGAAGCGGCGCACGTTGCGCAGCACCATCAAAATGTGCTGGTCTACGGTGTAGACATGGAACAAGTCATGCTGCATTTGCCCAACGATTTTGCGAAACACCCACAGGTAGCGGCCCAGCACAGAGGTTTGGTTCATCAGGCGCATGGCGTGGGTAATGCCATTGGGCTCGATGAGAATACGGGCGAAGGTGGTGCGGTTCACCGGGTCTTTGCGAAATGCAGAGTCCATCACGCCGCGCGCGTTGTACAGCGCACGCAAAGTGCGGGCCGACAAGCCTTTCACGCCTACCGTAGTTTGGTAGATGTGAAAGGTCTCCAAAATAGCATGCGGATCTTTCACATACAGGTCGTCGCTGGCCACTTCAATCATGCCGGCTTTGTTGGAAAACCTGGCGTTGATGGGCTGCGGCTCATGGGTTTGCGGGTGGGTGCGCTCTTCCAGGCGCTCGGCAATATTGAGCAGCAAAATTTGGTTGAGCTGCACCACCGCCTTGGCGGACCAGTAGTAGCCGCGCATCAGCTTTTCGCTGGCTTTGCGCTGGCTATAGCTCTCGCCGGGTGCGGCGGCTTTCGCCGACGGGCCGCCCCTGGGCGAAAGCGCGGCCCCCTCGGGGGGCAGCGTAGCAGCGTTAGCGCGTAGCGTGGGGGCCACTGCATAGCCGAAGCTGGTCGCCACGACATGCTGCAAGTCAAACACCAAGCGGTCTTCACGCCGGTTGGCAGCTATGTGCAAGCGCGCACGCACCAGGCTGAGCATGGCTTCGTTGAGTTTGATTTGCTTGACCTCCAACGCCGTGGCCAGGCCATTGCGGGCCAGTTCGTCCCAGCTTTTGCCCAAGCCCGCAGCCTTGGCCACCCACAAAATAACTTGCAGATCGCGCAGGCCACCGGGTGACTCTTTGCAGTTGGGCTCCAGCGCATAGGGCGTGTCCTCAAACTTGGCATGGCGCTGGCGCATCTCCAGCGTTTTGGCGATGAAGAAGGCTTGCGGATCGAGGGCGGCGATAAAGGCTTTTAAAAAGCGCTTGTACAGCTTGCTGTCACCTGTGATCAGGCGCGACTCCAGCAGGCTGGTTTGGATGGTGACATCACTTTCAGCCTCGGCCACGCACTCGGCTACGCTGCGCACGCTGGAACCTATCTCCAGGCCCGCATCCCAGCAGGCGCTGATGAAGTTTTCAATCGTGATTTTAAGCTGCGCGTCGGTATCGGGCAATGCCCAGTCGGGCAGTAGCAGCAGCACGTCTGCATCGGAATACGGAAACAGCTCACTGCGGCCGTAGCCGCCCACTGCCATCAAGGCGCAACTGGTATCAAATCCGGCCTCAGCCCACAGCCTGCGTAGCACGTCGTCCGTGGCGCTGGACAGCTGCTGCAGGTGGCGTTTAACGCTACGGGTGGAGGCACCGGTAGCGGCCACAGCGGCCAATAGTTCGCTCTTTTTTGAGCGATATTGCTCTTTAGCCGTATAAATCATTGCGGGAGCAGCTGTTTTATTTATAGCATTTAGGTTTTAAGCAGCAGTCACAAAAGCGGGCGGTGGCGGGGTGCCGGCCGACTGCGTCATGATCTCCCATCCAGTTTCGGTCACTAACACGCTGTGCTCCCACTGGGCAGACAGGGAGTGGTCTTTGGTGACAATCGTCCAGCCATCGCCCAGCTCGCGGATCTCTTTGCGGCCCAAGTTGATCATCGGCTCGATGGTGAAAATCATGCCGGGCTTGAGCACCTCGCCCGTACCGGCCTTGCCATAGTGCAGCACCTGCGGCTCTTCATGGAACTTTTGCCCCACGCCGTGGCCGCAAAACTCGCGCACCACGCTGTAGCCATTGCCTTCAGCAAACTTCTGAATCGCCGCGCCAATATCGCCCAAGCGCGCACCGGCTTTCACTTTGCTGATGCCGTGCCACATGGCCTCATACGTGAGGGCGCACAGGCGCTTGGCAAAGGGCGAGACCTCGCCCACCAAAAACATTCTGCTGGTGTCACCATGCCAGCCGTCTTTGATGACCGTCACGTCGATGTTGATGATGTCGCCTTTTTTAAGCGCTTTGTCGCTGGGCATGCCGTGGCACACCACATGGTTAACCGAGGCACAAATAGCCCCCGGAAAAGGCGGGTAGCCCGGCGGCGCATAGCCCACCGTGGCCGAAGTGCATTGCTGCACATTGGTAATAAAGTCCAGCGCCATTTTGTCCAGCGCCTTGGTGGTCACGCCCGGCACGATGTGCGGCGCAAGAAAGTCCAACACCTCAGCGGCCAGCCGCCCTGCAATACGCATGCCTGCGATACCTGCTTCGTCTTTGTATGTAATGCTCATGGCTGGATTATCCCAGACCTTGGCGGGCCTGCGCTGGGCGCGGCAATTGCAGCAAGTTCCAAGACTTGCGTAGCTCTATTTTCAAGCTACGGCCTGCCAGCTACCCCAAGGCGATGGCACCGGCTTCAATGGTGATGCGTTTGGCGCAGCGCGTGGCAATGCCTCGGTCGTGCGTTACCAACACCAGCGTAGTGCCCAGCTCAGCATTGAGAGCAAACATCAACTCCATCACCTTCTCGCCTGTGGCGTGGTCCAGGCTGCCGGTGGGTTCGTCTGCCAATAGCACGGCGGGCTGCACTACAAAGGCACGGGCCAGGGCTACGCGCTGCTGCTCACCACCACTCATCACCTTGGGGTAGTGGCCCAGGCGCTCGGCCAGGCCTACGCGTTTGAGCATGTCGGTAGCGGCGCTGCGCGAGTCTTTGCGGCCAGCCAGCTCCAGGGGTAGCATCACGTTTTCCAGCGCGCTCAGGTTACCCAGCAGCTGAAAGCTTTGGAAGACAAAACCCACTTTTTGGGCGCGCCAGGCGGCGCGATCGTCTTCGTCAATGGCAAACAGGTTTTGCCCCGCTAAATGAACTGTTCCCCGTGTGGGAGTGTCCAAGCCTGCAATGATGGACAACAAGGTGCTTTTGCCAGAGCCAGAAGCACCGACAATCGCCACGGTGTCCTTAGAATTTATTGAAAAATCAATATCACGCAAAATATCAAGGGTACCGGTGGAGTCCGTGACGCTTTTAAATACATGCTCTACTGAAATAATGGAATCTGCCATGGGTTTTAGTCTTTTGAATCTCGTGAGTCGCCACTTTACCGCGAGTTGGCTGCTTTGCTGCGCTATGGGGCTATCTGCTGTGGCTGGCAGTGCTTGGGCCCAAGCGGCCAAACCAGCTAAAACGGCTTCGCCAAACCCAGTGATCTTGGTGGTGGGCGATTCACTTAGCGCTGAGTATGGCCTCAAACGCGGCGCAGGCTGGGTAGCCTTGCTGGAGAAAAAACTGCTTGATGAAAAAATCAAAGCCACCGTGGTCAACGCCAGCATCAGCGGTGACACCACCTCGGGCGGCCGCTCACGCTTGCCTGCCCTGCTGGCGCGGCACAAACCCACACATGTGATCATCGAACTGGGCGGCAACGATGCCCTGCGCGGCCTGCCACTGAGCATGACGGCTGATAACTTGGCATGGATGACCGATGCGGTGCAAAAAACCCAAGCCAAAGTGCTGCTGGTAGGCATGCAGCTGCCGCCCAATTACGGTACGGACTACAGCAAGCAATTTGCCGGTACGTTTGACAAAACCGCTGCGGCCAAAAAGACGGGGCTGGTACCTTTCTTTTTGAAAGATGTAGCCGACGGCGCAGACCCCATCAAACTATTCCAATCCGACCGCATCCACCCCAAAGAAGAAGCCCACCCCATCATGCTGGCCAACTTGTGGCCTGAGCTGAAAAAGTTGCTGAAATAGCCCCATGCCCTTTACCAAAATCAGTGCGCCAGACGCTTTAGTCCAACTTGGCGGTTTCAACACCATCATCGACGCGCGTAGCGAGAGTGAATATGCGCTTGACCGCCTGCCCGGTGCCGTTAACTGGCCCACGCTCAATGATGCGCAGCGCCATGAGGTGGGCACCGAGTATGTGCAGATCAGCGCCTTTGATGCCCGCAAGAAGGGCGCGGTGATGGCTGCGCGCAATATTGCGCAGCATATCGAGACGCATTGCTCCGACAAACCGAAAAACTGGAAGCCCTTGGTGTACTGCTGGCGCGGCGGCCAGCGCAGTGGCTCGCTGTCCCTTGTCCTCTCGCAAATTGGTTTTGATGTGCACATCATCGACGGCGGCTACAAGGCGTTTCGCGCAGAGATGCTGCTGGACACCGCCCGCTTGGCAGACGAGTTCACCTACCGGGTGATTTGCGGCCCTACTGGGAGCGGCAAAACCCGCTTGCTCACCTCACTGGCCGCAGCAGGTGCGCAGGCGCTAGACCTGGAAGCGCTGGCCGAACACCGCAGCTCGGTGCTGGGTTTGATCCCTGGCCAGCCCCAACCTAGCCAAAAACAATTCGACACGCGGGTATGGCATGCCTTGCGCAGTTTTGACCCGGCGCGCGTCGTGTGGGCCGAGAGTGAGAGCAAAAAAGTAGGCAACGTGAGCGTGCCCGACGCACTGATGACCGCCCTGCGCGCCTCGCCCTGCGCGCGGTTGGAGCTGCCCATTGAAGAGCGCGTGCAACTGCTGATGGAAGACTACGACTTTTTCGTCAAAGACCCGGCCTTCTTTTGCACCCGGCTGGACGTGCTGAAAGACCTGCGCGGCAAGGCAGTAATAGACGACTGGAAGGCGCGTGTGCATGACGGTAAGGTAGAAGGCGTGGTGCGCGAGCTGTTGGAGCTGCACTACGACCCGGGATATGCTACGTCTACGCGGCGCAACTACCAGCAGTTTGATGCCAGCTACGTCATCACAGCATCCAACGCCAGCAGCCTATCTTCCAGCTTACTGGTGAAAAAAATACTCAACGATATCGATTCTTAAACGCCTGCTGGCGGGCACGACACTGTTTACTTAACCGTCAGTTGGGTGAGACCTTTGTCTTGCACCGTTAAAAAGCGGATGATGGCATCTACAGTCACCACCAGATACTGCTGCTTTTCATACTCTTCTTGGGTATGGTCAGCAAAACTCACATTGGCACTGAACAAACGCGCACCCGAGCGGCGTAGATTAGGAATACGGATGCTACCGGGTTCAAAACCTTGCGCCTTGAGCCAGTTTTGAGCGCTGGTGCGGTCATTGATAGCCCGGCGCTCATCAAACGCCAAACCCATCATCTCTAAAATCCACTGGTTGGAGTTTTGGAAACGCGTATTAAACGGATGCGATATGAGGTTGTAAGCGGGGTTATGCAACAGGCGCGTTGTAGCCGGACTCATAAAGGTGGTGCGCAAAGATGCTTGCTTTGCATACGATGGGGTAACGATCAGCCCTTCATACTCATACAAATCTACTTCGTAGAATTTCTCCAGCGATTGCACCAAAATTTCAGACTCTGACTTGCCGCAGGGGTTGAACAGATGCATCACCTGCCAGCGCTTTCGCACATGGTCACGCACTGCAAGGCCCATATGGGTGTAGCGCTGACCAAACTCGCTCAGGTTCAGGCCTATGCGGCCCACCAACGCGGCCGATGCGCCGCTGGCCTCTAATTGGTCACGAAGACGCTCACCTAAAGCCAAGCCCTTGGCCAGGGCCTCGGGTGTAGGCGCAGCGCGCTCGCCACAGTCTTGCCCCGCAGCAGTCCATCCGTGGGCCAGTAGCAACGCGCAGGCCAAGCAAAAACTACGCTGAAATTGCCGGACATTTTTAAGCACACTTCTCATGGCAAACGCACCGTCTCTATTGCGCCTTGCGCGTTATGTAGCAACACCTGGGGTGCCGCAGTATCAAACTTGGCGCTTTGCGACGGTCTGCTCCATACTGATCGGCTGGTAGCTACGTCAATCAACTGGCTATGGTTGCGCCCGCTGGCCTGCTGGCCGAGCAGCAACCAACGACCATCGCCCGAGAACTGCAAGCTGACTGTTTGGCCGCTGGCAGGTTCATACACTTTTGCGCTACCCACCACACTTGCACGCAAAGCGTCTATCCAATGCACTGCGCCTGCGGATGCTGCAACCACGTATAAACCCTCCGGCGACTGCGCTACCGCATCCACAGCGCTGCCCGTGTTTAAGGCCAGCTCTTTGGTGGCCGCGCCTTGCTTCCAACGCACCAAGTTGCTAAGGGCCTGGGTGGATGGGGCAACCGGTGAGGCTGCGGCAACGATGGGCGCAGAGGGAGCCGCAGAACGCAAGCGCGCCAACGCGGCAAAGCGCCCAGTGGGGTACTGCTCCAAATAAGCGTTGTAGTCGGCGGGACTGCGGCTGTCTTTGACCGCATCCCAAAAGGCTAAATCCAAGGCCAGCTCGGTGGCGGTAGTGGCTGCAGAGTTGGGCACTACCGTAGCGACAGTGGGTTTAGCCGCCAGTGCGTTGGCAAAACTAAAGTCCCGGTTAAGCGAAGAGCTTTCCCATGGTACCTGCTGGTTTTTAGACGCGTTCACCACGTCTACGCGCACACGCTTGAACATCTGCTCCACCGCCAGGCCAGGCGCAGCAATATGCTTGAGCAAAGCCCCGGTATACAAGCCATTGCTACCCTCTCCGTCTTGCGCAACCGATCCAGGCGCGGTGGCAAAGGCAATCAAGGTGCCGGTAGGCGCATCCATCTGCGCCAACCCCGTCTGCGCAGGCTTGAACGAGCGGGCAAAAGGGTTATTGCGGCAAGCATCTAACACCACCAGGTTCACCGCGGTGCGGGCCGAGTCCATTTTGTCCAGCACTTCGTTGACATCAAAGCTACGGTACGGCACCTCGTCTTCGCGGGCAATGTCAGCGTCCACAGGCACCAAATAATTGCGACCCTTTACCTGCAAGCCGTGCCCTGCAAAATAAAACAGGCCTACCGATGCGCCGCGCAGCTTGTCGCCAAACTCTCGCACCACGCCAGCAAAACCTTCGCGGCTCAGATTTTGCCGCTCAATCACTTCAAAGCCTAATCTGCGCAGCTGTTCGGATACTGCCTTGGAGTCATTCACAGGGTTTTGCAGTGGGGTAACGGATTTATAGGCCGCATTGCCTATCACCAGCGCCACGCGGCGCTCCTGCGCCATAGCGGGCAATAAAACACACAGCAAACTTGTAACAACTACCCAAAATCTAGCAAATGAAAGCATCATGGCCAGATTGTGACAAAACTTTAGGCTAGTTTGGCAAATGCAGTGATTACTTCTGGCGGTGCCTGCACCAGCTCGATCAACACACCCTCGCCCGCGATGGGAAATTCGTCATTGCTCTTAGGGTGCAAAAAGGTAATGTCATAGCCCGCTGCGCCCTTGCGAATGCCGCCGGGTGCAAAACGCACACCTTTGGCTGTGAGCCAGTCTATCGCCTTGGGAAGGTCGTCAATCCACAGACCCACATGGTTAAGCGGCGTGCTGTGCACGGCAGGTTTTTTGTCCGGGTCAATGGGTTGCATTAAATCCACCTCCACCTTGAACGGACCGCTGCCAATGGCGCAGATGTCTTCGTCCACGTTCTCACGTTCGCTTCTGAAGGTGCCAGTCACTTCAAGGCCCAGCATGTCGACCCAGAGTTTTTGCAGTTTATTTTTGTCAGTTCCGCCGATGGCGATTTGCTGGATACCGAGAACTTTGAAGGGACGTGTCATACTGGATACGGTTTGAAAACGGTGGAGAGGAAGTTCAGAGAGAACTCGGAGAATTGTCTAAAAAATTAACTCGATTGACTGGGCAGCAACTGGGCTGACTGCACGCGCTGCACGCCTGCCGCCAACATGGATTGCCAAGCGCTGGCCAGCGAGCCATTAAGATCTATAGCGCGGCAAGCATCTTCCATCACTACGGCCTCCAAGCCTACAGCGCGTGCGTCCAGCGCCGTCCAGGCCACGCAAAAATCAGTGGCCAAACCGCAAATGTATACCTTGCGCAGCCCGCGCGCTTGCAGGTACGCCGCCAACCCGGTGGTGGTGCTGCGGTCAGCCTCCATAAAGGCTGAATAACTGTCTACCTGCGGATGAAAGCCCTTGCGGATGATGAGCTGGGCCTGCGGTAGGTGCAGTTCTTTGTGCAAGGCTGCGTCGTGCGTGCCCTGCACGCAGTGCTCTGGCCACAGCACCTGGGGGCCATAGGGCATGGCGATGACTTCGTAAGGGGACTTGCCCGGGTGACTGGAGGCAAACGATGCATGCCCGGCGGGGTGCCAGTCTTGCATCAGCACCACATTGCTAAAAAGCTGGCCGATGCGGTTGATCACAGGCACCACCTCGTCGCCGCGCGACACCGGCAGGCCACCTCCCGGCATAAAGCCGTTTTGCGCGTCGACGACGATCAACACGCTGTGCTGATCGTCATGGATCTGTTGGACTGAAGTCACTGTAGCCGCCAGTGTAAATTGTGGTCAGTGCTACTGGTTTTGTTATCGGCGACCGACCAGATACGTCACGCCGTGGACAGCGGCATCCTCCAGGTGCGGGGTGCCTGCTGCCAAGCGAAAAATGTCTCCCACCCCATAGCTGCGTGGCACGCCGTCCACGGTGATGTTGATAGCCCCTTCGGTGATCAGCGCACAGGCATCAAACGGGTGGACATGCTCACCCATGCTGTAGCCTACCGGTTTGTTCACGGTGACGATTTCGCCATAGTGGTCTGCGCGCAGACCGGCTTCAAATTCCTGAGGGTTCATGGCTTGCTCCTGGTTATCTTGCGTGGATGTTTGCGATTGCATTGACTCTCTAGCCTACAGCCAACGCCTGACGCGCGAACAATAGGCTGTGTAATTCTCGCCGAATATCTGGCGCAGCGCACGCCTTTCGGCAATATTTGAGACAGGTGACACCAGGGGTTCATGGCCGTTACAGGCTCAGCGGTTAAGCGAACTCAACGATAGGCTGGTCGACACTCAGCGATTCGCCCTTAACCGCCAGCACCTTGCCCACTACGCCATCGGCAGCGGCAAACAGCACATTCTCCATCTTCATGGCTTCAATGACGGCCACGCGCTCACCCGCCTGCACTTTTTGGCCTACTTGCACGGCCACGTCCACCAGCAGGCCGGGCATGGGCGAGAGCACGTAGCGGCTCATGTCGGGGGGTGCCTTGTGTGGCATGAGCTTGCGCAGCTCGGCCACGCGGGGGCTGAGCACCAGTGCGTCGATTTGTGTGCCGTTGTGCTGCACGCGCAGCGCCAGCGGGTCTTTACGGGTGCCGCGCTCTACCTGGGCGGTGAAGGGTTGGCCGTTGATGGTGCCGTGGATGGCGATATCGTTCAAGCGTGATTCACTGTAAATTTCATAGCTGCTCGCGCCTATATTAATGCGGGCAAAGCCGATTTGGCCTGTAAATTCTTCTACGTGTACAGGTGTATAGCTGTGCTCGCCTTGCGCGCCCAACGTCACCACTACGTAGTCTTTTTCAAGCTTTCGCTGGAAACCTGGCAGTTGCCCGCTCATGCCCGCTGCGCGCTCGTGTGCTTTGCGGCGTACAAAGGCGGCGATGGCCTTGAGCACATTCGGGTCGTCGTGTGGCACGTCTTCGGCCGCAAAGCCTTTGCCGTAGTTCTCGGCGATAAACCCAGTGTTGAAATCACCCGCCACAAACTTGGGGTGCGCCAGCAGCGCCGCCTGGAAGGGGATGTTGCTGCTGATGCCGCGAATCACAAACGCATTCAGGGCTTCACGCATCTTGGCAATCGCGTCAAGCCGGTCTTTGCCATGCACGATGAGCTTGGCGATCATCGAGTCGTAGTACATCGGAATCTCGCCACCGTCTTGTACGCCAGTGTCAATCCGAACACCGTACAAAGTACCCTCACCCCTGCCCTCTCCCGCAAGCGGGAGAGGGAGTAATTCGCCCCCTCTCCCGCTTGCGGGAGAGGGCAGGGGTGAGGGCATGCGAGCAGCAAACATCGTCTGCACAGGCGGCTGAAAACGCACCAACCTGCCTGTGGACGGCAAGAAATTACGGAACGGGTCTTCTGCATTGATGCGGCATTCCATCGCCCAGCCATTGCGCTGCACATCCTTCTGCGCCAATGGTAGCGGCTCACCCGCTGCGACGCGGATCATCAGCTCCACCAAGTCCAGCCCCGTAATGCATTCCGTCACCGGGTGCTCCACCTGCAAGCGGGTATTCATCTCCAAGAAGTAAAAGCTCTGGTCTTTACCCACTACAAACTCCACCGTGCCCGCGCTTTGGTACTTCACCGCCTTGGCCAAGGCCACGGCCTGCTCGCCCATGGCTTTGCGCGTGGCGTCACTGATAAACGGCGACGGCGCTTCCTCAATCACCTTCTGGTGGCGGCGCTGGATCGAACATTCGCGCTCGTTCAAGTAAATCACGTTGCCTTGGCTGTCGCCAATCAACTGAATCTCAATATGGCGCGGCTCTTCGACAAATTTTTCAATAAACACGCGGTCATCACCAAAGCTGTTGCGTGCCTCATTGCGGCAACTGGTGAAGCCTTCAAACGCTTCCTTGTCGTCATGCGCCACGCGCAAGCCTTTGCCACCGCCACCTGCGCTGGCCTTGATCATCACCGGGTAACCAATGCCTTTGGCAATCTCTACCGCCTTCTCAGCGGTTTCAATCGCATCATTCACACCCGGAATGCAGTTCACCCCCGCAGCGCCCGCCAGCTTCTTCGACTCAATCTTGTCGCCCATGGCCGCAATCGAGTAATGCTT
This sequence comes from Polaromonas sp., assembly GCA_043772355.1. Classification (GTDB taxonomy): domain Bacteria; phylum Pseudomonadota; class Gammaproteobacteria; order Burkholderiales; family Burkholderiaceae_C; genus JAAFIP01. The sequence goes on from JAYVGI010000394.1 coordinate 18,531, forward strand.
AGGGCCAATAAAAATAATGCCCTCTTCTTCCACCCGCTTGGCAAACCCCGCGTTCTCCGACAAAAAGCCATACCCCGGATGCACCGCCTGCGCACCCGTCTGCTTACAGGCTGCAATTATCTTGTCCGCCAGCAAATACGATTCGCGCGAAGGCGCAGCGCCAATATGCACCGCCTCGTCCGCCAGTTGCGCATGCCGCGCGTCTTTGTCCGCATCGGAGTACACCGCCACGGTTTTGATGCCCATCTTGCGGGCAGTTTGAATCACGCGGCAAGCGATTTCGCCACGATTGGCTACGAGGATTTTTGTAAACATATTTCTTCCAAATTTAGTTCAATAATTCAAGCCGTGAGGCCATAGACTTCTGCAAGTCAACCATTGTCGTGCGACGAATGGGTAACTCTTTCAATAACTTAGCCATGCTTTTAGTGCTGTTTAACCATGCGTTAACGCAGCGATTCGCTATGAGCGTAGATATACCACCCGCCTTAGCCACCTGCATTAATTGCGCACGCATAATATTTTTGCCATGCCCCGCTACGCTGGTGGAATGCTCACCACCTGGGCCGAAGCTGTAGGTCAAGTCAAACGCGGGGGAAAGCTTCCACAAACCTTGCTCGTTCATACGGAACGCAAAGTTGCGACTGTGGTCGTCACGGTTGTGCATGATGACATTGAAGATGCAGCGCTCGAACGCTTTGACAACTTCGCGTTGGTCGCCTGTGAGGCGTAGTGTTGCAAGCAAAATAGTTTCGTAATCCAAGGAGGGCAATCGGTGGTCTGCTTGCAGATAGGCTGACATGCTCATGATGGGCACGCGCAATACTTGCTTGTCTTTCACAACGCGGTCAAAGCGCTCTACGCCAAATGCGCTATGTTTCGTGCCTAGATCAAAGAAGCGGCTACGCGGCATATCCATACCACCAAGGCGCGCTACCCGGGCGTAAAGCTCTTCAACAGCGCAAACTTCGCGGTGTTCACTCTCAGCCGGGAACTTCATCAGCCATGGCGTTGCGCTACCTGTCAGTGGCATGCCACTACTGAGCTGCCCTGTGCGCGCATTGAAATCGACCAACACCTTAGGGCGGGCACCTTGCGGCGAGCCACCTAGTTGCATCAAGTGGCGAAGCTGCGCATCGGCTTTGCCTGCGCCAGAGTTTTCGTCGGCTTGCAAAGCGATGACTTCTTTAGCGAGCTCCTTGAGTTGCAGTTTTTCTACTGGCAAGATGTCTTCATCAGAAGGTTCGAACGACAACGCACCCATAGCACGCTCACCCACAATGGTCAAACGCTCCAGCACCGATACCTCGCGTGGATTGCGGCCTAGTTTTCGCAAAGCGCGATCCATCAGCAGCATGCCCCAGCCGTCTGGCAGTGCATCGGCAATGAAGCCGGGCAGTCCATACGAGTGCACTTCGCCTTTAAACGAAACGGCTGCGGCACCAGCGCGCGGCAGTGGCTGGTGCATGGGTGATAACTGCAAACCACGCTCTACGGCTTGCGGTGAATACTCAAACATGATCTCGCGCCCCGTGTCCGCCAATGTGCCTAGCGGCCAACGCTCACCCCAACCATCATAGATAACTTGCAGCTTCTTCATGGCTGAACGCGCGCCTTAGCAAAAGCTTTAGGCGCACGCGCACGCTGCCTAAGCGCCAGAGATTGCTCGCGCTCGGCTTGCGCAATGGTTTGTATAGGCTGCTCAAACAAACTCTCTAACTGCTCTACGGCCTGCAATGCTTGCACCACGCGTACGATAAATTCAAGGCTCCCCTGACCCTGCGCCTCCAGCCTGCGCACAGATGAAAGTGAACTCTGCGTCATATCTGCCAACTGTTGTTGACCCAAGTTTTGTGCGAGACGCAATCGTTTGATTCGCCCCCCCAATTCAGAGCAAATGCTTTGGGGTGATAGTAAACTAAATGTTCTCATAAGAGCATTAATTATCGTTTTTAGCACTTTAAATGTCAAATATGAACATTTAATAAATCCACCTAAAGTGGAATATTTCCGTGTTTACGCCACGGATTTTCAATTTTTTTATCTTTAAGCATGACAAGTGATCTGCATATCCGCTTACGTGTTTCATGCGGCAAGATCACGTCATCTATAAAACCACGGGCGCCTGCGACGAAAGGGTTGGCGAAGCGGGTTTTGTATTCAGCTTCCTTCGCTGCCAGCTTGACCGGATCGCCTTTGTCTTCACGGAAGATGATCTCTACCGCGCCCTTGGCACCCATCACCGCAATCTCGGCATTAGGCCAAGCAAAGTTCACATCGCCACGCAAATGTTTGGATGACATCACGTCATACGCACCGCCGTAGGCTTTGCGGGTGATGACAGTGATTTTGGGCACGGTGCATTCGGCATAGGCGTAGAGCAGCTTCGCACCGTGTTTGATAATGCCGCCGTACTCTTGCGATGTGCCGGGCATAAAACCGGGCACATCCACAAAGGTGATGACGGGGATGTTGAACGCATCACAAAAACGCACGAAGCGCGCGGCCTTGATGGATGATTTAATGTCCAGACAACCGGCCAATACCAGCGGCTGGTTAGCCACAATGCCTACCGTCTGCCCGTCCATGCGCGCGAAGCCAATGAGAATGTTTTTGGCGTATTCGGGTTGCAGTTCAAACCAGTCGCCATCGTCCACCGTCTTGGTGATCAGCTCTTTCATGTCGTAGGGCTTGTTGGCGTTGTCGGGCACCAGAGTGTCCAGCGACATGTCCAGGCGCGCGGCAGGGTCGCCACTGGGGCGCACGGGGGCTTTTTCGCGGTTATTCAGCGGTAGGTAGTTGTACAGGCGGCGCAGCATCAGCAGGGCCTCTACGTCGTTTTCAAACGCCAGGTCGGCCACGCCGCTTTTGGTGGTGTGGGTAATCGCTCCACCCAGTTCTTCTGCGGTCACCTCTTCGTGCGTCACTGTCTTTACCACCTCGGGGCCGGTGACGAACATGTACGACGAGTCTTTGACCATGAAGATAAAGTCGGTCATGGCAGGCGAATACACTGCGCCGCCCGCGCTGGGCCCCATGATCATGCTGATCTGCGGCACCACGCCGCTGGCCATCACGTTGCGTTGAAACACATCGGCATAGCCGCCAAGGGACGCCACGCCTTCCTGGATGCGCGCGCCGCCTGAGTCGTTGAGGCCAATTACGGGTGCACCCACCTTCATGGCCTGGTCCATGATCTTGCAAATCTTCTCGGCGTGCGCCTCGCTCAGTGCCCCGCCAAACACCGTAAAGTCTTGGCTGAACACAAACACCAAGCGCCCGTTGATCATGCCGTAGCCAGTGACTACGCCGTCGCCAGGAATTTTTTGGTCTTGCATGCCAAAGTCCACACAGCGGTGCTCGACAAACATGTCCCACTCTTCAAAGCTGCCTTCGTCCAGCAGTATCTCCAGCCGCTCACGCGCCGTGAGCTTGCCTTTTTTGTGCTGCGCGTCGATTCGCTTTTGGCCGCCGCCCATACGGGCGAGTTGGCGCTTGGCTTCTAGTTGCTCTAGGATATCTTGCATGGTTTTCTCTTTATCTCTGTATTAATCTAATTACTATGTATTTCGTAGCTGGTCGCGCAATACTCTATTGGGCTGCAAGCAGATTTCGCGCTGCAGTGGATGCCGCTACATGGCCGCTAAGCACTTGCTGCGTCAACATCGGCAACAGCGCCTGCACCTGCGGGCTTTGCTTAAAGGCTTGCTTCAAACCTGCCTCAATACGCTCCCACATCCACGCCAGTGATTGCTGCTGCCTGCGCTGCGCCAGTTGACCGCTCTTCGTTTGCAAATCTTGAAACTGCAACACGCTCTGCCAGAATTCTTGTACGCCTGTGCCTAGTAGTGCTGATAGCTGCATTACTTGAGGGTGCCACACCCCCTCACCCCAGCCCTCTCCCCCGGGTACGGTGGAGAGGGAGTCAGAATAGGCCGCGCCTTGACTCTCTTGCACTCCTACACCTGCCCCCGCTTGCGCACTTGCTCTGTCATGCTTTTGCACTCTTACTCCCTCTCCCGCCTGCGGGAGAGGGCCGGGGTGAGGGCCACGTTTGTGCTGCGCCAATATTCGCATCGCCGAGGTAATCTGCGCCTGCGCCCGCGTGGCAGCATCCTTATCAATATCGGCCTTGTTAATCACCACCAAATCCGCCAGTTCCATCACACCGCGTTTAATCGCCTGTAAATCATCCCCCGCATTGGGCAACTGCATCAGCACAAACATATCCGTCATACCCGCCACTGCCGTCTCGCTCTGGCCCACGCCTACGGTTTCGACAATCACGATGTCATAGCCCGCCGCCTCGCACACCAGCATCGCCTCCCGCGTCTTCTCGGCCACACCGCCCAGTGTCCCGCTGCTGGGGCTGGGGCGGATGTAGGCGTTGTCATGTACCGACAGCTTTTCCATGCGCGTTTTGTCGCCCAAGATGGAGCCGCCGGAGATCGTGGAGGATGGGTCGATGGTGAGCACGGCAACACGGTGGCCTTGCTCGATCAAATACAAACCTAGCGTTTCGATAAAGGTTGATTTACCTACGCCGGGTACGCCACTGATGCCCAGGCGAAACGACTTGCCTATATAAGGTAGTAAAGAAGTCAGCAATGCATCCGCCTGCGTGCGATGGTCTGTGCGTGTAGATTCAAGCAGCGTAATGGCTTTTGCAATAGCGCGGCGCTGCGCCGTGCCAGCACTTGTAGTGATGGTCACAGCGGAAATTGGGGTCAGAGCCCCATTTCGTTCAGCCTGGTTTGTCTGCGGTTGCATTACTTTCCTGAATGGGGATATGACCCCAGTTTCCTATACAAATTACACCTGCAAAGTCTTCTGAATCTGCATCTACAAAATCTCAAACGCCCGGCCATCCGGCAGGCGGTAGCGCAAAAAATCTCGCCGATCTTCGGTCAGGATGCTGGTGCAGTCCATCTTGCAGGCCAGCCAATACAGGGAAGCGTCGGCCAAGTCCATCATGGTCTTTTGTGGCTCGCTGTACCGCTGCATGGCGTCAAGAAACTCTGGTAAATCACTCGTTTCAAAATTATGAATATCTACAGACCCATCCGCCAACCAAGCCAACATGCTGAAATGGGAGCGTGGTGACAAGAGGTAGCTTGCCTCTGTGACGCATGACCAAGTGCTAAGCAAGCGCTGCTTGTTTTTAGCGCATGTAGCTACTTTGCTGACATAGGAAGCGTGATTGACTTCCACCGGGTTAAACAATGCCACCAAAGCACTTGCATCCATCAGTACCGAACTCATGTCGAAATCGCCTTGTTTTTTGCTTTTTGTTTTGCTTCTTTTAATGAATCTTCAAGATTATTTTGCTTAATTTCTCGGTGCTTTTTCTCTATCGCTGCTTTCACCAGTGCCTGTGCATTGGACGCATTATTCGTGCGTGGAATGGACGAATCTGGTTGCTCAATTCCAAATTGAGCATGCGCTTTCATGAGCAACGCGTAAGCATCTTTGGGTGCTAGTGCTTGCGTAAGTAAATTTTGAATGAATTTTGAACGTGTCGTTTTAAGGCGCTTTACCTCTAAGGCGAGCATTTCTTCTAACTCAGGTTCGATCCGAATGGAAAGTGCAGTCATCAAGTTCTCCTATGAAAATTCAAATTGTATTTCATGTATGACAAAATTACAAGTCATTCAAATTACAAAAAATATATGAAATACAACCCGTTTCGCATCTATACCAATCTATACCAACGCCTTCTTGATCTGCTCCAGCACGTC
>JAYVGI010000395.1:0-16177 GCA_043772355.1 Polaromonas sp.
CCCTCCTTGCTTGGGGCGGCCCGGCGCTGCGTCGTGTGGCCCCCACGCTTGTCACTGCGTGTACTGCGCTGCCCCCCAGGGGGGCCCTCCTTGCTTGGGGCGGCCCGGCGCTGCGTCGCGTCGTTTCCTGTCGCCTTAATCTTTTAGCGCAACCATGAAGCAAGGCCTGAGTCTTCGCACGTCGCAGCATCTGTCGCTGACGCCGCAGTTGCAGCAATCTATTCGATTGCTGCAACTGTCTACGCTCGAGCTGGCGCAGGAGATTGAGCAGATGCTGCAGGACAACCCATTTCTGGAGCAGGAAAGCGCTGAGCAGGGCTACGAAGAGGCTTTGCAAGCGGAGCGCGTGGCGCAAGAGACGGCCAGCGTGCAGACGGAGCGCGCAGAGGAGTTTGAGTGGGATGGGGCGGGCAGCGCGGCCAGTGCAAGCACCAGCAGCACTGACTCCACCACTTCAAGCACCGACAACGCTACCGAAACGCCTACTGACAGCGGCACTATCGACAACTGGGAAGGCGAGGGCAGCCATGAGGTAGCCGCCGACGATACGGAATGGGGCAACGACGCACCCGCGCGCACCAACAACAACGAGCCTGGCGACGATACCGATGCCAGCAGCCTGAGCGCTGAGCATGTGAGCCTGCAAGACTTTCTGCACCGCCAAGCCGTGGGCCTGCGCCTGGGCGATGAAGACCGCGCGGCGCTGATGTTTTTGATCGAGTCCCTCAACGACGACGGCTATCTGGAAGACGGCTTTGAAGACCTGGCCGAAAGCCTGGGCGCTACGACCTTGGAAGATGTGGAAGAGCTGGTGCAGCGCTTTAACATGGCGGTCAAGCTGCTGCACCATATGGAGCCTGCAGGCGTGGGTGCGCGCCATTTGGCCGAATGCCTGACCCTGCAACTGCACGCCCTGCCTGCCACCACGACAGCGCGCACTGAAGCATTGACCATTTGCGCGCAACCGCTGGACTTGCTGGCCAGGCGCGATACCAAACGCCTGTCCACTCTGTGCCTGTGCAGCATTGACGATGTCAAAGACGCTATTGGATTGATATCGCGGCTCGATCCGAAACCCGGAAGGCGTTTTGCCGATCTGGAACGCAACATCATCGTGCCCGATGTGATCGTGATCTCGCAGGGGCGTGGCGCGCAGATCAAGTTCAAGGCGCAGCTCAACCAAAGCGTGATGCCGCGCCTGCGAGTGCACGACATTTATGCCCAGGCGCTCAAAGGCGGCAAATCGGACAGCCATGCGGCCCTGCAAGGCCGTTTGCAGGAAGCGCGCTGGTTTATTAAAAATATCCAGCAGCGCTTTGACACCATTTTGCGGGTGAGCAACGCCATCATCGAGCGGCAGCGCAACTTTTTTGCCCACGGCGCGCTGGCCATGCGCCCGCTGGTGCTGCGCGAGATTGCTGACGAGCTGGGCCTGCACGAGTCCACCATCAGCCGCGTGACCACGGCCAAATACATGGCCACGCCCTACGGGACTTTTGAGTTGAAATACTTTTTTGGCTCGGGGCTGAATACCGAGACCGGCGGCAATGCGTCCAGCACCGCAGTGCGCGCTCTGATCCAGCAGTTTGTCGATGCTGAAGACCGCAAAAAGCCATTGTCGGATAATGCCATTGCCGACATGCTGAAAGAACAAGGCATAGAGTGCGCCCGCCGCACCGTAGCCAAATACCGCGAGGCGCTGCGCATTGCGCCTACGCATTTGCGAAAATCTTTGTAAAGCACACCATGAACCAACTCCAATTATTTCTGCCCTGCGCGGGCGGCGTGGAAGAGCTGCTGGCGCATGAGGTGCACCGTTTGTGCAAAGTACCTGTCAGCGTGATGCGCGGCGGCGTGATGCTGGAGGGCTCTTGGCGCGATGCCATGCTGCTGAACCTGCACAGCCGCTTGGCCATGCGGGTGATGATCGAGCTGGCGCACAAGCCCTACCAAAATGAGCGCGACCTGTACGACGCGGCCAGCGAGGTGGCGTGGGAAATTTGGTTTACCAACAAGAACACTTTCAAAATCGAGATGACCTCGCAGCACAGCCCGCTCAAGAGCTTGAACTTTGCGGCGCTGACCATCAAGGACGCAATAGCCGACCGCTTTCGCGACAAGTCAGGTGCGCGGCCCGATGTGGACACCCATTGGCCGCATGTGCGTGTGCATGCCCACCTGACCACGGACAGCGTGACCTTGTACATTGACACCAGCGGCGAGCCGCTGTTCAAGCGCGGCTGGCGGCAAGACACGGGCGAAGCACCGCTGAAAGAAACCTTGGCCGCCGCGATGATTGCGGCCAGTGGCTGGCAACCCGACCAGCCCCTGTACGACCCGTGCTGCGGTAGCGGCACCATTGCGATCGAGGCGGCGCAAATTGCTTTGAGTATCGCGCCCGGCCTGCACCGCCAGTTTGCGTTTGAGCGCTACCTGCCGTTTCAGGCGCACGTATGGGACGCTATTAAAAACGAAGCTGTTCGCGCAATTAGACAGGAGCCCATCGACCCAAAGAATATCAAAATCTTCGGCAGCGATGTAGCCCACCGCATGGTGGACTTCGCGCAGCGTAATGCCGAGCGTGCAGGGGTGGCCCACGCCATCCAGCTGCGCGGCGGCGACGCGCTGCAGCGCATGCCACCCATCGCAGCGAGTGTCGATGTGAAACCCGTGATGCTCATCAACCCGCCCTATGGTGAGCGGATTGAGGTGGCGGGTTTCGCTGCGCGGCCGCGCGGCGAATCAAACGCTGACGTACGGCGGGGCGACTCTGACTACGCAGCAGCACCGCGCGGTGCAGAACCTGACGATTTTTTTGTGCAACTGGCCACCCACTGGAAGAGCCATTTTGACGGCTGGACCGGCTGGATACTGGTGCCCGACATGAAGCTGCCTGGCCGCATGCGCCTGAAAGAGTCGCGCCGCGTACCCATGTGGAACGGCCCCATCGAATGCCGCATGTTCAAGTTTGACATCCAAGGGCGCCGTGCGCCTGTGGCGACGGGTACCGCACAAGCAGGCACTGCACCGGGCAACAACCCGTGAATGGGCAAGCCATCGTTCTGGACACCAATATTGTCCTGGATCTGTTTATTTTTAACGACCCGCGCTGCGCCGATCTGCGCGCTGCTCTGGTCAACAAAACCCTGCAATGGACCGCTACATCCATCATGCGCGACGAGCTAGAGCGGGTGCTGACCTACACCCATCTACAGCCCCGCATGGCCTTTTATGCTACGACAGCAGCGCAGGTGTTGGCGCAGTTTGATGCGGGTGTTCAGATCGTGGGCACTGCACCGCGCGCCGTCTATGTATGCAAAGACGCAGACGATCAAAAATTCATCGACCTGGCCGTGCAATTGCAAAGCGCTCTGGTGAGCAAAGACAAGGCTGTGCTGTGCATGCGCAAACGCTTGGCTACATTAGGCGCTGTCGTGCTCAACCAGTGGATCGTTGCCGCTTAAAGCGTCACCAACGCACCGTTCAAAGCTTGCGCATCAACGCGTCCACTAAACGCACGGCGTACGGCCCAGCGACATCGCGCACAAACTGCGCAAAGTCCAGATGCGCCGTGTCATCGGCTCTGTCCGAAATCGTGCGCACTGCGGCAAAGGGCACGCCGTAGTCGCAGCATACCTGGGCTACAGCAGCGCCCTCCATCTCTACACACAACGCGTCTGGCAACGCCAAACGCAGTGCCTGCACCTCGGCAGCGCTGCTGACAAAGCGGTCTCCACTGGCGATCAGGCCTGCATGGATATTGGTATCTTTGGGGTCTCCAGCCCTCTGGAATATGGCGGGAGCAGCTTCTGAAATAATAGCCACCAAAATACCATCTGCATCCAACCGCGCGCGCCCGTAGCCCGGTATTTCGTACCGTGGAAAGAGCGGTGAAACATCCAGATCATGGTGCAGGTACTGCGTGCCCACCACCACATCACCGACCTGCACCTTGGCTGCCAGCCCGCCCGCTACGCCGGTGAACACCATGCGCTGCACTTTAAAACGCTCTATCAGCGCTGTAGCGGTGGTGGCCGCAGCCACCTTGCCTATGCGCGACAGGGCTAACACCACGGGCTTGCCATGGATGCTGCCTTGCCAGAACTCACGCCCTGCATGTACCGTGCATTGGGGTGAGTGGAGCAACGCCAATACGCCGGCCTGCTCCTCGGGTAGCGCACTCAAGATAGCAGTGGTCATTGGTAATGGCCTTGATTAAAAAAACAGCGCGCAAAAAATAGTGGCTTTAAGCCGCTATTTTGCACCCAGCATCTGCACTTATTTTTTTTCGCGCAACTCGCGGCGCAAGATCTTGCCGACCGGTGTTTTTGGCATATCGGTGCGAAACTCCACCACCTTGGGCTGCTTGTAGCCCGTGAGGTTGGCGCGGCAATACTCTCGCACCTGCGCTTCGGTCAAGGCAGGGTCTTTTTTGACGATCACCAGTTTCACAGCCTCACCGGTTTTCTCGTCGGCCACACCCACCACAGCGCACTCCATCACGCCGGGTAATAGCGACACCACTTCTTCCACCTCGTTGGGGTAGACGTTAAAACCACTGACCAGCACCATGTCTTTTTTGCGGTCGACAATTTTGAAGTACCCGCGCTCGTCCACGGTACCAATGTCGCCGGTTTTAAAGTAGCCATCAGGGGTCATCACCTTGGCGGTTTCGTCCGGGCGCTGCCAGTAGCCAGCCATCACCTGTGGGCCCTTGATGGCGATCTCACCGGGCTGGCCCAGCGGCAATTCCACACCATCGTCGTCCAAGCACTTGAGATAGGTGCCAGGCAACGGCAGGCCGATGGTGCCGGAGAAGGCTTTGCTATCGGTAGGGTTGCAGGTGGCCGAGGGCGATGTTTCCGACAGACCGTAGCCTTCGCAAATAGAGCAACCGGTTCTGTCCAGCCACAGCTTGGCCACAGCGCTTTGCACCGCCATGCCGCCGCCTACCGATATCTTGAGATGGCTCCAGTCCACGGTATTGAAATCGGGGTGATTGGCCATACCGTTGAACAAAGTGTTCACCGCAGGAAAACTGTGGATTGTGTATTTGGCCAGCTCTTTGAACATCGCTGGAATGTCGCGCGGATTGGCGATCAAAATGCCTCGGCTACCCATGCGCATGCCCAGCATCATGCAGCAGGTGAATGCAAAAATATGGTACAGCGGCAAGGCCACCACGCCTACCAGTTGCTCGCCTTCAGGCAAAAGTTTGACAGCGGGCTCGTTCCAGGCTTCGGATTGCAGCACATTGGCGATCACGTTGCTGTGCAGCAGCACCGCCCCCTTGCTCACGCCGGTGGTGCCTCCGGTATATTGCAGCACGGCTACGTCGTCAGCCTTGATGCTGGGTTTCTTCAACGTGCCGCTGGTGCCCTGGGCTACCGCCGCGTTAAAGCGCACCGCACCGGGCAAGTCGAATGCAGGCACCATCTTTTTGACGTTGCGCACCACGTAGTTGACCATGGCGCCTTTGAGCAGACCCAGCATGTCGCCCATAGCAGCCAGCACCACATGCTTGACGGCGGTGTTTTGAATGCACTGCTCTAGTGTGGTGGCAAAGTTTTCAATGATGACGATGGCTTTGGCGCCCGAGTCTTTGAGCTGGTGCTCCAGCTCGCGCGGGGTGTACAACGGGTTCACATTCACCACCACCAGGCCTGCGCGCAATATGGCAGCCACTGCGATGGGGTATTGCGGCACGTTGGGCATCATCAGCGCCACGCGGTCGCCTTTGACCAAGCCCAGGCCTTGCAGGTAGGCGGCAAAGGCCCTGCTGAGCGAGTCCGTTTGCGCAAACGTTACGTCTTTGCCCATGAAGCTGTAGGCTACGCGCTTGGCGTGTTTGTGAAAGCTCTCTTCCATCAAGCCGACGAGTGAGCTGTATTGGCTAGGGTCAATATCAGCGGGAACGCCTTGCGGGTAGGCGGCTAGCCAAGGACGATTGCTCATTTTTTTCTCCAAACTCAAACGGCGTAAACGGTGCGAGGTGCGACTGCGGATTATTGCGTTAAAGCGTTGCCCAGCATGATAGGTATTCCCCTAGTAACCAGTTGAAACTAGTGCTCAAAATTCATCCTTGTTGCTCAAAAAAAACGACCAGCGCAGTATGCAGCTGGCCGTAGTTGGACGGGCTATGCAAACTAATGCATCACTACTCGATAGCTTTAACCATTTCTTCGACTACTTTTTTAGCATCACCAAACACCATCATGGTTTTGTCCATGTAGAACAGCTCATTGTCCAGGCCCGCATAGCCTGCAGCCATCGAGCGCTTGTTGACGATGATCGTTTTGGCCTTATAGGCTTCCAAAATCGGCATGCCATAAATGGCGCTGCCTTTGATGTGTGCGGCGGGGTTCACCACGTCGTTGGCACCCAAAATAATCGCCACGTCAGCTTGGCCAAACTCGCCGTTGATGTCCTCCATCTCATGCACTTGGTCATAGGGCACTTCTGCCTCGGCCAACAGCACGTTCATGTGGCCGGGCATGCGGCCTGCCACCGGATGAATAGCGTACTTCACAATCACGCCCTTGGCAGTGAGCTTGGCGGCCAACTCTTTGACAGCATGCTGGGCGCGCGCTACAGCCAGGCCGTAGCCAGGCACGATCACCACGGTCTCGGCGTTGCTCAGCACAAACGCGGCATCGTCAGCGCTACCGGTCTTGACGGGGCGCTGCTCTTTGGCACCGGCCAACGCAGTGACGGCTTCGCCACCAAAGCCGCCCAAAATCACGTTGAAGAAACTGCGGTTCATGGCCTTGCACATGATGTAGCTCAGGATAGCCCCCGAGCTGCCCACCAACGAGCCGGCAATGATCAGCATGCTGTTGTTCAAGCTAAAACCAATGCCCGCCGCCGCCCAGCCCGAGTAGCTGTTGAGCATCGACACCACCACCGGCATGTCGGCCCCGCCAATCGGGATGATGATGAGCACGCCCATCACAAAGGCCAGCGCCAGCATGGCATAAAACGCAGGCCAGCTTTCGGTAAACGTGTAGACCAACCCCAGGCCAATGGTGGCCAAGCCCAAGATCAAATTGAGCTTGTGCTGCCCGGCAAACTGCACCGGCGCGCCTTGGAACAAACGAAACTTGTAGGTGCCGCTCAGCTTGCCAAACGCAATCACCGAACCGCTGAACGTGACGGCACCAATGGCCGCTCCCAGGAACAGTTCTAGCCGGTTACCCGCCGGAATTGCCGCGCCCTTGGCCACAATGCCGAAGGCATAAGGCTCGGTCACGGCGGCAATGGCGATGAACACCGCTGCCAAGCCGATCATGCTGTGGAAAAAAGCCACCAGTTCCGGCATTTTGGTCATGTCCACGGTCTTGGCCCGGTAGGCACCATAGCCGCCGCCCACTACCAAGCCCAGCAGCACGTAGGCCATACCAGCAGCTTTGCCGCCAGAGATTTGCACAATCAGCGCCATGGTAGTCAGCATGGCAATACCCATGCCGATCATGCCAAACAAGTTACCGCGAATCGACGTGGTGGGATGGGACAGACCCTTGAGCGCCTGGATAAAACATACCGAAGCGATCAAATACAAGAGGGTTGCAAAGCTCATGCTCATTGCTTTGCTCCTTCGATTTGCGCGGGGGCTTTTTTCTCTTTCTTTCGGAACATTTCCAGCATGCGCCGCGTGACGAGGAAGCCTCCGAAAATATTCACCGCCGCCAGCGCCACCGCCAGCACGCCCATGGTTTTACCCAAGTTGGTTTCAGTCAATGCGGCCGCTAGCATTGCGCCAACGATGACGATAGCTGAGATAGCGTTAGTCACCGCCATCAGTGGCGTGTGCAAGGCGGGGGTTACCGTCCACACGACGTGGTAGCCCACGTAGATGGCCAGCACGAAGATGATGAGGTTGAGGATGGTGGGGGATACGATGTCCATAGTTTTTCTCCGGATAGAGCGCAAATTGGGGTCAGAGCCCAATTTCGTACAGCTTGGTTAGTCTTCGGTAAAGTGATTGTCCTGAATTGGGATCTGACCCCAACACACCTGATTAGTTGAGGACAGAGCTTGCCGCTGCGCGGCTAAGGTCTGTCCCACAAGTTTACTTAGCTTTCTTAACTTCGCCGCCTTGCGTCATCAAACACGCGGCTACTATGTCGTCTTCCATATCGACTTTGAGGCCGCCGTCTTTGGGCAAAATCAGTTTCAAGAAGTCCAGCACGTTGCGGGCGTAGAGGGCGGATGCGTCGGCAGCTACGAGGGCGGGCAAGTTGGTGTCGCCCACAATGGTGACGCCGTGCTTGACCACGGTTTTATCGGCCTCGCTCAAGGGGCAGTTGCCGCCCACGCCACCCGGGCCTTTGCCCGCAGCAATATCCACAATGACCGAACCGGGCTTCATGGACTTGACCATGTCTTCGGTGATTAAAGTAGGCGCTGCGCGACCAGGGATGAGAGCAGTAGAAATCACGATATCAGCCAGCGCTACACGTTTGGCCACTTCAACGGCTTGGCGCGCCAGCCAGCTGGGCGGCATGGGCTTGGCGTAGCCACCCACGCCGACAGCGGCTTCTTTTTCTTCTGGCGTGTCGTAAGACACATCGATGAATTTACCGCCGAGGGATTCGATCTGCTCTTTGACACTGGGGCGCACATCAGACGCTTCGATCACTGCTCCCAAACGCTTGGCAGTGGCAATGGCCTGCAAGCCCGCTACGCCGACACCGAGAATAACCACGCGCGCGGCTTTCACCGTGCCCGCAGCAGTCATCAGCATGGGGAAGAAGCGCTGGTATTTGTCTGCGGCCATCATCACGGCCTTGTAGCCTGCGATGTTGGCTTGCGAGCTTAGAACGTCCATGCTCTGCGCACGGGTGGTGCGCGGTGCAGCCTCCAGTGCAAAACCGGTAACGCCTGCTGCGGCCATGCGCTGCAAACCCTCGGCATCGAACGGGTTGAGCATGCCCACCACCGTGGTGCCGCTCTTGAGCTGCGGCATCTCAGCGGCGCTTGGCGCGCGCACTTTAAGCACCAGTTCGCAGCCATACGCGCCTGCGGCATCGCTGATCTGCGCACCCGCAGCCTCGTAGGCCGCGTCAGTCACGCTGGCGGCAACGCCCGCGCCACTTTGCACCACGATGGTGTGGCCTTGGGCCGCTAGTTTTTTTGCCGTTTCGGGGGTTACAGCTACCCGTGTCTCGCCTGGCAGGGTCTCTGCAGGTACGCCAATACGCATGGGCGTCTCCTCTTAGTGAAGGTGGGTTAATTATTAATTACGAGCTTACACGAAAATTCACTCGTTACGCATGAAGGTTAACGCGAAGTTTGGCATGTTTGGTATGGCTTCTCTATTCGTCTGCATAATGCAAAAATGTCCACATCTCCCTTTGATCGCTGGAAACCCAGCGTGACCGTAGCCGCCATCATCGAGCGTGATGGTCAGTTTTTGCTGATAGAAGAGCACACACCCGAAGGCCTGCGCCTGAACAACCCTGCGGGCCACCTAGACCCCGGCGAGAGCCCGCAAGCAGGCTGCGCGCGCGAGGCGCTGGAGGAAACAGCGCGACAGTTTGCGCCTACTGCACTGGTAGGCATTTATCTGTCGCGTTTTCAGCGGCCTGCGCGTGAAGGTATTGCAGTTGCGTCTCCAGCTGAAGACATTACCTATCTGCGTTTTGCCTATTGCGGCAGCGTGGGTGACGAAGTTGCGGGCCGCACACTGGACACTGGCATTGTGCGAACCCTGTGGATGACGCCCGATGAGGTGCGCGCCAGCAGCACCCGCCACCGCAGTCCGTTGGTGCTGCGTTGCATGGAAGATTACCTGCGCGGGCAGCGCTATCCGCTGGATACCGTGTATTCGGATGATTCTGTGGCGCTATTGAATAAATAGCTGGTCACGCAATATTTCAATTGGCTAGAGGTCGAAATGGCTTAAGCCCTTGGTGCTCGGTTCGCTTTCATGGCGAATGCCTGTTTTGCGTGCTTGGCGAACTGTGGCGACTCCTGCACGCACGGTTAGTTTGCTCACTGACTACCGGCAGCGCGGTTCATGTCCGTAGCTGATTGAGCATATGCGAATTGATCAATGACTGGCCTGCCAGTTTGATGTATAGTTATATACATTATTCCAATTAATGATGCCTATGCACCGCACACAAATCTATCTCCAGGACGGGTTGTACGACAGCCTGAAAACCCGCGCCCGCAGCGTAGGCGTGAGCATGTCCGAGCTGATTCGCCGCACGCTGGAGGCCGACATTCAAAAAGACCCTGTGGCCGATGCGCGGGCCTACTTTGAGCGCTTGAAACCTTTGCAAAGTTTTGCCAAGGTGGATGCGGAGAGCTATGTGCGCAACATCCGTAGCAAAAGCCGCATATTGCGAAAGGGTGAGGGCGCATGATGCCCGAACGCTTGGTGTTGGACACCAATATCGTCATCGACTTGCTGAAAAAATCGCCCGTCATCGTAGAGCGATTTATCGCTTTGCTGGAGGCGCAAACCACCATGCTCATCAGCCCCATCGTGGTGGCCGAGGTGTATGCAGGCGCGTTCAAACGAGAGCATAAAGACGTAGAAGCGCTGTTTGACCTGTGCCAACGTGTGGACATGGACAGCGACACCGGGCGCATAGCGGGGCTGTATGCCAACCAATATGCCAAGGCCTTTCAAGGCATCGCATTAGAAGACTACCTGCTGGCCGCCACCGCCCGCGCCCACCGCTGCCCGTTGTGGACGCTGAATCGCAAGCATTACCCGATGGATGATGTGGAGCTGCTATAACTCAGATCGGTGTTTTGCCGTGGTGGTGCTCGGAGCGCAAGAAGTCAAAGTCCACGCCTTTGTCCGCCTGCGTAACAGTTTGCAGAAACAGCTTTCTGTAGCCACGCGAGGCCGTAGGTTCAACTACGGGATTGTCCAGAGCACGCTGGGCCAATTCATCATCAGACACCAGCAAACTGATCTCCCGGTTTTTCACACTCAAGCGTATGCGGTCTCCATTCTTCACATGCGCCAGCGGCCCACCCACTGCCGACTCGGGGGTGACGTGCAGTACGATGGTGCCGTAGCCGGTGCCGCTCATGCGGCCGTCGCTGATGCGCACCATGTCTTTCACGCCGGCGCGGGCTAGTTTAATGGGGATGGGCAGGTAGCCTGCCTCGGGCATGCCGGGTGCACCTTTGGGGCCGATATTTTTCAGCACCAGGATGTCGTGGGCGTGCACGTCCAGGTCGGGCGCGTCGATGCGCTCGGCCATATCGGCTGCGTTTTCAAACACCACGGCGCGGCCTTCGTGCTCCATGAGTTTGGGGTCGGCTGCGGACTGCTTGATGATGGCGCCACCCGGGGCCAGGTTGCCCATCAGCACAGCGATGCCGCCTTGTGGGTAGATGGGACTTAGCATGGTGCGCACCACGTCTTGCTTGAAGGCGGGGCGGTAGCCGCCGGGGTTGGGTTGGCCTGCGTCGGCTGCGTCCAGCTCTTGGCCCAGCGTGCGGCCGGTAACGGTAAGGGCATCCAGGCGCAGCAGTGGCCGTAGCTCGCGCAGCAGCGTGACCATGCCGCCTGCGTGGTGAAAGTCTTCCATGTAGTGCTGGCCCGAGGGCTTGAGGTCGAGCAGCACCGGCGTTTCGCGGCCCATGCGGTCTAGGGCCTGCATGTCAATGTCCAGCCCCACGCGCCCGGCCATGGCAGCCAGGTGGACGATGCCGTTGGTGGAGCCGCCAATCGCCAGCAGCACGCGCATGGCATTCTCAAACGCGGCAGGGGTGAGGATTTTGTCAATCGTCAAACCGTCAATCGCCATCTGCACCGCGCGCGCGCCGGTCTCTTCGGCCACGCGAATGCGGTCTGCTGTCACCGCCGGGGGCGACGCGCCACCGGGCACCGTCATGCCCAGCGCCTCGGCGATGCAGGCCATGGTGCTGGCCGTGCCCATCACCGAGCAGGTGCCTACGCTGGCCACCAGTTGGTCGTTGACTTCTTCTATCTCTGGCCCATCAATCTCATTGGCGCGAAACTTGGCCCAGTAGCGGCGGCAGTCGGTGCAGGCACCCACGCGCTCGCTGCGGTGCGAGCCTGTGAGCATGGAGCCGGTGATCAATTGGATAGCAGGTATGCCCGCCGAGGCCGCACCCATCAACTGCGCAGGCACGGTCTTGTCGCTGCCGCCGATCAGCACCACCGCGTCCATGGGTTGCGCGCGGATCATCTCCTCGGTGTCCATGCTCATCAGGTTGCGCAGGTACATGCTGGTGGGTGCAGCAAAGCTCTCGTGCACCGAGATGGTAGGAAAGTCCATCGGCAAACCGCCCGCCAGCATGATGCCGCGCTTGACCGCCTCGATCAGTTGCGGCATGTTGCCGTGACAGGGGTTGTAGCTGCTCCCGGTGTTGGCAATGCCAATGACGGGGCGATCCAGCGCCTTGTCGGTGTAACCCGCGCCTTTGATAAAGGCCTTGCGCAGAAAGAGCGAGAAGCCCGCGTCACCGTAGCTGGTGAGGCCTTTGCGCATGCCGGTCGGTGCAGGCCGGTCAGATGGTTTTATGGGCTGGGTAGACATGGTATGGACAATCTCAATGCAAAAGGGGTAAATGCTGAACGTTAACTAGTCTGCCGTCAACTTCAAATTAGTCGGCAAGCGCTTTTCTATCGCAAACTTCAAAAGCGCCGCGCAGCGGTAAAAGCCATGGGCCATTTTGCCGTAGGGCATGGTGAGGAACAAGGCCATCACCACACCCAGGTGCACGGCCAGCAGCAGCGCCATCGCACCCGTGTCGCGCCACAGCATGAGAGCCAAGCCGGTCAGGCTGGTGAAAAACAGCAGGGCGATAAAGCCGTAGTCCATGGGGTTTTGCGCCGCGTCGCCGTGCTGGGGGTGGCGCTGGGTTTTCAGCCAGAACAGGCCTGCGGGGCCGATGAGCAGGCCGATGCCGCCGAGAATGCCGAGGACGACGGGCAGGCTACTCAAGGCGTAGGGGGCTTTCAAACCGAGCAAATAATGGTACAGCGTGGCGAAGCTGGTGGAGGCGAAGCACAGGGCAAAGCCATACATGGTGAAGTGGTGAAAACGCTTGCGCCACAGGGTCCACGCGTCGTCGGCATTGTTGCAGCCCGCGCCGTGACCACCGCCTAAATACCTCAAAGTGAGTGCGTCGTGGGTGGCTTCCAGTTTGGCATACGCTACTAATTTGCTAGCTTCTCCCGCATTATTTATCTTGGCTAATGGCTGATTAACCTTCGAATCCACAGCAGGCCGCTGCGCCCGCCAAAATTTGGTCACGCCCAGACCCAGCGCCAGCACGCTAAAGCCAAACACGCTGCCAAACAGCACCACCAGCAGATTGTGCGGGAAGATGGCGTAAAAATTGCCAGCCAATGGCGCATGCCACAGGCTGCCTTTGGACAGCACTGCCAGCAGCAAAAACAATGCCAGGCCAACAGCCAATGCCAGCGACACGGTCAAACCGTTGCGTTGGTACAAAGAGCCCATGGCGGGCGGCCAAGCGTAATCGGCATAGGTTTGCACGCGTACCTTGGCCATCGCCTGGGGGACATTCACAGCAAACTCGTGCGGCGGGGCGTACTGGCAAGCGTGGTAACAGGCACCGCAGTTATGGCACAGGTTGGCCAGGTAGTGGATGTCGTCTTTAGTGAAGTCCAGCCTGCGCGTCATGGCCGGAAAGACGGCGCAGTAGCTCTCGCAGTAGCGGCAGGCGTTGCAGATCTGCAGTTGGCGGCCTACTTCGGCCTCGCCATCCGACAGTACTTCAGAGATCAATTGGTTCAAGGTGGCTGTGCTCATGCTTCTACTTTCATAGCTGCTCGTGCAGCCTCTACACCGGCTGCGCGGCCAAATACTGTGCCTATCGTCATGCCCACACCGGCGGTGTAGCCCTTGCCCAGCACATTGCCCGCCATGATCTCGCCTGCGGCAAACAGGTTGGGCGACTCTACGCCGCCAAAGCGGATAGCCGTGTTCTCGCCCACTTTCATACCCAGGTAGGTGAATGTGATGCCGGGTTTGAGCGCGTAGCCGTAGAACGGCGCGGTATCGATGGGCAAGGCCCAGTGCGTTTTGGCGGGGGTGAGGCCCTCGGTATGGCAGTCGTCCAGCACGGCGTGGTTGAAGGTGCCAGCACGGCAAGCGGCGTTGTAGTCAGCCACGGTTTTTAAAAACGCTGCTTCGTTCAAGCCCAGCTGTTGAGCCAGGTCTTGCAGCGTGTCGGCTTGCACACCTTTGAACACCGGCGGCATAAAGCGGCCCACCGCCTTGGCGTCGATGATGCTGTAGCCCAGCTGCCCGCGCTGCTGCGCCACCAGGCGGCCCCAAATGGCGTAGCGCTTGGGCCAAAAGTCTTCGCCTTCGTCGTAGAAGCGCTGCGCATCTTTGTTCACCATGATGCCCAGGCTCACGCAGTCTACCCGCGTGACAATGCCGCCGTCGTACAGCGGCGCTCGTGCATCGATGGCAACGCAGTGGCTCTGCGTCGGGTCACCGGTGGTGTCTGCGCCCTGCACCATGAGGTCTTTGAGCAGCACGCCCATGTTGTAGCGGGTGCCGCGAACGGCAAAGTTGTCAGCCGGCCATTCTCCAAATGCGTTTTGCCCCCAGGCTTCGCGCTGCCAGGCAATATTCGATTCAAAACCGCCGCTGGCGACGATGCAGGTGGTGGCGGTGATGCGTTCTTGCACCACAGCGCCGCTTACGTTCGTGCGCTCAAGGATAGCTGCGGCGAACTCGGTTTTTCCTGTGGCATCCGAAGTTTTTAACTCCAACCGCGTCACAGGCGCGTCGTAACGTATTTGCACACCCAGTGCCTCAGCACTGCGGTAATAGGCATTCACCAGCGCTTTGCCGCCGCCCATAAAAAATGCATTGGTGCGGCTTAAATGCAAGGTGCCCGACAGCGAGGGCTGAAAACGCACGCCGTGCTGTTGCATCCAAGTGCGGCAGGTGGCGGACTCACGGATCACGCGGCGCGCCATGCTCTCGGTGGTTTGGCCGCCGGTCACCTTGAGCAGGTCTTGCCAAAACTCTTCTTCGGGGTAGGCCTCGGTCAGCACGTCTTGCGGTGCGTCGTGCATGCAACGCAGATTGCGTGTGTGCACCGAGTTGCCACCGCGCCATGCGCGGGGGGACGATTCGAGCAGCAGCACGGATGCCCCCGCTTCACGCGCCATCAATGCAGCGCAGAGGGCAGCGTTGCCGCCGCCAATGATGAGTGCATCTACCACATAAGCCTTTGCAATCAGTTGGGGACAGAGCAACGGGGCGCTGCGCGCGTCCGTTGGACTGTCCCACGAAGTTATTAATCGGTCGGGGACAGAGCAACGGGGCGCTGCGCGCGTCCGTTGGACTGTCCCACGAAGTTATCAAAATTGGTATTTGCGTAGACCGCCGTCGACTGGAATCACTGCCCCAGTAATGTAAGAGGCCAACGGCGAGGACAAAAACACCACCAGATTGGCCAACTCTTCAGGCTCGCCGTAGCGGCCGACCGGAATCTCATTGTCGGATTGCCACTGGCGGTACTCGGGCGTGTAGTTGCGAAAAATCTGCTCGGAGTGGATACGGCCTGGTGGAATGCAGTTGATGGTGACGCCGTTTTTACCCACCATACGCGAGAGGCCCTTGGCCCACGAATGGATGCCCGCCTTGGCACAAAACGCGCCGTTGGTGTGCTCGGGCTCGCTCTTGCCGGTGATGTTGATGATGCGGCCCCAGTTGCGCGCGACCATCTGGTCGATCAGGCAGTCTGCCACTTGGCGCGGGCGGTGAAAGTTCAGCGTGATGGCTTCTTGCCAGGCCTCTTCGGCTACATGCAGGTCTTTAAAGCTGCGCGAGCCACCTGCGTTATTGATCAAAATGTCCACATGGCCCAGGCCTGCCATGGCGGCCGCAGTGAGCTTTTGGGCAGCATCTTCGGCGTACAGATCAGACTCGATGATGACCGGTTTTTTGCCGCCTGCGGCAACGATCTCTTGCGACAGGGTTTCCAGCAGATTCACGCGGCGGGCCGACACCGCCACATGCACACCTTCAGCCGCCAAGGCCTTGGCAATGGCGCGGCCAATGCCGGTGCTGGCACCAGTCACGAGTGCGGTTTTATCTTTGATTTTTAGATCCATGGGGTGTATCTCTCTGAACGGATGGCGTTGAACAACTGGCCGTATTGTCGACAGTTGCGCACTGTCTGTATATTGCAT
>JAYVGI010000396.1:0-4844 GCA_043772355.1 Polaromonas sp.
GACGTGCGGGCTTGGTGGATCGCTTGCATACATGATTACTCACTAAAACGTAGCACTCCGTCTAATAAAATCAGTGGGGTACACAGGATAACGATGGATTTCGCCTTACTTTGACCGGTTGACATCGGCTGGAGTGTTCCAACCGCCTTGGGAGCCACCTTAGCCACGAAAACCAGCTCCCGAGAGACACTACCCGCTATGCATTGCGCAGCGGCTTCCGCAATACTCTAGGGGGCTACCGGCTAATAGATACTTCAGAAACGGGTCACAATCGCCGTTTTTCAGTGCCGCAACGCCGCTGGTGACCTGAGAACCGGTTGAAAACAGCGGACTTCCTGGTTTGGGTGCCGTTTTTGAGGTGCCTATCTGCCTGTAGCCACCTAGAATAGTGCGCAAGCAGCTATGGAATGCGTAGTGCCTGGTGTGGCGAGAAAGGTCTGCGGACGGTCAATAGGAAGGGTGGGCGCCACATAGTGGCTCTGTGGCGCAAAAAACTTCCATTGAATGCTGCTACCCCCTGTACCCCACTGCCCTGCATAGACGGAGTGCTACGCTTTAGTGAGTAGCCAAGGTTCCAAGCTACCCGCCAACCCGGCACGTCACCGTAGCCAATAAAATCCCCCGGTACTCGCGCCAGAGCGTGTGCCATGGGTATGCGCCCCAATCAGGGCGCTTCAGCTGGAAGCACGGAAAATTGGGTACACAAGTGAACCGGCGCATGACCAAGCCAGCCCCCAATTTGAGTACTGCACATGCTCGCCCGAAGGGTAGGGCGTCCGGGGCGCATGCCCATGGCACACGCTCTGGCGCGAGCGGCGAGTTCTCTGCGGGTGACTCTTTGCCGGACGAAGAGATGGCGCGCCGGGGACTACGCAGCAGGTAGTCTCCGGCGACAGCGCAAAAGGGGTCAGAGCAAAATTTCGTTATGGTGTTGCGCACTCCGAGGCGTTGGTCGTCCTGAATTTTGATCTGACCCCATTTGCTTCCACTGAATTTTGATCTGACCCCATTTGCTTCCACACTCCATTTGCTATCGCGAACCCGCCACCGGCTAGCGCGCAATGCTCGCTCCTTTACTGCGACGTCGCCTAGGCATGAAAGGCATCTTCTAGCCCAGAAAACCAATCCGGCAAGTGACTTACACCAGCACCGGCTCCTCCACCTCACTGCTCTGCTGCAAGGCCCACATCTCTGCATAGCGCCCACCCAGTGCCAGCAGCTGCGCATGCGTGCCGCGCTCGATGATGCGGCCTGCGTCCATCACCAAAATCTCGTGCGCGTCGACCACGGTAGACAGGCGGTGGGCGATGACCAAGGTGGTTTTGTTTTGCGCCACGCCTTGCAGCTCGGCCTGGATGGCACGTTCGTTGGCACTGTCCAGGGCCGAGGTGGCTTCATCGAAGATCAAAATCGGTGGGTTTTTAAGCAGGGTGCGGGCAATGGCCACGCGCTGCTTTTCGCCGCCCGAGAGTTTCAGGCCGCGCTCGCCCACCATGGTGGCGTAGCCCTTGGGCGTGGAGGTGATGAAGCCGTGGATGCGGGCGGCGCGGGCGGCTTCTTGCACCTGCTCTGTGCTTGAGCCGGGCTTGCCGTAGGCGATGTTGTATTCCACCGTGTCGTTGAACAGCACGGTGTCTTGCGGCACGATGCCAATGGCTTGGCGCACGCTGGTTTGGGTCACGCTGCGGATGTCTTGCCCTGCGATGTGGATGCTGCCGCTTTGCACGTCGTAGAAGCGGTACAGCAGGCGCGCCAGCGTGGACTTGCCCGAGCCCGATGGGCCGACGACGGCGACGGTTTTACCTGCGGGGATCTCAAAGCTCACGTCATGCAATATCTGCCGCGCTGGTTCGTAGGAGAAGTTGACGTTGTGAAAACGCACGGTGGGCGCGCTGAGACCCTCACCCCAGCCCTCTCCCGAAGGGAGAGGGAGAAGAGCAGGACTTGCCCCTTCGTTCGCAGGGAGAGGGAGAAGAGCAGGACTTGCCCCTTCGTTCGCAGGGAGAGGGAGAAGAGCAGGACTTGCCCCCTGGTTTGCAGCGAGATAAGCAGGGTGTTGGGCCAGCGTCTGACTTGCCCCCTCTCCCTCCGGGAGAGGGTTGGGGTGAGGGTGCAGCGCCAGCGGTAATGCGCCCTTTGTGTCGGCAATCTCGCGCTCGCGGTGCATCAGCACAAACATTTTGTCCAAGTCCACCAGGCTTTGCTTGATCTCGCGGTACAGCACGCCCAGAAAGTTCAGCGGAATGTACAGCTGGATCATGAAGGCGTTGACCATCACCAGGTCGCCCAAGGTCATGCGGCCCTCCACCACGCCTTGGGTGGCGCGCCACAGCATGGCCACCAGGCCGACAGCGATGATGAGCTGCTGGCCGGTGTTGAGCATGGAGAGCGTGGTTTGGCTCTTCAAGCGGGCGCGGCGCAGCTTCTCCAGGCTTTCGTCGTAGCGCTTGGCCTCAAAGGCCTCGTTGTTAAAGTACTTCACCGTTTCATAGTTCAGCAGCGAGTCCACCGCCTTGGTATGCGCCGCCGAGTCAAACTCGTTGGCTTCTTTGCGAAACTTGGTGCGCCACTCGGTCACCATCACGGTGTAGGTGATGTACAGCGCCAGCGCGGCGATGGTAATGCCCGCAAACCACACATCAAACTTCACCGCCAAAATGGTCAGCACCAGCGCCACCTCGATCAGCGTGGGGACGATGGAATACAGCGAATACGAGATCAGCGACTCGATGCCGCGTACCCCGCGCTCAATGTCGCGCGTCATGCCGCCGGTTTGCCGCTCCAGGTGAAAGCGCAGGCTCAGGGCGTGCAGGTGCTGAAACGTTTCCAGCGCAATGGTGCGCGCCGTGCCCTGCGTGGCCTTGGCAAACACCAGCTCGCGCAGCTCGGTAAACAGGGACGTTGACAGGCGCAGCGCCGCATAGGCCAGCAGCAGGGCCACCGGAACTACCAGCACGGCCTTGGGGTCACCGGGCTGGATGCTCAGCGCGTCCACCAGTTGCTTGAGCAGCAGGGGCACGCTCACGTTGGCCACCTTGGCCCCCACCATAAAGGCCAGGGCGGCAATGACGCGCCATTTGTAACGCCACAGGTAGGGAAACAGGCGTTTGAGCGTGGCCCAGTCGGACTGCGGTGTGGTGGGGGCTGGGGGGGCTGTGGCACCTGTTGCTGCAGCAGGCAGGGCGTGGGCGGGATTTCCAAGGGAGCGCATGGGACAATATCTCAATTAACGTGATGTAATTCGCTACTAAACCCTAGATTGTGCCTATGTCCACCAACTCAAGCGCCGCCGTGCCATTACCCACCCACAACGAACTGGTGCTCAAGGTCATCCCCATGCCCGCCGACTGCAACGCCAACGGCGATATTTTTGGCGGCTGGGTGATGGCGCAAGTGGACTTGGCAGGCTCCGTCCTCCCCGCCCGCGTAGTGCGTGGCCGCATGGCGACCGTGGCGGTGAACGAGTTCATCTTCAAGCAGCCCGTGCGGGTGGGCGACATCTTGAGCTTCTTCTCAGAGATCACGCGGATTGGCAACACCTCGGTCACGGTGAAGGTAGAGGTCTACGCAGAGCGCTTTCGTTCGCAGGGGAGTTATGTGAAGGTGACCGAGGCTTCGGTGACTTATGTGGCGATTGATGACAATGGGAAGCCTATGCCGGTGCCTAAGGACTAAGATTTGTATGTCTAATCGGCCTGTAGATCGATAGAATATCGCGGGAGCCGCTACTGAATATGTAGCTAATGCACACTTTTTATGCTGAGAAGCTGGGGCTGTGCACGCTCTGACGCGCGGTGTGGACGGCTACGCGGCTGTCCCCCGCCCTTCGGGCTCCTCCTTGATGCCGCTACGCCGTCCACACCACGCGTCAGAGCTGCGTACTGGGTTAGTTTGGAGTTATGGCGTGGATCGCCCACCACATTCACAAGAGCAGGTCGGCGGTGTACTCAGCGCAGCGGCATCAAGGAGGAGGCAGCTGCCCTAGGCCGCAACGGGGGACAGCCGCGTAGTTGGGTACACCGTCGGCCTGCTCCCGTACAAGACAAGCTCCAGGCATCTTTCAAGCCTCCAGCGCAACGAAATAAAGCGGAAAAAGCTACTAAAAATATAGTGACTCGTGCTTGAAAGCGCTATTTCACGCGGCTAAGCCGTTCCCCCATACGCGTTTGCCAGCCCGCACCAGTAGCCTTCCAGCGTTCAATCACATCCACAGGCAGTCGCAGCGAAATCAATTTGCGCGGGTTGGTAGATACGGGTCTGCCACCCTTGTTCACGGTAGCGCGTGCCAGCATCTCGCTGGTCAGTGCAGGCAGGTCTTCGTACTCCTCGTTCTGCACAGCGTGTGCATCCACTCGCGCCAGGTCAGACTTCAAGGAGTGGTGCAATGCGGGCTTGTTCGCGTTCATTGGCTTTCCTCATGCTAAATATGTGACGATCCGCGCCACGCGGGGTGTATCCCACCACCACCACCATCCTGCCCGCCAAATGGCCATAGCAGATGATGCGAGTCTCACCATAATCGCGCCGAGTATCTTCTATCTCCACCGTCACCCCTTCAAACACAGCTATAGCGTCGGCGAAATCGAGTCCTCGCTCCTCAAACGCTTTGTCGCGTTTGCTGGGGTCGAAGGTGATTTTCATGAGGTTATTGTATCTACAAAAACTAAACTCTGCAAAATTACAGGTTACTGCGGACAAACTTCAAGTTAGGTCAATTTGCTTCGCTGGCAAGTATGGGCTGCACAAGTTAGGGAGGCGGAAATAGTCGATATACCGTTTTTGGGTGCGCTTGCGGGATGCAGTGCAAGGCGCTCTGAGCGCCGTGTGGCGAGCCACACAAGCGA
>JAYVGI010000397.1:0-24840 GCA_043772355.1 Polaromonas sp.
TGCACTACCTGGGCGACGATGTGGTGTTGCAGTTTGGCGGCGGCACTATCGGCCACCCAGACGGCATTCAGGCCGGTGCGATTGCCAACCGCACGGCACTCGAAGTGATGGTCATGGCGCGCAACGAAGGTCGTGATATCTGGAACGAAGGCCCGCAGATTTTACAGGACGCAGCCAAGTGGTGCGGCCCGCTCAAAGCCGGCCTGGCAACCTGGAAGGATATTTCTTTCAACTACGCCTCCACCGACAGCCCCGATTTTGTGGCAACCCCCACGGCAAGCGCCTAAACCCTAAAGGAGAAAAAAACCATGATGACCAATCTCGGCGGCCGCGTTACGCAAGGCCAGTTTTCATTTTTGCCAGACTTGACCGATCAGCAGATCACTGCGCAGGTGCAATACGCGCTAGACAAAGGCTGGTCGCTCGGTATCGAATACACCGACGACCCGCACCCGCGCAATACCTATTGGGAAATGTTTGGCAACCCGATGTTCGACCTGAAAGATCCCGCTGGGATTTTGATGGAGATCAACAACTGCCGCAAAACCTACCCCAAGCACTACATCCGCGTCACGGCCTTCAGTGCTGTGCGTGGGGTGGAAAGCGTGACGATGTCTTACATCGTCAACCGGCCCAAGACCGAGCCAGGCTTTCGCCTGGAGCGCCATGAGACCGACGGCCGCACCATGCGCTACACGATCCATTCGTACGCGACCGATAAGCCAGAAGGCGAACGCTATTAAATAAATAGCTGCTTGCGCAATATTTAAACTGGCTATCAGCATATTTCACTATGAATGCACCGTCATACACCCTTCCTGGCGCGGCAGCAGCAGTTGCCGCTGCCGCGCCCGACCTGCACACCAGCGAGCTGGCCGCAGCCCGCACGGTGGCGCAGGTGTTGGCGCATTCACAGGTGGAGCCTGTACTGAAAGAACTGGATGACGACTTGATTGGCCTGCTGCCCGTCAAGTCGCGCATCCGCGATATTGCCGCC
Organism: Polaromonas sp.; assembly: GCA_043772355.1. Lineage (GTDB taxonomy): Bacteria > Pseudomonadota > Gammaproteobacteria > Burkholderiales > Burkholderiaceae_C > JAAFIP01. The sequence goes on from JAYVGI010000397.1 coordinate 998, forward strand.
TTGTTGGTAATCGACAAGCTGCGTTTGAATTTGGGTTTGGCCGCGCAGGCGCCCTCACTGCATATGTGCTTTACGGGTAACCCAGGCACGGGTAAAACCACGGTGGCCATGCGCATGGCGCAGATTTTGCACCGCCTGGGCTACGTGCGCAAAGGCCATTTGGTGGCTGTCACCCGCGACGATTTGGTGGGCCAGTACATTGGCCATACGGCACCCAAGACCAAAGAAGTGCTTAAAAAAGCCATGGGCGGTGTGCTGTTTATTGACGAAGCCTACTACCTTTACAAGCCCGAGAACGAGCGCGACTACGGGCAAGAAGCGATTGAGATTTTGCTGCAAGTGATGGAGAACCAGCGCGACGATTTGGTGGTGATCTTGGCGGGCTATAAAGACCGCATGGACACTTTCTTCAAGAGCAATCCGGGTATGAGCTCACGGGTGGCGCACCATATTGACTTTCCCGATTATTCCGTTAGTGAGTTGATGCAGATCTCGCAAAAGATGCTGGGCATTCAGAACTACCGCTTTGGCGATGGGGCAGCGCAAGCGTTTGAAGAATACATGGGGCTGCGTATTGCGCAGCCCCATTTTGCCAACGCCCGCAGCGTACGCAATGCGCTAGACCGCGTGCGACTACGCCAAGCCAGCCGCTTGTTTGCCAGCCCAGACCGGGAGTTGACGGTCGATGACTTGACCACCATCGAGGCGCAAGACATTCGTGCCAGCCGTGTCTTTCAAACCGCCTGAGGACTGCGATGTGAACCAATCCATACCACTGCAAGCGCTTATATTTGATGTGGACGGCACTCTGGCCGATACTGAAAGCGTACACCGCGCGGCGTTTAACTACGCATTTTCTGAGTTAGGGCTAGACTGGGTATGGGATGAGGCGCTGTACACCAAGCTGCTGGACGTCTCGGGCGGCAAAGAGCGCATTGCACACTATTGGAGGCAGACGCACCCCAACGTAAAGGCGGTGAGTGCAAGTGCGGTGCAAGACACCATCGCGCGCATCCATGAGCTAAAAACCGCTCACTATGAAAGCGTAGTGAATGACGGTGGCGTGGCATTGCGTCCCGGCGTACTAAACTTGATTTACGCAGCGCTTGAAAAAGGCCTGCTCCTGACAATTGCCACCACCACCTCACCCGTCAATATTGCGGCACTGCTGCGCACGGCCATGGGGCCAGATTGGCGAACCTACTTCATGGCCATTGGCGATGCTTCTACCGCGCCGATTAAAAAGCCACACCCGCAGGTATATCTGCAAATGCTGCAAGCCTTGCAACTGCCTGCGCAAGCCTGTTTGGCTTTTGAAGATTCAAGCAACGGTTTGCAGGCGGCCACCGCTGCCGGGCTGGCCACCATCATCACGCCTACCCACTACACGCTGCACCACGACTTTAGCGCAGCGCTGCGGGTAGTGCCCGATTTGAGCACCGTCACGCTGTCCACACTCACACAGTGGCACCAGGCACAACAAAGCAAAACTACCATCCACAAAACAACGCCATGACACCTGCAAAAAATACCTCCACCTTGCGGCTAGCGCCTTCCATTTTGTCGGCGGATTTCGCCCGCTTAGGCGAAGAGGTGCGTGCCATTGAGGCCGCTGGCGCAGATCTGGTGCATTTTGATGTGATGGACAACCACTATGTGCCCAACCTGACCATCGGCCCACTGGTATGCGAGGCGATTCGTCCGCATGTACAAATCCCGATTGATGTGCATTTGATGGTAGAGCCGGTCGATGCGCTGATACCGCTGTTTGCCAAAGCGGGCGCTAACATCATCACCTTTCACCCCGAGGCTTCGCGCCACGTTGATCGCACACTGCAAATCATCAAAGAGCACGGTTGCAAGGCAGGCTTAGTGCTCAACCCTGCGACATCCCTGGAATGGCTAGACCATGTGATGGACAAGCTGGACATTATTTTGCTGATGGGTGTGAACCCCGGCTTCGGCGGACAAAAGTTTATACCCAGTACTTTAGCCAAACTGCGCGCGGTGCGCCAACGCATTGACGCGCATGTCGAAACGGGTGGCCAACCGATTTGGCTTGAGGTAGATGGCGGAGTCAAGATCGACAACATTGCCGAGATCGTGCGCGCTGGGGCCGACACCTGTGTGGCCGGCAGTGCAGTGTTTGGTGCGCCAGATGCCAACGGGGGCTATCGCGGCGTAATGAACGAGCTTCGCCGCCAAGTAGCGGTGAGTTAAGTTATTTTTGACTGTTACACGAAAAGATCTAAATCTTGAAAGCCTTCCCATGCTGTTAACCCAACGTTCCACTTTAACGCAATTCTTAATTGAAGAGCGCCGCCGCTTCCCGGCTGCAGGGGGTGACTTTAACGCTTTGATCCTGGATGTCGCGCTAGCGTGCAAAGAAATAGCCCGGGCCGTAGCGTTTGGTGAGCTGGGAGGCGTGATGGGCAACCACGCACCAGAGGCCGGTGGCTCTGTCAACGTGCAAGGCGAGACGCAAAAGAAACTTGATGTGCTCAGTAACGACGTATTCATCCAACGGACTGAATGGGCGGGCAATCTGGCGGGCATGGCATCAGAAGAGATGGACTTGCCCTACCAAATCCCGACCAAGCACCTTCGGGGCAAATACCTGTTGGTGTTTGATCCATTGGACGGCTCTAGCAACATCGACGTGAACGTCTCGGTGGGCAGCATCTTCTCGGTGCTGCGCGTACCTAAAGACCTAGAAGACACTGCGCGCGACCAGCAGCGCAATGTGTGTGAGGCTGACTTTTTACAAGCGGGCAGCACCCAGGTAGCGGCTGGCTACGCGCTGTACGGGCCCACCACGATGTTGGTGTTGACCGTGGGCAATGGTGTGAATGGCTTCACTCTTGACCCTACCTTGGGCGAGTTTATGCTAACCCACCCCATGATGCAGATTCCGCCAGACACCCAAGAATTTGCTATCAACGCGTCCAACAGCCGCTTCTGGGAAGCACCCGTCAAACGCTATGTGGACGAATGCATGGCGGGCAAGACGGGCGCGCGGGGCAAAGACTTCAACATGCGCTGGATAGCCAGCATGGTGGCCGAGGCGCACCGCATCTTGATGCGGGGGGGTGTGTTTTTGTACCCGCGTGATACCAAAGACATTACCAAACCCGGACGCCTGCGCTTGCTCTACGAGGCCAACCCTATCGGCATGATCATGGAACAAGCCGGTGGCCGTGCGTCCACAGGTGAAAAGCCCATGCTGGGCGTCAAGCCTACGTCTTTGCACCAGCGCATTGGCTTAGTGTTTGGCTCGCGCAACGAGGTGGAGCGTATTGAACGCTACCATGCCGAGCCGCCTAGTGCAGAAACAGGTAACCCCCTGTTTGCAGAGCGTAGCCTGTTCCGCAACTGATACTTTGAGCACGTCTGCCTGACTGTATAAGCTGCATATTAAATAGCAAACTATGATTTAAATACGCTGGCTATGCAGTGTTTTACTTGAAATCAATATCACCATAAAGATATCCACCATGTCTGAACGCCATCCCATTATCGCCATCACCGGTTCGTCCGGTGCGGGCACCTCATCGGTCACCAAAACTTTTGAAAACATCTTTCGCCGCGAGAACGTGAATGCAGCTTTGATAGAAGGCGACAGCTTTCACCGTTATGACCGCAAAGAGATGAAGTTGCGCGCAGCAGAGGCTGAGAAGCAGGGTGACCAGCACTTTAGCCATTTTGGTGAAGCAAATAACCTATTTCCAGAAATTGAAGCGCTTTTCCGCGACTACGCCAACACCGGCAGTGGCCAGCGCCGCAAGTATTTGCACAACGCGCAAGAAGCCGAGCCGTACAAACAGGAACCGGGTACGTTTACCCCGTGGGAGAGCCTCCCTAAAGATTCGGATTTGCTGTTCTATGAAGGTCTGCATGGGGGTGTCGTCACCTCTGAAGTCAACATCGCACAGCACCCAGATTTGCTGATTGGCGTTGTACCGGTTATCAACTTGGAGTGGATTCAAAAACTCTACCGCGACAAAAACCAGCGCGGCTACAGCGCCGAGGCAGTTACCGACACTATTCTGCGCCGGATGCCCGACTATGTGAACTACATCTGCCCGCAGTTTGCCCACACCCATGTGAACTTCCAGCGCGTACCGATGGTGGACACGTCTAACCCCTTTATCTCGCGCGACATTCCCTCGCCCGACGAGAGCATGGTGGTGATTCGTTTTGCCAAGCCTAAAGGCATTGATTTTCAATACCTGCGCAGCATGATCAACGACTCCTTCATGTCGCGGGCCAACACCATCGTGGTGCCTGGTGGCAAGATGGAACTGGCGATGCAGCTAATCTTCACGCCGTTCATCTGGCGCATGATGGAGCGCCGCAAGCGCGCCATGGGAAGTAATTAAGTTAAATGGCGAACAACATGACAACTAACACCCCAGAAATGTGCCAGCAAATGGCCAATGCCATCCGCATGTTGGCCGTCGATGCCGTTGAAAAAGCCAAGTCAGGTCATCCCGGCGCGCCCATGGGCATGGCGGAGATTGCCCAGGTGCTGTGGAACCGCCACCTCAAACATAACCCAGCCAACCCGCATTGGATAGACCGTGACCGCTTTGTGCTGTCTAACGGCCACGGCTCCATGCTGATCTATGCGCTGCTGCACCTGACGGGTTACGACCTGCCCATGAAAGAGCTGCAGGCCTTTAGGCAAATGCACAGCAAAACCCCTGGGCACCCTGAGGTGGATGTGACCCCGGGTGTCGAGACGACTACCGGCCCGCTAGGGCAGGGCCTCTCTAATGCGGTAGGCATGGCTTTGGCTGAGAAGCTGCTGGCCACAGAATTTAACCGTTGTGAAGAAGGTCAAACACATAACGTGGTGGACCACTTTACTTATGTGTTCTTGGGCGACGGTTGTCTCATGGAGGGTATCAGCCACGAGGCCTGTTCATTCGCGGGCACCATGCGTCTGTCCAAGCTCATCGCACTGTATGACGACAACGGCATCTCGATTGACGGCCATGTGGAAGGCTGGTTTACCGATGACACACCCAAGCGTTTTGAGTCCTATGGCTGGAACGTAATTGCCAATGTGGACGGCCACGATGCCAATGCGGTGAACGCCGCCATAGAGCAGGCACGCACCCAAGCGTATGGCCCTAAAGGTCGTCCCACGATGATCTGTTGCAAGACAGTGATTGGCCAAGGTTCACCGAACAAGGCGGGCACGCATGACGTGCATGGCGCTGCGCTGGGCGCTACCGAGGTGCAGGCCACCCGCGATGCGCTAGGCTGGCCGCACGCGCCGTTTGTGATTCCGTCAGACATTGCCAATGCATGGAATGCTGTAGAGCGTGGACAGACAGCCGAGCGCGTATGGCGCGCAAAATTTGAAGCCTACCGTACCGACTACCCAGAAGATGCCGCCGAGCTGGAGCGCCGCGTCAATGGGGACTTGGGTGTGGAGTACCACGCTCGGTTGGCGGATGTCTTCAAAGCCATTGCTGCCAAACCCGAGACAATAGCCACCCGCAAATCCAGCCAGAACGCGCTGGACGCACTGGCACCTCTGCTGCCCGAGTTTTTTGGCGGAAGTGCCGACTTAACCGGCTCTAACCTCACTAACTTTAAAGGCTGCACCAAAGCAGGGCGCGACACCTGGGGTAACCATCTGTCCTACGGCGTGCGCGAGTTTGGCATGGCCGCCATCATGAACGGCATGGCCTTGCACGGTGGCTACATTCCCTATGGCGGCACGTTCCTGACGTTCAGCGACTATTCGCGCAACGCCATACGCATGGCCGCGCTGATGAAACGGCGCGTGATTCATGTGTTTACCCACGATTCGATTGGCTTGGGTGAAGACGGCCCCACACACCAAAGCGTGGAACATGTGCCCAGCCTGCGCATCATCCCCGGTCTGGACGTTTGGCGGCCCGCCGACGGGCTGGAAACGGCAGTGGCCTGGGCCTGTGCGGTAGAGCGCAACCACGGCCCCACGGCGCTGGCTTTATCACGGCAAAACCTTCCGCAGTTGGCCACTGATCCGAAGATGGCAGATTCCATCCGCAAAGGCGGTTACATCTTGAGCGACATAGACAACCCGCAAGTCATCATCATCGGCACAGGGTCTGAAACCCATATGGCCATGGAGGCGCAAGCTTTACTGGCCAGTGCAGGCATCGCGGCGCGCGTGGTGTCTATGCCATGTACCAATGTGTTTGACAGGCAATCAGAGGCTTACCAAAACACGGTGATCCCTATGTCCTTACCAGCCATAGCGATAGAGGCTGCGCATCCCGATTTTTGGCGAAAATACGTAGGGCGCTCCGGTGTCGTGATTGGCATCAGCACGTTTGGCGAGTCTGCCCCGGCAAAAGATTTATACCAACACTTTGGTATCTCAACCCAGCGTATCGTGGAAGCGGCAAAGACATTGGTACACCGTGCGGCCCATATGGAGGTCGCCAAAACCAACGACTCCATCGTGCGTGCCTATAACTGACAGGACTTGATATGACCTCAGCCTTTCCCTTTGATTTAGTCATGTTCGATCTGGACGGCACTTTGATTGAAACTGCGCCGGAGATTTACGACGCAGTAACCGACACTCTGTTCAGATTCAAATTACCCGCAGTCACGCAAAAACAGGTGGACGAGTGGATAGGGCATGGCACGCGCGAGCTACTGATCCAGGCGCTAGCATTCGCGGATAAAACCGATCCGGCCGCAGTGCGCACCTCTGACAGCTTGAAGTTGATTGAGGTGGAATTTGCAGCCAACTACCATAAACGCTGCGGCACACGCAGCACCTTGTACCCCCATGTACGCGAGACATTGCAGGCGCTGCGCCAGGCAGGCATCAAGATGGCTGTTGTCACTAACAAAGAAGGGCAGTACACGCAAACGGTTTTGAAAGCGCATGGGTTGCAAAACGTTTTTGATCGCGTTATATCGGGCGACAGCTTGCCCACCAAAAAACCAAAACCCGACGGCATATGGGCCTGTATGGGAGAGTTTGGTGTGGCCCTTGACCGCTGCTTGTTTGTGGGTGATTCGTCGATAGACATCGCCACGGCCAAAAACGCTGGGGTGCAGGTTTGGGCGTTGCCCTACGGCTACAACATGGGTGCCAAGATTCAAGACAGTCACCCAGACCGCGTGATATCTGATTTCTCAGCGATTTTGCAGCATCTTCAAAAATAATTTAATCTAGGACTCTGAATGACCATCAAGGTAGGTATCAACGGCTTTGGCCGCATTGGCCGCAACGTTTTTCGCGCTGCGATTCAGAGCTTCGACGATATTGAAATCGTCGGCATCAACGATTTGCTGGAGCCAGATTATTTGGCTTACATGCTCAGCTACGACTCGGTGCATGGCCGATTTAAAGGCGAGGTATCGGTGCAGGGCAACTTGCTGATAGTCAATGGCAAAAAAATTCGCCTGACCCAAGAGCGCGACCCAGCAGCATTGAAATGGAATGCAGTGGGCGCTGATGTGGTCATCGAGTCTACGGGTTTGTTTCTAGACAAAGCGGGTGCTGAAAAACACTTGGCTGCTGGTGCTAAAAAAGTCATCATCTCTGCCCCCAGCAAAGACGACACACCGATGTTTGTATATGGCGTGAACCACACCAGCTACAAGGGCGAGGCGATTGTCAGCAACGCTAGCTGTACCACCAATGCACTGGCACCAGTGGCCAAGGTGCTGAACGAAAAATGGGGCATCAAGCGTGGCCTGATGACGACCATCCACGCGGCTACAGCCACGCAAAAAACGGTGGATGGCCCAAGTAACAAGGACTGGCGTGGTGGACGTGGTATTTTGGAAAACATCATCCCCAGCAGCACCGGCGCAGCCAAGGCCGTAGGTGTAGTGATTCCTGCATTAAACAAGAAACTCACGGGCATGTCGTTTCGGGTGCCCACCAGCGATGTGTCGGTGGTGGATCTCACGGTTGAGCTTAATACGGAGGCCAGCTACCAAGACATCTGCGCCGAAATGAAGGCGCAAAGCCTGGGTGCCATGAAGGGCGTGTTGGGTTATACCGAAGACAAAGTGGTTGCCACCGACTTTCGGGGCGAGGTGTGTACCAGTGTGTTTGACGCAGAGGCAGGCCTGGCGCTGGACGGTACGTTTGTGAAGGTAGTCGCCTGGTACGACAACGAATGGGGTTACTCCAACAAATGCCTGGAAATGGCGCGCGTGGTAGGAGCCCGGCTGTGAAAGTATTGCGATTTGCCGATGTCGTGAAGAATGGATTTGTGGACGGCAAACGTGTGTTTATTCGCGCCGATTTGAACGTGCCGCAAGATGCCAACGGTGCGATTACTGAAGACACGCGTATCCGCGCCAGCTTGCCATGCATACAAATGGCGCTGGAAGCAGGCGCTGCGGTGATGGTGACCAGCCATTTGGGACGGCCTACAGAAGGCGCTTTTAAACCCGCAGACAGTTTGGCGCCCGTGGCCAAGCGCTTGGGTGAATTGCTGGGCCGCGAAGTCCCTCTGCTGTCTGACTGGACAGAGGGTGTTGCCGTTCAACCTGGCCAGATCGTCATGCTGGAAAACTGCCGCCTGAATGTGGGCGAGAAAAAGAACGACGCAGCGCTGGCCCGCAAACTGGCTGCCCTGTGCGATGTGTTTGTACACGATGCCTTTGGTACCGCGCACCGCGCCGAAGCCAGCACGTACGGCATTGCCCAGTACGCGCCCATAGCCTGCGCAGGGCCACTACTGGCCGCTGAGATGGATGCCATTAGCAAGGCACTGGCCAATCCCAAGCGTCCATTGGTGGCGATTGTGGCGGGCAGCAAAGTGTCCAGCAAATTGACCATTTTGAAGGCCTTGGCTAGGAATGTAGATCAACTGATTGTGGGCGGCGGCATAGCCAATACCTTCATGTTGGCTGCGGGTTTGAATATCGGTAAAAGCCTGGCTGAGCCCAGTCTGGTGGCACAGGCCAAAGCCGTGATGGAGGCCATGAAAGAGCGCGGCGCAGAAGTGCCGATACCGACCGATGTAGTGACTGCCAAAAGCTTCGGCGCTGATGCGGTGGCCACCGTGAAAGCCGCTACGGACGTGGCCGATGATGATTTGATCCTGGACATTGGCCCTGAAACCGCTAAAAGACTGTCCGAGCAACTCAAAACCGCAGGCACCATCGTGTGGAACGGCCCGGTGGGAGTGTTTGAATTTGCGGCGTTTGAAAACGGTACCAAAACTATCGCGATGGCGATTGCACACTCCAGCGCCTTCAGCATTGCTGGCGGTGGCGACACCTTGGCGGCCATTGCCAAATACGGCATTGAGAAAGAAGTGGGCTATATCTCTACCGGTGGGGGTGCCTTTCTGGAAGTGCTGGAAGGCAAGACATTGCCTGCATTTGAGATACTGCAGCACCGCGCAGCGATGTAAAACGCTATATAGATGATAGCTGCTCGCGCAATATTTTATTTGCTTTAAAGCATATTTGATTTAAATTTTAGGAGTTACCATGGCTTTTGTTTCCCTTCGTCAAGTACTAGACCACGCTGCTGAAAACAGCTACGGCGTGCCCGCTTTCAACGTCAACAACCTGGAGCAAATCATCGCCATCATGGAGGCCGCGCAAGAGACCAATAGCCCAGTCATCTTGCAAGCCTCCGCTGGTGCACGCAAATACGCAGGCGAGGCGTATCTGCGCCACATGATGCTGGCGGCCGTGGAGTCGCATCCCGACATCCCGGTGGTAGTACATCAAGACCACGGCACCTCGGCCGCCGTGTGCCAGCAGTCCATCCGATCGGGCTTTACCAGCGTGATGATGGACGGCTCGCTGATGGCGGACGGCAAAACGCCCTCTAGCTACCAGTACAACGTGGAAGTGACCCGCAAGGTCTGTGAGATGTCCCACCCCATAGGCGTATCTGTAGAGGGTGAGCTGGGTTGCCTGGGTTCGCTGGAGACTGGCGATGCGGGCGAAGAAGACGGCATTGGTGCGGTAGGTAAGCTCACCCACGACATGATGCTGACCGACCCGGTGCAAGCCAAAGACTTTGTAGAGAAAACAGGGGTTGATGCGCTGGCGATTGCGATTGGCACCAGCCACGGCGCCTACAAGTTCACCCGCAAGCCCACAGGGGACATTTTGGCGATGGACCGCATAGCTGCAATCCATGCGCAAATCCCCAATACCCATTTGGTGATGCACGGCTCCAGCAGCGTGCCGCAAGAGTGGCTGGAGATCATTCGCCAGTTTGGTGGCGATATCAAAGAGACTTATGGCGTGCCGGTAGAAGAAATTCAGCGCGGCATTAAAACCGGGGTGCGCAAGATCAACATCGACACCGACATCCGCTTGGCCATGACGGGTGCCATGCGCCGCGTCTTTGCCCAGCAGCCCAGCGAATTTGATCCACGCAAGGCGCTGGTAGCAGCCAAGAATGCCGCGCGCAGCATTGTGAAGGCCCGTTTTGAGGCTTTTGGCTGCGCGGGGATGGGGTCAAAGCTCAAGCCAGTTGCCTTGGAAAGCATGGCCGCGCGTTACGCGTGATTTAGCGTTTAAAGCAACAATACATGCAGTTTAGTATTGAAAGTCATTCAAAAAATGTTAGCACTGTGTGACTTGCACTGGGCTGGTAGCGCGTAGTCTGCGGCGCATCGGCTCGTTCCCTCCACCTTTTGTTTGAAGAGTCACCCGCACAGACCTCGCGGCTTGCGCCAAAGCCTGTGCCATGGGCGTGCGCCCCGGACGTCGGCTCCTTCCGGCGCGCCTGTGCAGTACTCAAATTGGGGTCTGGCTCGGTGTGGAGTTAGACGCGTGGTGTACCCAATTTTCCGTGCTGCCAGCTGAAGCGCCCTGATGGCGGCGCAACCCCATGGCACACACTCCGGCGCGAGCAGGCTGGAGGTGTGCAGGCTACGGTGACGTGCCGGGCAGCGCGCGGGCTTTTCTGACTGCCTGTAGGCATCCACAAACGCCCAGATGCCCCAGCAGACACCTGCATACCCATTTCAACGTGCTACACATACAGGAGCTGCTACCGCATAATTCTATTGGTCTGCAGATCGATTAGTATCTTAAAAAGGTTTCAAAACCGTGTTTTCCAGCACTTTTTTGCGGCCCGAAGGCTGTTGGCGAGCCTGCGAAGCACACTAAATTATGCGAATTTATGTACCTTGTCACAGCGTTGACAATTTATTTCTTTATGTGGCGTTTTTATAGTGAGCTATTAGGTTGATTGTCAATTTATTGTTGAAATATGCTGTGTTTCTTAATCTTATAGAGTGATTAAGTTATGCATACTTATCAAAATTCATCTCACCGCAGCAGCGGCCATTACAGCGACTTGCTGCCCGGTAATCCCCCCCCCTGCGCTCGTGCCGGAGGTTCGGGGCCCATGCCCATGGCACACGCTCTGGCGCGAGTCGCGAGCTCTATGAAAGGGATTCTTCGCGGGCAGAAGGGGGGGGGAGAACGACCCGACGCGCCGGAAACTACGCAAAAGGGGTCAGCAAAATTTCGTTATGGCGTTGCACGCGCCGAACAGAGCTTCGTCCTGAATTTTGATCTGACCCCATTTGCTTCCATAACCCCATTTGCCTCTACCGCCCCATTTGCTGCCACGCGGGATCTGTCCACTACAAATCACATAGACCCAAAATATTTCGAAAAAGTCATTTGATTAAGGGAAATCCCTGTATCGGCGACTATTAAATGTGAACAATAATTAAATGCTTATATTTCTAAGTTGTATGAAATTTATTCGCCACAATTTGCCAAAATTTATGTCAAAGTTAGCGCGTATCTTAGTTGCAGAGAAACAAACATGTACCACGGCACCCATTACCGCTTTTTAGTTGCCTTTGCTGCCTCTAACATATTGCTCGTTTTATCGCTATCTGCTAACGCACAAGATCAGCGGCAGCTTTATATAAAGAGCCTAGCGGCTACTTGCGCCAATTGCCATGGAACCGATGGCAAAGCGGTGAGCGGCTCGGCCGTGGTGCCCTTGGTCGGCTTGTCTAAAGACTACCTCGTCACCCAGATGAAGGCATTTAAATCTGGCACCCGCCCAGCGACTGTGATGCACCAGCTCAGCAAGGGCTACAGCGATACGCAGATCGAGCAGATCGCCGCTTACTTTGCAGCACAAAAATAAGTAGGAGAACACCATGTTGATACAACGCCGTGAGTTTCTCCAATCCTCTGCCGCCATGAGCTTGCTCGGGCTGTCTGCCTGTGCTACCACCTCCATCCCCGCCAAAGCCCAAGTCGTGGTGGTGGGTGGTGGTTACGGTGGCGCTACCGCTGCCAAGTATGTGCGCCTGCTGTCGGACTACAAAATCAACGTGGTGCTGATCGAGCCCAACGATGCGTTTGTTTCCTGCCCCATGTCCAATATGGTGCTGGGCGGCAGCAAGCAGATGGCTGACATCACGCAGCCCTATGGCGGGCTGTCCGGCAAGCACGGCGTAACGGTGGTGAAAGACATGGTTACCGCGATTGATACCGCCAAGAAAACCGTCACCCTCGGGCGCGGCGGCAGCATTGCGTATGACAAGCTGGTGGTCTCCCCCGGCATTGACTTGATGCTGGGCAGCATTGAGGGCTTGGCAGAGGCCAACGCCAGCGGCCAAATTTTGCATGCCTGGAAGGCGGGCGCGGAGACGCTGGCACTGCGCAAGCAGCTAGAGGCCATGCCGGACGGCGGTGTGTACGCCATCACCATTCCTGTAGCGCCCTACCGCTGCCCACCCGGCCCGTATGAGCGTGCCTGCCAAGTGGCTTCGTACTTCAAAGCGGCCAAGCCGAAAAGTAAAGTCCTGATACTGGATGGCAACCCGGATGTCACCTCCAAAGGGCCACTGTTTAAAAAAGTGTGGGACAACCAATACAAAGGCATGGTCGAATACCGTGGCAACCACAAAGTGACGGCTGTCGATGCCAAAACGGGCACTATTAAATTTGAAGTGCAAGACGATGTGAAGGCGCAGGTCATCAACGCGCTGCCCAATATGCGTGCGGGTCTCATTGCCGTGCAGTCCGGCCTGAACAATATGGCCAATGGTCGCTGGTGCGGAGTTAACTACCAAAGCTTTGAGTCCACCGCAGCCAAGGACGTGCATGTGCTGGGCGACTCTATCCAGGTAGCGCCCCTCATGCCCAAGAGCGGCCACATGGCCAACAGCCAGGCCAAGGTGGCGGCAGCGGCCATTGTGGCGCAGCTCAGTGGTTGGGAAGTCAACCCTGCGCCGATGCTCACCAACACCTGCTACAGCATGATTGATGCTAAAAACTGCATCCATGTGGCCAGCGTGCATGAGTACGTGGCGGCTGAGAAAACCTTCAAGGCCGTGGCGGGTGCTGGGGGTGTTTCACCAATTGACTTAAAATCCGAGGTTACGCAGCTTGAAGGGGTTTACGCCGAAAGCTGGGCACGCAACATCTGGGCAGACACACTCGCATGACACTAGAAGCCATCTCCTCGTTACACGCTGAGTCGCAAGACACGGCGGACACCCAGCGGGTGTTCGCTATTGCGGCTGAGCTGTTTGGCGCACTGTCGTCGCCTGTGCGGCTCAAGGTGCTGAACATGCTGTGCGATGGCGAGCGTTCAGTCAACGAGTTGTTGGCGCATATTGATACCACCCAGCCCAATCTGTCGCAGCACCTGAATCTGATGTACCGCAGTGGCATCCTGTCGCGCAACAAGGTGGGCACCCAGGTGATCTACAAAATCAGTAGCAAAACCGCTGCCGGGTTGTGCCGCAGTGTGTGCACCCAGATAGCGATTGACCTTGACGAACCGGCCACTTCGGCTAAGTTGCGTTAATCCCCTGTGAAGTTTCCCTATATTTTGTCCCTACAACCTCCATCCTAAATATCATTATATGCGAATGAGTCGATTTATCCAGCCCGCACCTGAGGGTTTTTTGAGCCAAGAACAGGTCAAGTCGGTGTACGCCGGGCGGCGCGGCTTTATGGCGGGGGCGTTGGCCTCTGCCGTGGCGGCAGCGTCCAGCGCGCGTGCGCAAAGCAGCACGGGCGGCGATGACCCCAACATCATCCATCTGCCGGACCACACCAAAGGCCTTGGCAAAGGTGTAGCAGACACAGGCTACGGCGTACCCAGCGTGCATGAGAAGAATTTGCAGCGCCGCCAAAGCCCGGGCCTCACAGCCGTGTCGCAGGCGGGCGTGAGCTTTGCGCCGCTGCAAGGCCTGTTTGGCATCATCACGCCCAGTGGTTTGCACTTTGAGCGGCACCACCAGGGCTGGTGGGATATTGAGCCCGACAAACACCGTTTGATGGTCAACGGCAGCGACGACAAAATGCTGAAAAAGCCCATGGTCTTCACCATGGATGACTTGCTGCGCCTGCCCTCCGTCAGCCGCTTCCACTTTATTGAGTGCGGTGCCAACACCGGCATGGAATGGGGCAACGCCGCCGTGCCCACGGTGCAATACACCCACGGCATGGTGAGCTGTAGTGAGTTTACCGGCGTGCCATTGCGCGTGCTGCTGGAGATGTGCGGGGCAGACTTTAAACGCGGCAAGTTTGTCTTGGCCGAAGGCGCAGATGGATCAAGCATGACGCGCACGATTCCCCTGAGCATGGTGCTCAACGACGAGGTGCTGGTGGCCTACGGTATGAACGGCGAAATGCTGCGCCCCGAGAACGGCTACCCGCTGCGCCTGGTGGTGCCCGGCGTGCAAGGGGTGAGCTGGGTCAAGTACCTGCGCCGCATCGAACTAGGCGACGAAGCCTATGGCACCAAGGACGAGACCATCCACTACATCGACCTGCTGCCCGAAGGTAAACACCGCCAGTACAGCAGCCTGCAAGAAGTTAAATCGGTCGTCACCACCCCCAGCGGCGGGCAGGTGTTGCTGGACAAAGGCTTTCTGAATGTGAGTGGTTTGGCATGGAGCGGTCGCGGCAAGATTACCAAGGTAGACGTGTCTGCCGACGGTGGCCGCAACTGGAAGAGCGCCCGCCTGGAGGCGCCTGTGCTGTCCAAGTGCCTCACGCGCTTCAATATGGACTGGTCATGGGACGGCAAACCCGCCCTGCTGATGAGCCGTGCGACGGACGAGACCGGCCATGTGCAGCCCACCTATGCGGAGAACCGCAAAGTGCGCGGCACGCGCAGTATTTACCATAACAACTCGATCCAAACGTGGTTGTTGCAAGAGTCTGGCGAGGTGAAAAATGTTCAACTGTCATAAGAAAAATACAGAAACTTCCGGACGCAGAGGACGCAAAGATTACGCAAAGTACGCAAAAGAAGTCAGGGAGCAAATGAAGTCAAAAAAATATTTTGACTTCAATATTCAACCCACTACCCATTCTCTTGGACTTTCAATTTTGAATTCTTTTCGGTATTTCTTTTTTGCGTCCTGTGCGCAACTTTTGCGTCCTCTGCGTCCGGCTGTCCGGTATTTGGCTGCTCTCACTTTGCTTGGTGCGCCATTCGTAGCCCCAGCCCAGCCCGCCAAATACGAAGGCGTAGGCCGCAGCGCCACCGCCAACGAAGTCAAAGCCTGGGACATTGATGTGCGCCCTGACTTCAAAGGTTTGCCCGCTGGGCAAGGCAGTGTGAAGCTGGGTGAGACCGTGTGGGAAGGCAAGTGTGCGTCCTGCCACGGCGCGTTTGGCGAAAGCAATTCTGTCTTTGCCGCCCTAGTGGGCTACACCACCCCTAAAGATGTACAGGCAGGCGTTGTCGCCAGTTTATTGCCCGAGGCTAACACACCGTCTCGCACCACCTTGATGAAGGTGTCCCACCTGTCCACCCTGTGGGACTACATCAACCGTGCCATGCCCTGGACAGCACCTAAATCGCTCACCGCGAACGAGGTGTATGCAGTGACCGCGTACTTACTCAACCTGGGCAACATCGTGCCGGATGACTTCACCCTCAGTGATAAAAACATGGCGGATGTGCAGAAAAAAATGCCCAACCGCAACGGCATGACCACGGCCCATGCGCTGTGGCCAGGCAATGAGTTTGGTGGCACGGCCAAGCCCGATGTACAGGGCAAGGCGTGCATGTCTAACTGCGCAGTAGACCCCAAGGTAGCGAGCCTCCTGCCAGAGCATGTGCGCAACGCGCATGGCAACCTGGCCGAGCAGTCGCGTGCGGTCGGCGCGCAGCGCGGTGCAGATACCACCAAGCCGATGGGGGTATTAGGTGCGGCAGCCGTTGCGCCTGTGGTGGTAGCCGTTAAATCTACAGACAAACCAGCAGATACCGCGGGCAAACTCAAAAGCAGCGATGTGCTGAGCATTTTGAATCAAAACGCATGCTCTGCATGCCATGGTATGGACACTAAAGTAGTCGGCCCGAGTTTCAAAGAGATCGCCGCCAAACACAATGCCAAATCGGACGCGGTGGCGTACTTGTCGGGTCGCATCAAAAACGGCAGCTCGGGCGTGTACGGCCCCATCCCCATGCCCGCACAAAGCATAGGGGAGCCCGATATTGGCAAGGTGGCGCAATGGCTTGCGCAGGGTGCAAACAAGTAGTTTCCCTGTCAACAAGTTGTCGTTATTTATCGTTTAATCAGAGTTAAGTTGAGTGTTTAATTTTTACCAGGAGTGTTTTATGGAACGTCGTGAATTTGTACAAAAATCGGGTGTTGTGGCACTCGGTCTGGCCGCATCCGCTGGCCTGATGCCCACTGCGGCCAGCGCACAAACCGCTTGGAACAAGGCTGCGTTTGAGAGCAAAACCTTGGCCGATGCCGTCAAGGCCATGGGTGGCGGCACCGCTACCGAGAGCAAAGAAATCACCTTGAGCGCCCCCGAGATTGCCGAAAACGGCAACGTGGTGCGCCTGGGTGCGCAAAGCGCCATGGCCGGTACCACCTGGCTGGGCTTGATGGTGGAAAAGAATCCGGCGGCATTGACTGCGGGCTTTGATATTTTCCCCGGCACCGATGCCAACGTGTCCACCAACGTCAAGATGGGCCAATCGTCCAATGTGTACGCACTGGCTAAAGTGGGCGACAAGTTTTTCTACGCCGTCAAAGAAGTCAAAGTCACCCTCGGTGGCTGCGGCGGTTAATAGATTTTTTTCAGATAAAGGAGTTCAACATGAGTGATCCGATGCGAATTCGCGCCCAAGCCGCTGGCGACAAAGTAACCGTGCGTGTGCTGATCAGCCACGAGATGGAGTCTGGCATGCGCAAAGCTGCTGACGGCAGCCTGGTGCCTGCGCACTACATCCAAACCGTCAGCGCCACCCATAACGGCAAAACCGTAATGAGCGCCCAGTGGGGCCCTGCGGTGTCGAAAAATCCGTTCATCCAATTTATGTTTACCGGTGGCAAAGCGGGAGACAAAATTGCGGTGTCCTGGGTGGACAACAAAGGCGGCAAACGCACTGATGAAGCGGTGATTTCTTAAAGTTTTGAACAGGGGGAGCACTTCCGGTACGCGAAGAGCGCGAAGGTTACGCGAAAGACGCGAAAAAGAAATTCAAAAGTAGATAAGCCTGATCCATCGAAGAGAAGTAGTTCATTTTGGTATTTTTTGGTTTTCTTTCGCGCCCTTCGTGTAACTTTCGCGCCTTTCGCGTACCTGAAGTTTCCCCCGTACGATAAATGGTAGATAACAATAACCGAGGAGCATATTTTGAAGTTAATTAACCCATTAGCCAGCATAAATAAAGCGCAAGCAGCTCTGCTAATCATAGCGCTTACGGCATTCGCAAGCGTAGCCTTTGCGCAACCCAAGTCGGCGCAAGATGCCATCAACGACTACCGCGCCAGCCTGCAAGACGGCAACCCCGCAGATCTGAACGCCGCGCGCGGTGAAGCTCTGTGGAAAACCAAAGCGGGCCCCAAGAACGCCACACTGGAAGCCTGCGATTTAGGCTTGGGTGCTGGTAAGGTCAAGGGAGCCGTAGGCGTGCTGCCGCGCTATTTCGCCGACACCAACAAAGTGATGGATGCCGAGAGCCGCTTGGTGCATTGCATGGTCACCTTGCAAGGCATGAAGCAAGAGGACTTTCACGCCAGAAACTTTACCAGTGGTGCCGGACAAAAAGCCACGGTCATCGAAGATCTGGTGGCCTATATCTATGACGAGTCACGCGGTGTGGCCATCAACGTGCCGCAAAGCCACCCTATGGAAAAAGCCTCCTATGCACGTGGCAAAGAGGTGTTTTACTTCAAGGGCGGTACGCACGATTTCAGTTGCGCCACCTGCCATAACCAAGACGACAAGCGCATCCGCATGCAAGGTCTGCCCAATTTGACAGGCCCCGGCAAGGGCTCGCAAGATGCGTTCGCGCAGTGGCCCGCCTACCGCGTCAGCCAAGGCGGCCTGCGCACCATGCAATGGCGTATGCAAGACTGCCTGCGCGGACAGCGCATGCCCGAGCTGCAATACCTTTCTCAAACATCGGTGGACTTGATCACCTTCATGGGTGTGAACGCCCAAGGCGGCAAGATGGCTGCTCCCGCTCTTAAGCGTTGATACCGGAGAAATAAATGAAAAAACATGCATTAGCCAGCGTATTTAAAAGATACTTTGCTACGATTACAGTATCGGTTGTCGGTGCCACGCTGATGGTGGCCTGCGCTACCGTGGATAAACCTTTGAACACGCTGAGCGTGCTCAAAGCTAGCTTCGCAGAGCGCGGCCCCGCCAAGATGGATCGCCTGGAGCAAAACGAAATGCAGCGGGTGTGCAGCCAAGCCGAGATGACAGGCAAGGCAGTAGATGACAAAACCAAGACGCGGATTGAAACCGCTTTGTACAAAGACATTCCCTATCCCGCCGATGGCAAATACACCGGGGACTGGAAGCTGGGCGAACGCATCGCCCAGGACGGCACAGGCCTGCAATTCTCCGACCGAATTGGTGCCCCCAGCGGTGCCAACTGCTACGCCTGCCATCAGATAGCACCGCAAGAGATCAGCTACGGCACGCTAGGCCCCTCACTGTACAAGTATGGCGTGATTCGCGGCGTGAAAGACCCTAACTCCAAAGACTCCGAAGCCATCGTCAAATACACCTGGGCTCGCCTGTGGAACACCCACAGCGTCAACCTGTGCAGCAACATGCCGCGCTTTGGTGATGCGGGTATTTTGACTACCGCGCAGGTGAAGGATGTGATGGCATTGCTGCTGGATCCTGCTTCTCCGGTGAATAAGTAAATTTTGAATACCTAAGACAGGACGCAGAGGACGCAAAAGTTACGCAAAGGACGCAAAAAAGAGAAGTCAAAAAAATACAAAAGGAGAATTATTTTTATTCACTTTTATCTACGCATCTGTAGTTATTGTTTTATTTTTTGGTTTCCTTTTTCTATCTTCTTTTGCGCCCTTCACGTAACTTTTGCGTCCTCTGCGTCCGGAAGTTCTGTCCCCCCCCTCCTTCTACTTCTCCCTTGCTAAAATCATGAATCTCTCCCGCCGTGAATTTTCTTCTGTCCTGACTGCTGCTGCGGTAGCAGGCTTCCCTTTGATGCGGGAGGCTAGTGCGCAACAGGCGAACGACCTGTACAACGTGCCCAAGACCGGCAATGTGCATTTGCTGCACATGACCGATTGCCACGCGCAGTTGTTGCCCATTTATTTCCGTGAACCCAATGTGAACCTGGGCGTGGCGAGTATGCATGGCAAGGTGCCGCATTTGGTGGGCGAACATTTGATTAAATTTGCGGCGCTCAAAGCGGGCAGTCCATTGGCCTATGCGCACACGTATGTAGACTTTGAAAGCTGCGCCAAGCAGTACGGCAAGGTGGGCGGTTTTGCCCAGTTGTCCACCTTGGTTAAGCAGTTGCGTTCCAGCCGCCCCGGTGCATTATTGCTGGACGGTGGCGACACTTGGCAGGGCAGTGCCACCAGCCTGTGGACCAATGCGCAAGACATGGTCGATGCCTGCAAACTGTTGGGCGTGAACGTGATGACGGCGCACTGGGAATTTACCTACGGCGAAGAGCGCGTCAAAGAGATCATCGAAAAAGACTTTGCAGGCAAGATAGATTTTGTAGCGCAAAACGTCAAGACCAAAGATTTTGAAGACCCGGTGTTCAAGCCCTATGTCATCAAGGAAATGAATGGCGTGTCGGTCGCCATCGTGGGTCAGGCCTTCCCCTACACCCCGATTGCCAACCCAAGCTGGCAAGTGCCTAACTGGACTTTTGGCATCCAGGACGAGCAGATGCAAAAGGTAGTCAACGAGGCGCGCGCCAAGGGCGCGCAGGCCGTGGTAGTGCTGTCGCACAACGGCATGGATGTCGATTTGAAAATGGCCACCCGTGTCACGGGCATTGATGCCATCTTGGGCGGCCACACGCACGATGGCGTGCCCGTGCCGACGATGGTGAAGAATGCAGGTGGCCAAACTCTGGTCACCAATGCAGGCAGCAATGGCAAGTTCCTGGGTGTGCTCGACCTGGATGTGCGCGACAAAAAAGTTGTCAACATCAACTACAAACTACTCCCCATCTTTGCCAACTATTTGCCCGCCGACAAAGAGATGTCCGCACTGATCGACAAAGTGCGCGCGCCCTACAAAAGCAAGCTTGAAGAAGAGTTGGCCGTTACCGAGGGTCTGCTGTACCGCCGTGGCAACTTTAATGGTACGTTTGACCAGCTCATTACCGATGCGCTCATCAACGTGCGTGGTGCGCAAATTGCCTTCTCGCCCGGTTTCCGCTGGGGCACATCGCTGCTATCGGGCCAGGCCATCACACGCGAGCATGTGATGGATCAAACGGCAGTCACCTATCCGTGGACCACCCTCACCAATATGTCGGGTGAGACCATCAAAACCATTTTGGAAGATGTGTGCGACAACCTGTTTAACCCCGACCCGTACTACCAGCAAGGTGGCGACATGGTGCGCACCGGTGGCATGAGCTACACCTGCGACCCAACAGCCAAGGCCGGTGCCCGTATCAGCGATATGCGCCTGGGTGGCCAGTTGATCGAGGCGAGTAAAACCTACAAAGTAGCCGGCTGGGCTCCCGTGCAAGAGGCCAGCAAAAACGCTGGCCCGCCCATTTGGGACGTCGTAGAGACGTACCTGAAAGACAAGAAAGTCATCAAGCCCATCAAGCTGTACAACCCCAAGTTGCTCAACCTGGATGGCAACCCGGGGATCGTCCTTTAACGTTGTTCATTAACCATGACTGGAGAAGTGTATGAAGCGATTTTTTAAACTGGTTGTGGCTACTGTAGTTTTGGCAGCCAGTGCGGGCATGGCCTTGGCGCAGGACAAAGCGGTCTACCACATTGACCATGCAGATGCGCAGGCGACCAAAGGCCTGCGCAATGTGCGTAACCATCTGGACGTAGCGCCAGACACCAAAATCATCGTCGTCACGCATGCCAATGGGGTGGACTTTTTGATGGAGGGGGCCAAAGACAAAGCTAACCCTAACATCGACTATTCCGCGCTGGTGAGTGATTTGAAGGCGCGCGGTGTCAAGTTTGAAATCTGCGAAATCACCCTGAAAAACCGCAACCTGACTAAGAACCAGTTTATTCTGGATGCAGAGTTCACCCCCTCTGGCGTAGCGCGTATCGGGCAATTGCAGTCGCGCGAAAAGTTCGCCTATATCAAGCCTTGATGTCCGTAGCCAAACGGTTTCGATCCCTGGCAATTCAAGCCATTGCCTTAGTTGCAGGCGCGCTGATAGGTGTTCACGCTGGGGCGCAGAATGCAGACCCCATAAGTCTGACCCCACACAAGCTAAGCCCTTCGGTGTGGTACGTGCAGGGAGAGAGCGCATTGGGCAGCCAAGCCAATAAAAACTTCATCTCCAACGCGGCCTTCATCGTGGGCAAAGACGGGGTGGTGGTGGTAGATGCCTTGGGCTCTCCCGCGCTGGCTAAGGGCTTGATCCAGGCGATTGCAAAAATTACTCCCTGCAAAATCACCCACGTCATCGTCACGCATTACCATGCTGACCATATTTATGGCTTGCAGGAATTTAAGAAAATTGGCGCAAAAATCATTGCCCATCCTGCGGCCAAAGAGTACCTGCATTCAGACACCGCCAAGCACAGGCTGGCGGCATCGCGCGCCGAGCTGTTCCCCTGGATTGACGAGAACACCCAACTGATGCAGGCCGATACCTGGATAGACAAAGATGCATCGGTCAAACTATCTGGGGTAGAGCTGCTGATTAAACCCGTGGGGCCTGCGCACACACCTGAGGATTTGATGGTGTACCTGCCCGCAGACAAAGTGCTATTCGCAGGTGATTTGGTGTTTCGCGGTCGCATCCCGTTCATAGGCCCCACGGCCAACACCGCGCCCTGGATTGCCAGTCTCAAGACGATGCAGGATTTAAACGCCAGCACCGTGGTGCCCGGCCATGGCGCAGCCTTTCAAAGCGCCACGGAAGACATAGCCCAACTGCAAGATTACCTGACTTACCTGCGCACCACCATGGGCAAAGCGGTGAACGACTTGGACTTGTTTGACGAGGCCTATGCCGCCGCTGACTGGAGCCGTTTTGAGAAGCTACCCCTGTTTCGGTTTGCCAACCGCATGAATGCCTACAACACCTATTTGCAATTGCTTGAGGTGAAAAAACCTTAAACCCACTGAACCCAAGAGACACACGATGCGCGATGCAGTCCGTTTTTTTGATAACCAGTTCAAACATTTGGCCGCGCAGCCCATGCCGGAGCTCAACCCGTTTGAGCAACGCTCATTACCCTACCTGAAGGGCCGGGTGCTGGACTACGGCTGCGGTATGGGCAACTTGAGTGTGATGGCAGCGCGCCAAGGGCACCCGGTCTTGGCAGTGGATGCCAGCCCGGTGGCTATCGGCCATCTGCAACAACGCGCAGAGGCGGAGAACCTGCCCATGCAATGCATGTTGGCCGATGCGCAGGACACGATTTTTGAAGGCTGCTATGACACCGTGCTGGCCATTGGCTTGTTCATGTTTATGGACTGCCAGCAGGCGCACCGGCAGGTGGCAAAAATGAAAGCGCTGACCTGCCCGGACGGCGTGATGGTGTGCAACGTGCTGATTGAAGGTACCAGCTACCTGGACCTGTTTGGCGCGGATGACTACTGCCTGTTCACACCGGGTGAAGTGCAGCAGTGGTTTAAAGGCTGGCGCACGGAGGACTTTCAGATTGAGGAGTTTGCTGCGCCGGGTGGCACTGTCAAGCGCTTTGCCACCGTCATTGCAACACGCTTGCACTAAGGGAGGTGGAAAAAGCCAATATCCCGTTGATGGTGGGGCGGCTATCAGCGCGTCCCTATCGCCCAAAGACAGGTCTTGCCAGTGGCACCGGTGGGCATTGCGGATGGAAATGCGTCTACAAAATGTGCGTACTTTATGCAAAACGGCTGAAAATTCGGTGCTGGGAGTGCCAAAACCATGGGTTTCACCTGTTTGACCCTTCAAAACACGTATTAGCCAGCAATATTAAAGGGCTTGTAGCTATTGAATATATAGTGCCCGTGTTCAAGCGCAAGGAGCGCCTGGGTTGACGCACACATCGCCAGCGGGTCGTAAATATCGCCAGTGCTGACGCAAAGATCTCCGGCGGCGGCGCACTGTGCCGACCACGCCGTAGCAACGTAGAGCAAATGGGGTCAGATCAAAATTCAGGAAGACCCTCTGTTCGGAGCGTGCAACGCCCTGACGAAATTTTGCTCTGACCCCTCGCGCTGTCTGCGGCGCACAAGCCCCTCGCCACGCCCAGCCTCACCCGCACAGACCTCGCAGCGCGCGCCTGCGCAAGGACCGCTTGGAAAACCACTTGCTCCTTAAACAGTAGCACTCCGTCTATGCAGGCCAGTGGGGTACACAGGGTAACGCCCATATTTTGTCGCGCGGTACGGTTTGGAGCCGTTGCGAAGCCTCTGGCGGCTTGCGCATCAACCGAAAACCG